>NZ_NSDZ01000004.1:1354271-1822329 GCF_002300155.1 Rhodococcus sp. ACS1
GGTGTTGCCGGGGTTCATGGTGCCGTCGGTGGTGGTGGTGTTGGGGGAGTTGCCGGTGACGGCGTCGGGGAAGGTGGATCGTGCCGCACTACCCGCACCGGACATGGCCCCGCGCGGGCCGGACCGCGCCCCACGGAGTGCGGCGGAAGAAACACTGGCGTCCGTGTTCGCCGAAGTACTCGGCGTCGAGAAAGTGGGATTCGACGAGTCGTTCTTCGCGCTGGGCGGCGACAGCATTCTGTCCATCCGCCTCGTGTCACGCGCCAAGGCTCGAGGATTGGTGTTCACCCCGCAGCAGGTGTTCGAGCACCGGACGGTGGCGGCGCTCGCAGCGGAATCGGAGATCGCGGACCGTGAAACCACGGTCGCCCTTGCCGAACTCGCGGGCGGTGGAATCGGCACCTTCCCGCCCACCCCGGTGGTCCGGTACCTGATCGAGCGGGGTGGACACTACGAGAGGTTCAGCCAGAGCGTGCTGCTGGACCTCCCGCGCACCGTCGACTCCGACCGGCTCCTCGCGACCGTCACCGCGGTGCTCGCGCGCCACGACATGCTGCGGTCGCGGCTGTATCGGGACGCGAACGGGCAGTGGCAGATGGAGACTCGCGCCGCGGCCGACGTCGACGCCGCGTCACTGCTGCGGCGGGTCGTCTTCGATCCGGCCACCGATCCCGGCCTGTCAGCAGACCTGATCGCGACCGAGCACCAGGCCGCCGTGGAGCGACTGCGCCCGTCCGACGGGGTGGTCGCCCAGTTCGTGTGGCTCGACCCCGCGCCGGCCGCCGCAACCCCGGGCCGGTCGGGGCGATTGATCGTGGTCGCACACCACCTCGCGGTCGACGGGGTGTCGTGGCGGATTCTGCTGCCCGACTTCGTGGCCGCCTGGCATCAGGTGAGCGCCGGGAGCGTGCCGACGCTCCCGGAACCGGCGACGTCGATGCGCCGGTGGGCGCACGCGCTGGCGGAGGAAGCCGTCCGGAGCGAGCGAATCGCCGAACTGCGGTGGTGGCAGAACGTCGTCGGGGGACCGGACCCGCTGATCACCGACCGCCCCCTCGACCCGGGCGTGGACGTCGCGACCGCCCTGCAGGACGTGAGTGTCGAGACCTCCCTCGACGACACGTCCGTGCTGCTCACCCGCCTACCGGACCTCTATCGCGGAGGCGCCCTAGACATTCTGCTGACGGCGCTGGTGGTGGCGTCGTCGAGGTGGCGAGCCGAACGGGGGATCCCGGGAACGTCGACGCTGATCCGATTGGAAGGGCACGGCCGGGAGCAGCAGATGGTGCCGGGCGCCGACCTGTCCCGCACCGTCGGCTGGTTCACGACGGTCTTCCCGGTCCGCGTCGAACTCCGCGGCATCGACCTCGACGACGCGCTCGCCGGCGGCCCCGACCTGGGCAGCGCACTGAAACGGGTGAAGGAACACCTCCGGGCGGTGCCGGACATGGGCATCGGCTACGGACTGCTCCGGTACCTGAACCCGGACACCGCGGGCAGCCTGCCGGACCCTGAACCGGGGCAGATCAGTTTCAACTACCTCGGCCAGGTCCCGGATCCGGCGGTCGGCGACACCGAGGCCGGTTGGACCCCCGCCGACGGGTTCGGCGACCTCCGGTACGTCCCGGACTTGGACATGCCGGCGTCGGCCGCCGTCGAGATCAACGCGATCGTCATCGGCGGACGGCTCCGGGTCGGTTTCGGTTTCCCCGACACCCTGCTCGCGCGCGCCGAGGTGGAGAGGCTGGCGGCGCGGTGGCGGGAGGCGCTGTCCGCATTGGTGTCCCACGCACGCAGCGGGATCGCCGGTGGGCTCACGCCCTCGGACGTTCCGCTCGTCGACGTCACCCAGGACGACCTCGAGACGTGGGAAGAACACTTCGGCGCGCTGACCGACGTGTGGCCGCCCACCCCGCTGCAGGCCGGGTTGCTGTTCCACGCCCTGCTCGCGAAACCGTCGATCGACGCCTACACGGTGCAGGTGGAACTGCACCTGAAGGGCGCCGTCGACCCGGACCGGATGCGCCGGGCTGCGGCGGCTCTACTGGAGCGGCACGCGAATCTGCGGGTGGCGTTCGTCCCCGCGCGGGACGGCACGTTCGTGCAGGTGGTGCCCGCGACCGTCGACGTGCCGTTCCGCGCACTCGACCTCACCGGCCTGCCGGAGGCCGAGCGGACCATCGAACTGGAGCGCGTCCTCGCCGCCGACCGGGCCGCGCCGTTCGACACCTCCCGGGCCCCGCTGCTGCGGTTCCTGCTCGTGTACACCGGCAGCCGGGAATCGCGGCTCGTGTGGACCAACCACCACACCCTCCTGGACGGATGGTCGATGCCGCTCGCGATCCGCGAACTGCTCGCGCTCTATGTGGCCGGGGACGCCGATGCGTCGGCGTTGCCGCGGCCCCGGCCCTATCGGGACTTCCTGTCGTGGCTGCACCGCCGGGACCCGGCCGAATCGCGGGAGGCCTGGGCGACCGCACTCGCCGGCATCGACGGTCCGACACTGCTCCTGCCCGACGCACGGGGGCGGCAGCTGTCGGCTCCCCCCGAGAGCACCCAGTACACGGTGTCCGAGGAACTGACCGCCGACCTCACGACCCTCACGCGGACCCGCAACACGACCCTGAACACGGTCACGCAGGTGGCGTGGGCCATCGTGCTGGGCACCGCGACATCCCGCGACGACGTGACGTTCGGGAGCACCGTGTCCGGGCGGTCGCCGCACCTGCCCGGGGTGGAGTCGATGATCGGGCTGTTCGTCAACACCGTACCCACCCGCATCACCCTCGACCCCCGGGAGACCCTGGGTGCGCTGCTCGACCGGACGCAAGCGGAACAGGCAGCGCTCCTCGACCACCATCACCTCGGCCTCGCCGACATCCAGCGCGCGGTCGGCGCCGACATCGGGTTCGACACCGCGACCGTCTTCGAGTCGTACCCGATCGACCGCGGAGGCCTCACCGAGGACACCGACCTCGCCGGAATCCGGGTGGTCGACGTGCGCGGCGTCGACGCCACGCACTACCCGCTGAGCGTCGCCTTCTCCGTGGACACCCGGTTGCGCATGACATTCCACTACCGGCCCGACCTGATCGACCGGGCCACCGTCGGCTCGATCGCGGGACAGGTCACCCGCGTGCTCGAGGCGATGGCGTCGGATCCGGGTGTGGGTGTGGGTGGGGTGGGTGTGTGGGGGTCGGGTGTGGGGTTGGTGTGTGGTGTGTCGGGTGTGGGGGTGCGGTTGTTGCCGGAGATTTTGGCGGGGGGTGCGGTGGCGGGTGGGGGTGGGGTGGCGGTGTCGTGTGGGGGTGTGGAGTTGTCGTATGGGGAGTTGGATGGGTGGTCGAATCGGTTGGCGCGGGTGTTGATTGGTTGTGGGGTGGGTCCGGAGGTGGTGGTGGGGGTGGTGGTGCCGCGGTCGGTGGAGTTGGTGGTGGCGGTGTGGGCGGTGGTGAAGTCGGGGGGTGTGTTTGTGCCGGTGGATGTGGGGTTGCCGGTGGGGCGGGTGCGGGAGGTGTTGGTGGATTCGGGTGCGGTGGTGGGGTTGTCGGTGTCGGGGGTGGTGGTGCCGGGGGTGGTGGAGTGGTTGCGGGTTGATGATGTGTCGGTGGTGGAGGGGGTGTCGGATGGGGCGGTGTCGGAGGGGGAGCGGTTGGGTGGGTTGGGGGTGGGGAATGCGGCGTATGTGATGTATACGTCGGGGTCGACGGGGCGTCCGAAGGGGGTGGTGGTGTCGCATGGGGGGTTGGCGAATTTGGTGGAGGAGGTGCGGGTTCGGTTTGGGTTGTGGTCGGGGTGTCGGGTGTCGCATGTGGCGTCGCCGGGTTTTGATGCGGCGGTGTACGAGTGGTTGATGGCGTTTTCGGTGGGGGCGTGTTTGGTGGTGGCGCCGCCGGGGGTGTTCGGGGGTGCGGTGTTGGGGGAGTGGTTGGAGGTGGAGGGGGTGTCGCATTGTTTTGTGACGCCGTCGGTGTTGGGTTCGGTGGAGGGGTCGTTGGGGTCGGTGCGGGTGTTGGTGGTGGCGGGGGAGGTGTGTGGTCCGGAGTTGGTGGAGCGGTGGGGTGTGGGTCGGGAGTTGTTCGATGCGTATGGGCCGACCGAGGTGACGGTGCAGGCGACGGTGAGTGGTGCGTTGGTGCCGGGGGGTGTGGTGACGGTGGGTGGTCCGGGGGTGGGTGTTGAGGTGGTGGTGTTGGATTCGTGGTTGCGGCCGGTGCCGGTGGGGGTGGTGGGGGAGTTGTATGTGGGGGGTGTGGGGTTGGCGCGGGGGTATCACGGGTTGGTGGGGTTGACGGCGGCGTCGTTTGTGGCGAGTCCGTTTGGGGTGGGGGCGCGGTTGTATCGGACGGGGGATTTGGTGCGGTGGGATGGGTTGGGGTCGTTGGTGTTTGTGGGGCGGGCTGATTTTCAGGTGAAGGTGCGGGGGCAGCGGGTGGAGTTGGGGGAGGTGGAGTCGGTGTTGGTGTCGTGTCCGGGGGTGGGTGCGGCTGTGGTGGTGGTGGGTTCGGGTGGTGGGTTGGTGGGGTATGTGGTGCCGGAGGTGGGGGTTCGGGTGGATTCGGGTGCGGTGGTGGAGTTTGCGGGGTCGGTGTTGCCGGGGTTCATGGTGCCGTCGGTGGTGGTGGTGTTGGGGGAGTTGCCGGTGACGGCGTCGGGGAAGGTGGACCGTGCCGCACTACCCGCACCCGAGGCTCCGGTGCGGATGTTCCGGGCGCCGGCCACGCCGTTCGAGGCCGTCGTCGCCGACGTGTTCGGTGAGGTCCTCGGCGTCGACCGCGTCGGGGCCGAAGACCACTTCTTCCGTCTGGGGGGAGATTCGCTGTCCGCCACCCGTGTGGTCGCCCGCGTCGACGCGGCTCTCGGCGTCGACGTCGGCGTGCACGCCCTGTTCGAGGCGCCGACCGTGGCGGAGTTCGCGGAACGCGCGGCGAAGGCCGGTGCGCCGACACACCGGCCGGAACTGCGGGCGGAGCCGCGGCCCGCGCGAATTCCGCTGTCCCTGACCCAGACCCGCATGTGGTTCCTCAACCAGTTCGACACCGCGTCGCCCGCCTACAACATCGCCATGGCGTTCCGCCTCACCGGCGCACTCGACCTCGACGCCCTGCGCGCCGCGGTATCCGACGTGGTGCGACGCCACGAGACGCTCCGCACCCGGTTCCCGATGGCCGGCGAAGAACCGGTGCAGGTGATCGTGCCCGCCGCCGATGCGGTTCCGGACCTGCCCGTCACCGCGGTGTCCAGCGAGGCGGAGTTGCGGGAGCTGCTGTCGGCGGCGGTCGCGCAGGGATTCGACGTCACGGAACAGATTCCGTTGCGGGCAGCCGTGTTCGAGACCTC
Source organism: Rhodococcus sp. ACS1 (assembly GCF_002300155.1). Classification (NCBI taxonomy): domain Bacteria; kingdom Bacillati; phylum Actinomycetota; class Actinomycetes; order Mycobacteriales; family Nocardiaceae; genus Rhodococcus; species Rhodococcus sp. ACS1. The sequence continues at coordinate 1,359,612 of NZ_NSDZ01000004.1, forward strand.
CGGCACCGACCGGACGCTCCTGGTGGTGGTCCATCACATCGTCGCGGACGGAGTGTCGATGGTCCCGCTCGCGCGCGACGTGACGACGGCCTACACCGCCCGGGCGGCCGGGCACGCCCCCGACTGGCCACCGACCACGGTCCAGTACGCCGATTTCACGCTCTGGCAGCGCCGCCTCCTCGGCTCGGAAGACGATCCGCAGTCGCTGGTGTCGCAGCAACTGGACTACTGGCGCAGCACACTGGCCGGGCTCCCCGCCGCGCTGGACCTGCCCGCCGACCGTCCGCGGTCGCTGCAACGCACACCGGACGGGAGCAGGGTCGGGTTCGAGATCGACGCCGACCTCCATCGCCGGCTGCTGGCGACGGCGTCCATGCACCAGTCGACGGTGTTCATGGTCGCGCACGCCGCCCTGGCCGCGTTCCTCGCGAGAATGTCGGGCACCGGGGACATCGCCGTCGGCACCCCCGTCGCCGGACGCGGCGAGGCCGCACTCGACGACGTCGTCGGAATGTTCGTCAACACCGTCGTCCTGCGGACCGTCGTGTCCGACGCGGACCGGTTCTCCGACCTGCTCGACCAGGTACGCGACGTCGACCTCGGTGCGTACGCGCACGCGGAGGTGCCGTTCGAGAAGGTCGTGGAAGCACTCGATCCGCCCCGCTCCACGGCGCATTCACCGCTGTTCCAGGTGCTGCTCGAATTCCAGAACGTCGAGCGCCCCGACCTCTCGCTGCCGGGCGTCGAGGTGCGCGGCATCGACCTCGGTGCCACGATCGCCCGGTTCGATCTGCAGCTGACACTGGCCGAGGAGTACACGGACGACGGAACGCCGGCCGGCATCACCGCCGGTTTCGCCTACGCCACTGACCTTTTCGATGCCGAGACCGTCGCAGGCCTGGCCGACCGGTTCGTCCGGATGCTCGATGCGGCCGTATCCGATTCGTCGATCCGGGTCGGCGACCTCGAGATCCTCGACGCCCTCGAACGGGACGAACTCGTACCGATGCGCGGCTTCCCCGCGGTCGCGGAACGCCTGCTCCCGGACGTCCTCACCGCGGGCGCCGCGCTCGCACCGGGCGCGACCGCGGTGTCGTGCGAAGGCGTCACGCTGTCGTACCGGGAACTCGACGAGCAGTCGAACCGGCTGGCCAGGGCGCTGATCGACCGCGGCGCCGGTCCGGACGCCTTCGTCGCGATCGGCGTGCCCCGGTCGATCGACTGGGTGCTGTCGGTGTGGGCGGTCGCGAAATCGGGGGCCGCCTACGTGCCGGTGGACCCGGCGCTGCCGCCCGCGCGCACCGGCGGCATGCTCGAAGATTCGGGTGCGATGCACGGACTGACGGTGACCGCGCACCGCGACCGGCTGCCCGGGGTCGTGCCGTGGCTGCTGCTCGACGATCCCGACGTCGTGGACGGGTACTCCGGCGACGCGGTGACCGACGCCGACCGTCTGCGTCCGCTGAGAGTCGAGCACGCCGCGTTCCTGCTCTACACGTCGGGTTCGACGGGAACACCGAAGGGCGTCGTGCTCACACACGGCGGCATCGCGAATCTCGCTGTCGAGGAACGGGAACGGTTCGCATCGATGCACGGGGCGCGGGTGTCGCACCTGGCGTCGCCGAGCTTCGACGCGTCCCTGTTCGAACTGCTGATGGCGTTCGCCGTCGGCGCGACGCTGGTGGTCGTGCCACCGACGGTGCTCGGGGGACGGGAACTGGCCGAACTCCTCGCGAGCGAGCGCGTCTCGCACGCGTTCTTCACCCCGACCATCCTCGACACCCTCCGCCCCGAGGATCTGCCGTCACTGCGGATTCTCGCCGTCGCGGGCGAACGGTTCCCACCCGAGATCGCCGACCGCTGGACCCCGGGACGGTTCGTCTTCAACGGATACGGACCCACCGAGGCGACTGTGCAGACCACGATCAGCGAGGTCCTGTCGCCCGACGAATCGGTGAACGTCGGCGGTCCGGGGCGGGGCGTCGACGTCATCGTGGCCAACACCTGGTTGCAGCCCGTCCCGGTGGGCGTGATCGGAGAACTGTACGTCGCGGGACCGGGGCTGGCGCGCGGCTACCACCGGCGTGCGGCGCTCACGGGTGCGTCCTTCGTCGCGAACCCGTTCGGCGAACCGGGCTCCCGCATGTACCGCACCGGCGACCTCGTACGGTGGACCGAGATCGGACGGCTGGAGTATGTGGGACGCAACGACTTCCAGGTGAAGATCCGCGGACAGCGGGTGGAGCTCGGCGAGATCGAATCGGTGCTGTCCCGCTGCGACGGCGTCGGCCGGGCGGCGGTCGCCGTGCACAGCGGCACCGGCGACCGGCTGGTGGGATACGTGACGGCGGAGCCCGGCGCGAGCATCGACACCGCCGAGGTGCTCCGGTACGCCGGGTCGCATCTCGCGCCGTACATGGTGCCCACCCAGCTGGTGGTCCTCGACCGGCTGCCCGTCGGCCGCACCGGCAAGCTGGACCGCCGGGCGCTCCCCGCCCCCGTGCTCGCGCCCCGGGAGTTCCGGGCACCCGCCACCCCGGTGGAGGAGGCCGTCGCGGAGGTCTTCGCCGACGTCCTCGGCATCGACCGCGTCGGGGCCGACGACGACTTCTTCGAACTCGGCGGCAACTCGCTCGTCGCGACCCGGGTGGCGTCCGCGCTCCGGGACCGGCTCGGCACCGACGTCGTCCTGCAGTGGATCTTCCGCAACCCGACCCCGGAGGGCCTCGCCCGCCGGATCGTCGACCCGTCGGTGCTCGGAAGCATGCCGGCCGACGACGTGCTGAACGTCGTCGTCCCGCTCCGGGCGTCCGGCGCGCAACCCGCCCTCTTCTGTGTGCACCCGGCGGGCGGACTCGCGCTGGGCTACGCCGGACTGATCGGGCACCTCTCGCCCGACCGTCCGGTGTACGGGCTGCAACTGCCGATCCTCAGCGGCGGAACGACGTTCGAGTCGATGGAACAACTCGCTCACCGGTACGTGGTCGAGATGCGTGCCGTCCAGCCCCGGGGGCCGTACCACCTGCTCGGCTGGTCGCTCGGCGGTGTCATCGCCCAGGCGATTGCCGTCGAACTCCGTGAGTCGGGCGCCGAGGTCGGCACCCTCGCGATGATGGACAGCTACGTCGCGGAGGGCGAAAACTTCGGTGACCTCGAAGTGAACGCCGAGGAGTGGCTGCACGGGCTGGGCGTCGAATTCGAGGGCAGCGACGACGCCGGCACGTCGTACCGCGAGCAACTGCTCGAGATGCTCGGACGCTCGTTCGGCCGGGACCCCGCGTTCGCGTCGACCCTCCTCGCTCGCATCAGCACCGGGCTGGAGAACTCGAAGCAGATCTCCACCGGACACCGCCCGCGCGTGTTCGACGGCGACCTGCTGTTCTTCAGCGCCGCGCAATCCGCCGAAGGGGAAGAAGGCGAACGGCCGTCGCCGGGCGTCTGGCAGCCCGCGATCACCGGTGTCATCGTCGAGAACAAGGTGGACTGCGACCATCTGCGGATGACCACACCGCAAGCCCTCGCGGTGATCGGACCGATCCTGGAGAACTCCCTGGGGTCAGGCCCCGATCGCTCTGCCGATGACGGGCCAGGACTCCCGTAGCTCCGTCTCGAACAGCCCCCACGAATGGGTGCCCTGCGAGAGATACGCGAACGTCGCCGGAATCCCCAGCGAGTGCAATCGCGACTGGAACGCGACCGCACACACGTTGGTCACCATCTCGACCGCGCTGCCGCCGATCGTCTGCGGCACCACCAGCACCGGGTCGTGGTTGTCGATGCCGCCCGGAAGTCCGTTGCCGCTCGAGACGAACAACTCTGTGCCGCGCAGACGTTCGGCGTTCACCATCGGATCGTGCACCCGCCACTGTGGGTCCACAGCAGAGCCCCACATGTTGGTCGCGTTGCCGCCGCCCCGCAATTCCACCATCGACCGCACCATCGCCTGGCCGAGCAGTCCACTCGTCGCGGCGCAACCGCTGTACGAGCCGACGGCCCGGTAGAACCCCGGAGCCTGGACCGCGAGGTCGAGCACCGCGCCGCCAGCCATCGACACCCCGCCGATGGCGTTCGCCCCGGTGGTCGCGAACCGGCCGTCGATCGCGGCGGGAAGTTCGCTCGTCAGGTACGTCTGCCACTTGTTCCTGCCGAGGACCGGGTCGTCGGCATCCCAGTCGGTGTACATGCTGTACTGCCCGCCGATCGGCATTACCACGTTGACGTGCTTGTCGGCGAAGAAGTCCCGCACACCGGTGTTGTTGAACCACGAGATCCCATCCGAGCCGCCGCCGATGCCGGTGAGGAGGTAGAACGTGGGCGCCGGACCTGCCGACGCCGGAGAGATCACGTCGTTGGCCACCCACCGGCCCATCGACTCCGAATAGACGTCCACCCTGGTGATGCGCGGCTCCGCCGAAGCAGGCGACGGTCCGAGCGCCGCCCACGCGGAGAAGACCAGCAGCATCACCGCCGCAACACGCAGAGAGATCGCGGATCGCAGAGCTTCGAACGGTCGCATGGACGCCCCCTGGCTGTGGCCTGCCCTTCCAATCTAGGACTGCGGGGTACCTGCTTGGTGCGGTTCCCGTGAACCGGTGTAAAGATGATTCGGTGACCGACAACGACCGGCCCGACGAACGTTTCACGCTCGCAAGCGAGCGGACGTTCCTCGCCTGGATGCGGAGTTCACTCGCACTCCTGGCCGGTGGCATCGCGATGATCCACCTGGTCCCCGAATTCAGCACCGGATGGGTGCGGACGACCCTAGGACTGATCCTGATCGGCCTCGCCGCCGCCGCGGCCCTCGTCGGGATGCGGCGGTGGTCGCAGGTCGAGAGGGCGCTGCGCGACGGCGCACCGATGCCGCCGCCCCACGAGTTGTGGTTGTTCGCGGTGACCCTGACGGTGGTGGCACTGGGAGCGGCGCTCGCCAGCCTGGTGGCCGCGCTCTAACCTGCAGAAGAGGTTTGCATCTCGCGAACCGGACGTGAAGACGAAGGAGTACACGGTGGCCCACGAACTCAAGCTCGGTTACAAGGCGTCCGCGGAACAGTTCGGTCCGCGGGAGTTGGTGGAGCTGGGTGTGCTGGCGGAGCGGCACGGCATGGATTCGGCGACGGTGTCGGATCATTTCCAGCCGTGGCGGCACGAGGGTGGTCATGCGCCGTTCTCGCTGGCGTGGATGACGGCGGTGGGGGAGCGGACGGAGCGGCTGCAGTTGGGGACGTCGGTGATGACGCCGACGTTCCGGTACAACCCGGCGGTGGTGGCGCAGGCGTTCGCGACGATGGGTTGTCTGTATCCGGGGCGGATCATGCTCGGTGTCGGTACCGGCGAGGCGCTGAATGAGATCGCGACCGGTTTTGCCGGGGAGTGGCCGGAGTTCAAGGAGCGGTTCGCGCGGCTGCGGGAGGCGGTCCGGTTGATGCGGGAGCTCTGGCTCGGTGACCGGGTCGATTTCGAGGGTGACTACTTCTCCACGAAGGGGGCGTCGATCTACGACGTGCCCGAGGGCGGGATTCCGGTGTACATCGCTGCGGGTGGTCCGGTGGTGGCCCGGTACGCCGGTCGCAGTGGTGACGGGTTCATCTGCACGTCGGGCAAGGGCATGGAGTTGTACACGGAGAAGTTGATGCCTGCGGTCGCGGAGGGGGCGGCCAAGGCGGAGCGGGATGTCGCGGAGATCGACAAGATGATCGAGATCAAGATTTCGTACGACACGGATCCGGAGTTGGCGCTCGAGAACACGCGGTTCTGGGCGCCGTTGTCGTTGACGCCGGAGCAGAAGCATTCGATCGAGGATCCGATCGAGATGGAGAAGGCGGCGGATGCGTTGCCGATCGAGCAGGTGGCGAAGCGGTGGATCGTGGCGTCGGATCCGGACGAGGCGGTGGCGCAGATCCGCCCGTACCTCGACGCCGGGTTGAACCACCTCGTGTTCCACGCCCCCGGGCACGATCAGAAGCGGTTCCTGGAACTCTTCGAGCGCGATCTCGCGCCCCGGCTGCGGGGGTAGGCGGCTCCGCCGCCCGTGCGTGGTTGACGAGCGCAGGGACTCGTTAGCCACTCACGGGCCCGAAGGGCCTCAGAGCATGTTCACGCGCTTGTAGAGCCGCCGGGAAGGACCGCCCAGCAGATCGGCCTCGTCCAGGAACCGCATGAGCGGCTGCGAACTCTCCCGGATCTTCTCGGCCCGGAACCGGTTTTTCTTCGCCTCGCGCACCGCGCGTTCGGTGTCGAGGCCGGCTGCCGCGTAGACGGCCGGGTTGATCATGCTGGAGACGATCAGGTTCGACGCGATCGCGATGCAGGCGCGGCTCGCCGCGCGGTGCACCCTGCTCATGCCCTCGGCCCGTCGCAGGGTCTCCTCCCGGGCGAAGCGCATGTGCCGGGCCTCTTCGACCACGTGAATCTTGCTGGTGACGCGGACGATCGGCTGGACGCGGGTGTCCTTCATCCAGTCGCGCTGCATCACGTCGAGGATCTCCTCGGCGACGAGAATGCCGGCGTACGCGACCTCCCCCGACGCGAGCGCCTTGAATCCGCGCCCCAGCGTGACCACCGACTTGCGCGGAACGTAGGAGGGGCATCCGAACTTCTCGGCGGTACGCGCGAACATCACGGAGTGCCTGCATTCGTCGGCCACCTCCGTCAGCGCGAACTGGAAATGCGCCTGTGAGGCGTCCTTGGCGTACATGTCCCGGATGACCATCTGCTGGAGAATCATCTCGAACCAGATTCCGGTGCCCATGATCGACGACACCTCGTGCTTCGTCAGCGTGATCTGCTGCGCGAACGTCATCTCGTCCCACATCGGCGTGCCGTACAGCGAGGACCACTCGGGAGTGAGGCCGTACAGGTCGTCGGGGACGGGCGCGTCCCAGTCCACCTCGACCGTCGGGTCGTACGACATGCGTGCGGAGGACTGGAGAAGCCGGGCGCCGGTGTCCTGGCGATCCGTGATCTTCGGATTGCGGATAGCGAGCGTCGAGCGTGCCATGAGATCCCTCCATGTCAGTGTAACCAGCAGTTACATCTAATCATGGCGGAGGGTTCTCTTGACGTCAATGGCTCTTGTGTACAAATGATGGACAACTGTCGCGTGGTTCTTCGGGAGTCAAGGCCTCGGTGATGATCCCCACAACTCCGACTCGGGGCTTGCTCAAAATTTGCCGATCGTCTGTAGTGAGTTCTCGGCAGCGGGCCCGGATGATCCCTTGCCTGGCACCACCCGGCAGAAAGTGGAATGAACCCATGTCTGATCAGAAGAGTGCCGCACAGCCCCACAGTGCCGATGTCGTCGTCGGTGCTCGCGTTCGCGTCCGCCGCGACGCCGACGCTCCCGCGCCGGGCGTCGTGATCGAGGATTTCGCGGACCTGTCCCAGTCCGAGGGACTCCTCGGGCGCGATTGGGCGCCCGTGCACCGCTGGGCCGTCGCCCTCGACGACGGACGCCTCGTCTTCGCCGACGACGGCGAACTCGACCTCGACGCCGAGTCGCCCAAAGCTGCGTGCGGCTGATTAAGCCGAGTCCGTCGGCGATCTCCTGAAGTTGCTCGACAGTACCTGCGGCGATCGTTCGCACCTGTTCGGTGATGACGGAGATCGGCCAGTCCCACCACGCGATGCGCACCAGCGCGACGATCTCGGATTCCGAATAGCGGTCCTTGATGTGGACGGCCGGATTCCCGCCCACGACGGCATAGTCCGGCACCGATCGTGTCACCACCGAACCGGTCGACACGATCGCGCCGTGCCCGATGCGCACGCCGGGCATGATCGTCGTGTTGCCCCCGATCCACACGTCGTTGCCGACGACCGTGTCGCCGCGGGACGGTAGATCCGCGAGCAGATCGGCATGCTCGGCCCATGCGCCTCCCATGATAGGAAACGGGAAGGTCGAGACGCCGCTCATTCGATGATTCGCGCCGTTCATGATGAACGTCGTCCCGGTCGCGAACGCGCAGAACTTGCCGATGATCAACCGATCCGGGCCGTAGTGGTGCAGAACGTTTCGCGTCTCGAACTCGTCCGCGAACTCGGGATCGTCGTAATAGCTGTACTCCCCGACCTCGATCAGCGGGTTGTCGATCAGGGGTTTGAGCAGGACCACCCGGGGCTGCCCCGAAATTGGGTGCAGTGTCATCGGATCCGGTGCGGCACTCGTGGGCAACTACTTCTCCATTCCTCGGCGCAGGTATGCGCGATCTCCTGTATAGCGCCGTGCAGCGCTGCGCTGCACGCGCTTTACACCGGATTCGGCTATTGCCATGAGTTATGGGTGATTGCTAGAGTCGAACAAAGTTTCGAACAACCTCGGGGGAGGGCTGGTCGTGGGGGATGTGGTTGCACCGGATCTGGAGGAGTTGCGGGCGTTCACGGCGCGGTTGCGGTGTGTCGGGCCGTGTGGTGATGCGGGTTTGGGCATCGAGTGGCTCGACGCGGTGGAGTCGTTGAAGTCGGTGGGGTGTGCGGTGCAGGCGGTGGTCACCGACGATGTCGCCACCTGCATGCGGGAGGACCGCAAGGTTCGGGGGTTGCCGCGGGCGGAGTGGGACCGCGGTATCGCGTCGCAGATTGCGTTGGCGCGCAGGGAGTCCCCGAACCGCGGTGGCCGGCATCTGGGGTTCGCTCGGGCGGTGGTGCACGAGATGCCGCACACGTTGGCGTTGTTGCGGTCGGGCCGGTTGAACGAGTGGCGTGCCACGCTGCTGGTGCGGGAAACGGCGTGTTTGTCGGCGGCGGATCGGAAGATCGTCGACCACCGGTTGTGTTCGGACCCGAACAGTCTCGACGGGGTCGGGGACCGCGGCCTGGTCGCGAAGGCGAAGGCCCTGGCGGTGGAACTCGACGCGGCCGCGGTCGTGGCCCGGTACCGCAAGGCCGTCTCGGAGCGGCGGGTCACGACGCGGCCGGCGCCGGATTCGATGGCGTATCTGAGTGTGCTGCTGCCGATGGAACAGGCCGTCTGCCTACACGCCACATTGGGGCGCGACGCGGACAGCCTCATCGCCACCGGGGAGAGCGGTGGCCGCACCCGCAACCAGCTGATGGCGGATCTGTTGTTCGACCGCGGCACCGGGGCAACGGTCGCCAATGGTGTGCCGGTGGCGGTGAACCTGGTGATCTCCGACGAAACACTGCTGGCGGGCGAGAACGAGGCGGCGGACCTGGCGGAGTTCGGGCCGGTGCCGGCGGGGATCGCCCGGAAACTGGTCGCCGACGCCCTTGATGGGGAGACCGAGGCCACGTTGCGGTTGATCTACTCGTGCCCGTTGTCGGGTGCGTTGACGGCGATGGAGTCGCAGTCCCGGACGTTCCCGAAAAGCCTTGCGAAGTTGATCGATCTCCGTGACCGGACGTGCCGGACGCCGTGGTGTGATGCGCCGATCCGCCATCACGATCACATTCTCTCGCGCCGCAAGAAGGGTGCCACCACGGCAGATAATGGGGCCGGGTTGTGTGCGGCGTGCAATTACGCGAAGGAAGGCGACGGCTGGACCGCGCGCCCTGTCCGGAGGCATGGCCGAACGCATCTCTTCGACCTCGGCACCCCGACCGGTCACCACTACCGGTCCGCAGCCCCGCGCCTCCCGTCCGCGGCACGACGGTCGGAGATCGAAGCGATCCTCATCGCGCATCTGCGAGCGTCATGAGTTCGAACCGGGGCGCGGCCGCGCGGAACGTCTCACGCGGCGGTGAGGGCGAACACCCGCATCGTGCGGTTCGTTCGGTGCTCGTAGACGCCGTAGACGCGCACCATCTCGTCGAATTCGCGATAGATCCGCGTCCGCTCCGGTTCCGCGAGCAGGGTTGCGGTGACGGGGATGTCCTTCCCGCCGATGGTGACCTTCGCGTTCGGCTGGGCGAGGAGGTTCGCCGACCACGCCGGGTGGTGATCCTGCCCGAAGTTGCTGCCCACGACGAAGATCTGCTGTCCTTCGCGGTAGTACAGGAGTGGGCTCGTCCGCGGCGCGCCCGATTTCCGACCCGTGGTGGTCAGCAGGACCACCGGTGCGGCGATCGGGCCGAGGATCGTGAAGCGTCCCCTGCTCTTCTGCAGGAGCAGGCGATCCACTCCGGCGAGGTTCCGGATCACCCACGATCCGGGTCGGGTGGCGGCAAACGTAGCGGCGGGTTCGCGGAGGAAACTGGTCTCGCTGCCCCATCGGACGTCGGGGAAGGGTGATTCGGCCATACGCCATCTGACCGTCGGGACGGAGCGGTGTCAATCACCCAGCGGCGGTGTCCGGATACGCTATGGCCATGGCTGCGCCCGCGACACCTTCGCCTGTGAATCCACCCGCACGTCCTCAGCCCTCGAGTATCTTCATCGCCTCACCGGAGGGGGACACCGGAAAGTCCACCATCGCGCTGGGTGTCCTGCAGATGCTGTGTGCGTCGGCGGCGAGGGTGGGTGTCTTCCGCCCCATCGCCCGGTCGACGGAGGAGACCGATTACATCCTCGAATTGCTCCTCGAGCACACGACGGCCGACCTCGGGTACGAGGAGTCGCTGGGGGTCACGTACGAGCATGTCCACGCAGACCCGGAGGGCGCGCTCAGCGAGATCGTCGCCCGGTACCACCAGGTGGCGGCGCAGTGCGATGCTGTCGTGGTGATCGGCAGCGATTACACCGACGTGGCCAGCCCGAGCGAGCTCGGCTACAACGCCAGGATCGCCGTGAACCTGGGCGCACCGGTGTTGCTCGCAGTGAAGGGAGTCCGGCGCACCCCCGAGGAGGTCGCGCAGCTCGCCCAACTTGCCATCGGTGAACTGACCGGTCACCACGCGCACCTGCTGGCCGTGGTCGCCAATCGATGCAACCCCGACGAACTCGACGCCGTGACCGACGCGTTGGCGTCCACCGGTGTGCCCGCGTGGAGCCTGCCCGAGATCCCGCTGCTGGTCGCACCGACCATGGCCGAACTTCTCGAGTCGATCGACGGCAGCCTGTTCAGCGGCGACCCCGAGTTGCTGCACCGGGAGGCGCTGCGGGTGCTGGTCGGGGGAATGACGGCCGAGCACATTCTCGAGCGGCTGACGGAGGGCACGGTGGTGATTGCCCCGGCCGACCGGTCCGACGTGCTGCTGGCGATGGTGAATGCGCATGAGGCCGAGGGGTTCCCGTCGCTGGCGGGCATCATCATGAACGGTGGGCTGGTGCCGCACCCGGCGATCGCGAAGCTGATGGCCGGCCTCAGGCCGCGGTTGCCGATCCTCACCACCGATCTGGGCACGTTCGACACGGCCAGTGCGGCCGCTCAGACCCGTGGCCGGGTGGCGGTCGGCTCGCAACGCAAGATCGACACCGCCCTGAGTGTCATGGAACTCCGGGTGGACGCGCCGACGCTGCTGGAGCGGTTGAAGCTGCCCATCCCGTCGGTGGTGACTCCGCAGATGTTCGAGTACCAGCTGATCGACCGCGCCCGCCGGGACCGCAAGCACGTCGTGCTCCCGGAGGGCGCCGACGACCGCATCCTGCGGGCGGCGGGGAGGCTGCTGCAACGGCAGGTGGCGCAGTTGACCATTCTCGGCGACGAGGTGCAGGTGCGTCGCCGCGCGGCGGAACTCGGTGTCGACCTCGCGGAAGCGCAGGTCCTCGACCCGCGGACCTCCGAACATGCCGGTCCGTTCGCGGAGGAGTACGCGCGGCTCCGCGCCCACAAGGGCATGAGTGTGGACCGCGCCCGCGAGGTGATGACCGACATCTCGTATTTCGGAACCATGATGGTGCACTTGGGAATCGCGGACGGCATGGTCTCCGGTGCCGCGCACACCACGGCGCACACCATCCGGCCGTCGTTCGAGATCATCAAGACGCAACCGGGTGTGTCCACCGTGTCGAGCGTGTTCCTGATGTGCCTGTCCGACCGGGTGCTCGCGTACGGTGACTGCGCGGTGGTGCCCGACCCCACGGCCGAGCAGCTGGCCGACATCGCGATCTCGTCGGCGCAGACGTCGTCCCAGTTCGGCATCGATCCGCGCATCGCGATGCTGTCGTATTCGACGGGCGACTCGGGCAGCGGCGCGGATGTCGACAAGGTGCGCTCCGCGACCAAACTGGTGCGGGAGCGTAGGCCGGACCTGTTGGTGGAAGGCCCCATTCAGTACGATGCCGCCATCGAGCAGAGCGTGGCCGACAAGAAGATGCCCGGTTCGGAGGTGGCGGGCAAGGCGACGGTCTTCATCTTCCCCGACCTCAACACCGGCAACAACACGTACAAGGCGGTGCAGCGCAGTGCCGGAGCGATCGCGGTCGGGCCGGTGCTGCAGGGTCTCAACAAACCCGTCAACGACCTGTCGCGAGGGGCGTTGGTCGAGGACATCGTGAACACCGTGGCGATCACGGCGATCCAGGCGCAGGGAGCAGAGCAGTGAGCGAAGGCAGCGAAGGTTCCGTCCTGGTGGTCAATTCCGGTTCGTCGTCGATCAAGTTCCAGCTGGTCCACCCGGACACCGGGAAGTCCTCGGCGTCCGGTCTCATCGAGAGGATCGGGGAACCCGAGGGGCGCATCGTCTATCACCACCGCACCGGGTTGGCGGAGCGCCACGTCCACATCGCCGACCACCGGGCGGGGCTGAAGATGGTGTCGGACATCGTCGCCGAGGTGGGGCGTCCGCTGCGGGAGGCGGGGATCGTCGCGGTCGGGCACCGCATCGTCCACGGCGGCGACGTGTTCTACGAGCCGACGATCATCGACGACGCGGTGGTGCAGTCCATCTCGGACCTGTCGGCGCTTGCGCCGCTGCACAATCCGGCGAACGTGATCGGGATCGAGGTGGCGCGCGAGGAGTTGCCGGACATCCCGCACGTCGCCGTGTTCGACACCGCGTTCTTCCACACGCTGCCTGCGGAGGCGTCGACGTATGCGATCGACCGGACGGTCGCGCAGGAGCACGCCATCCGGCGGTACGGCTTCCACGGCACCTCGCATCAGTACGTGTCGGGGCGGGCGGCCGAGTTCCTCGGCCGGGGCCTGTCGGAGCTGAATCAGATAGTGCTGCACCTCGGGAACGGCGCGTCGGCGTCCGCGATCCGCGGGGGACTGGCCGTCGACACGTCCATGGGCCTGACTCCGCTCGAGGGTCTCGTCATGGGCACGCGGTCCGGCGACGTCGACCCCGGGGTGATCCTGCACCTGCACCGCAGCGGCATGGGTGTCGATCAGATCGACGACCTGCTGAACCGGCACTCCGGACTCAAGGGCCTGTCCGGGGTCAACGACTTCCGGGCGCTGCTGGCACTCGTCGGCGAGGGCGACGAGGACGCGGCGCTGGCCTACGACGTGTACGTGCACCGGCTCCGCAAGTACATCGGCGCCTACCTGGTGGAACTGGGCGGCGTGGACGTCATCACGTTCACCGGGGGAGTCGGCGAGAACAACGTCGACGTCCGCCGCGACAGCCTGGCGGGGCTGGGCCGCCTCGGCATCGTCGTCGACGACGACCGCAACCGCGCGGATTCCCGGGACGCCCGCCGCATCTCGGCGGACGAGTCCGACGTCCAGGTGCTGGTCGTGCCGACCAACGAGGAGTTCGCGATTGCCCGCGCCGCGGTGGAGCTGGTCGGGGTCTGAGTGTTACAGCAGGCTCCTGGGCCTGATGGCGTTGGCGAGGTCCACCAGCGTGTACCGGTGGGTGCGCTCGGGGGCGTTGCGGGCCAGCGCCCGCAGACCGGCCTCGGCGCCCTTGCGTAGGCCCCGTTCGGTGAACGGCACCCCCAGGATCTGCTCGAGTTCCGTCGCCGACGTGTGACCGGCACGCATCCAGTCCAGTGCCGTGCCCAGCACGAGTGTGCGCATCTGCAGCGCCCGGCTCTCCTCGGGTGCGAGCGCGGTGACGCGGAGCGCCGCCTCTCGCAGCGCCGCCTCGTCGATCTCCTCGATCGGCCTGCCGGACAGCAGCATCAGCACACTCGTCATCCGGGCCATGGTGAAGTGCCGGGACATCGCGGGAACCTGATCGAGCGCGGCGATGGCGCCGGGCAGATCTCCGCGTTCGGTGAGTTGGCGGGCCAGCCCGAATGCTGCGCTCACCAGGCTGTGATCGGTGCGCCACACCGTCCGGTAGTACTTCTCGGCGAAGGTCCGCCATCGGTGGGAATCGGAGCTTTCGCAGTGCTGCAGAATCAGTTCGGCGGTGGCCGCGAGCGCAAGTTTGGGAGCCGTTTCACCGGGCATCGCCTGCAGCACGGACTCGAACCGGGAGAATGCCGTCTCGTACTCGCCGTCGATCAGCGTCGCGAGTCCGGCGTACCAGTCGACGCGCCAGTTCCCGCCCATCTCCGCCTCCAGGTCGCGGAGGAGTGTGGTCGCGGTGGCGGCGTCCCCGAGGTCGAGGTGCGCCTTGATCTCGGCGAGGGTCAGTTCCCGGGAGAACGACACGTCCAGGTCGCCGACGACCCGCTCGATTCCGCTCTCGCGGGCGTGCCGAATGGAATCGAGGGTCTGCTGCGGTTCGCTGTGCACCGCGGCGGCCAGGAGCTGGGCGTTGGGGTCGGCCGGGTCGATCAGCGGCACCGCCAGGGCCTGCGCCACCGACAGCGGGTCGAGATTCCTGTCCCGTTCGACGCCGTCGACGTACACGTCCGTCTGCTCGACGGCCTCGTTCGTGCCGAAAGTCGTTCGTTGCTTGCTGAACACGGTCGACAGTCCGGGATGCTCCTCGCCGGTCTGCTGCGCGAGCACCTCGCGGAGTACGGCGGTGAGCTGACCGGCCATCTCCTCGGCGGACGCGAACCGCCTGCTCGGATCGGGGTCGGTGGCGCGCAACAGGAGTCGGTGGAAGAACTCGTATTCCGTCAGGAGCGGCGCCTGCTCTGGGGAGGGGATCCCGTCGAGGTACCGGCCCTTGTCGGACGGCATGTCGAGCGTCAGCACCGCGAGTGTGCGCCCCACCGTGTAGATGTCGGAGGCCACGGTCGGGCCGGTCTTGACGATCTCCGGCGCCTGGTACCCCGGCGTGCCGTACAGGTACCCGTAGTCCTCGATGCCGGCGACGGCGCCGAGGTCGATCAGCTTCAGGGCGTCCTCGGTGACCATCACGTTGTCGGGTTTGAGGTCGTTGTACACCAGACCGGTGGAGTGTAGATATGTCAGTGCGGGAAGGATTTCGAGCACGTACGCGATGGCCTGCTCGACCGGCATGCGCTCGGGCCTGATGTGCGTCGACAGGACGTCGCGCAGCGAATGACCGCCCACGTACTCCATGACGATGTAGCCCATCGGGGTTCCGTCCGACCGGGGATGCTCCACGAAGTTGAAGATCTTCACGATGCTCGGGTGCGCCACCTCCGCGAGGAACTGGCGTTCGGCCACCGCCACCGCCTGCGCCTCGGCGTCGCCGAAGTGCAACAGCCCCTTGAGAACCACCCACCTGTCGCTGACGTTGCGGTCGATGGCCAGGTAGATCCAGCCGAGGCCGCCGTGCGCGATGCAGCCCTGCACCTCGTACTGGCCGCCGATCAGTTCGTTCGGATCGAGGAGCGGCCGGAAGTCGAACGTCGCTCCGCACGAGGGGCACAGACCGAACTCGGAGGCCTCGGACGTGGGGCCACTGCGGCCGACCGGCTTGTTGCACTTCCAGCAGAAGCGCTTGCCCTCGGGGACCTTCGGGTCGGCCATCACCGCCGACGCCGGGTCGAGTGTCTTGACGACGGGCACCTCGACGAGTCCGCCGCCGAGACGCAGGCGCTGCCCGGACCGGGTGCGCGGTGACCGCGTCGAGCGACCGGTGCCGGACGCACCCGACGGCCGGGACGTCGGCGCCGCCTGGGTGGCCGGCCCCTCGTCCAGTTCTTCCCGGACCGCTGCCTGCGTGGCCTCGTCCTCGGGTTCCCGGACCGCGGCCTGGGTGGCGAGGTCCGGGTCGGTGGACTCGGGGTTCTTCGAATGTTGCGGCATGCGTCCCCTCAGTCCTGGTACACGGCGGACGGCGGGGCGGGGGACGGGCCCAGCACCGACAGCCACTGGTCGTACATTCTGGTCCAGGTTCCGTCGCTGCGGATCCGTTCGAGTGTGCGGTTGACGAACCGCACGAGGTCCTCGTTCGCCTTGGTGATGCCGATGCCGTACGGTTCGGCTCCCATGCTGTCCCCCACGATCTCGAGGTACGGGTCCTGGGACGCCAGGCCGGCGAGGATCGTGTCGTCGGTGCTCACCGCGTCGACCTGCCGCTGCTGCAGGACCACCAGGCAATCCGACCACATGGGGACCGTGAGGATCTCGGCGGTCGGCGCGACCTTCTGCAACCGGGTCAGCGACGTCGTGCCGCGGACGACGCAGACCCGCTTTCCGCCCAGGTCGGCGGCGCTGCGGATCGGGGATCCCTTCACGACCAGAACCCGCTGCTGCGCCTCGAAGTACTCGGAGGAGAACGCCACCCGTTCCTTGCGGTCGCAGGTGATGGTCATCGTCTTCGCCACGATGTCGACCATCGACTCCTGCAGCGCCTTCTCACGATTCGCCGACGTGAGAATGCGGTAGTCGAGCCGGTCCGGGTCGCCGAACAGGTCCCGCGAGATCTCCCGGGCGACGTCGACGTCGAAGCCCTCGACGGCGCCGGTCGCGGGAGCGCGGAAACTCATCAGGTTGCTGCCCGTGTCGAGGCCGACGACGAGACGCCCCCGCGCGCGGATGGCGTCGACCGTCGGCATCGGCGTGTCGGAGTCGGGGAACGGGCGCAGGCTCGCGGTGGGGTCGCCGCAGTCCTTCTCGGGAGCAGGCGGGGCGGCGCTGGTCTCGGGGGCCGGTGCCGCGGCCGCGGGAAGCGGGGGCTCGGTGTAGGACACGTTCGGCGATCCGACATGCTCCGGAGCGGCCTCGGCGCACCCGCCGATCAGCAACGTGGCCGCCAGCAGCACCAGCGCGATCCGGTGCCGCCTCACTGGTATTCCCTCAACCGAGGCCACAATCCGATAATAATTCCGGCGAACGCGACGAGCGTGAGGACGAGGGCACCGGAACCGAGTGCGGTCAGCACCCGGGCCGCGGACTCGACGTTCGACCGCAGATGGTCGCGGGCGGTCCCGATGCCGTCGGTGAGCGCGTCGTCGACGGCGGTGAACTGGGCCGCGGAATCCGAGGGTCCCGGCCCGATGGCAACCGTTGCCGCCGAAACGAAGTCGCCCTTCGCGAGGATCTCGTTCATGCGATCGTGCGCCGAAGACCAGCTTTTCCAGGCGTCCTCGGCCCGCACCACCTCGTCGTGGCCGACCGCGCGGTCGCCGTCGTGCGGATAGCCCGACAGCAGGGTGTCGAGCTGACCGGACTTGTCCTCGAAGACGGCGTCGTAGTCGCCGTTAGAGTCCCGGCGGACCAGTTTGAGCGTCTCCTCGGTGCGCGCCTGCTGCGCCAGGATGCGCGCCGCGGTCAACTCGTGCATCGGTCGGGCACCCTGGGTCAGCGCCCGCTTGGTGTCGAGGGAGGAGACCAACCCGGCTACCAGCATCCACACCAGGAGGATCGCGGTGCACGACGACGCCAGGATCAACCCGAGATTGAACGTGCGCCTGCTGAGCCGCGCGAGGACGACCTGCGCGACGAGCAGCGCGACGAGCGCGACGAGGACCAGGATCAGCGCCGTCCAGGGCGGACGGGAGTAGTCCCGCTGTATGTCCGCGACGTCGGTTTCCTGCCGGGCGTGCAACTCCTGGGCCTTCGGCAGCATGCTCGTCTGCATCAGCGTGGATGCCTCGCTGAGGTAGGCCGCGCCCACGGGGTGACCGGTGCGGTTGTTGGCCCGCGCGGTCTCGACGAGACCGGAGTAGACGCTGAGGTCGGTGGAGATGGAGGCGAGAAGGCGCCTGCTGTCCACGTCGCTGGGGGCGAGCCCGCCGGACGCGTACACGAGGTCGGCGGAGGCCGTGCCGAGCGCCTGCGCGTACGTGTCCCGGAGTTCGGGGGGTTCGAGACCGCCGGAGATGAACGCGGTGGTGGCCGCGGCGTCCGCCACCGACAGGGCGCTGTAGAGGTTCTGCGCCGAGAACGACAGCGGTTCGGTCTCGGCGAGGACGCTGTCGAGGGTGGCCTCCCTGCCGTTCACGGTCGACGCGGCCACGAATCCGGCGGTCAGGGTGAGCAGCACCAGGAGCGCGCCGAGGGCGGTGAGCTTGGCGGGTGTCGACCCCAGGAAGGCCCGAAGTTCCTTACGACGCGCGACGGCGGGGTCGACGTCGTCGTCCGCGGCGGCAGACAGGGCGCGGCTGCCGTGGGGTTCGATCGACGGCGCCTCACGCAGAACCACGTCGCACCCCTCCCGTGTCACGGCCGCACCTTGTGGGGAGCATATAAGCAGGAGTCGGTGACTGGGGATATCGGGCACTTCCGGCAGAAACCGTTAGTGTGAGGGAACTGCAGGGAGACCCATCAGGTCGGACAGGGGTAGTCGATGCGTGGTGACGGTGACGGCTGGGCGACCGGGCCGGACGGCAGTCGTCATTGGGGCAAGCACGGTGCGGCCGGGTTGTTGCTGCGTGCGCCGCTCCCGGACGAGACGCCGGCCGTGCTCTTACAGCACCGTGCGGCCTGGAGCCACCAGGGCGGGACGTGGGCGTTGCCGGGCGGTGCCCGGGACAGCCACGAGACCACGACCCACGCCGCGGTACGCGAGGCGCACGAGGAAGCCGGCATCGAGAGTGCGGCCATCCGAGTCCGCACCGAGGTCGTCACCATGAAGGCCGCGAGCGGCTGGAGTTACACCACGGTGATCGCCGACGCCGAGCGTCCACTGCCCACCGTCGCGAACGGTGAGAGCACCGAACTGCGCTGGGTGCGGGAAACCGACGTCGCCGGGTTGCCACTGCACCCCGGGTTCGAAGCGGGGTGGCCGCAACTGCGCACCACCGAGGTGCGGCTGCTGCTCGACCGGTACGACGTGCTGGGTGAGAGCGGCGCGCTCGCGCAGCTGTCGAAGGCACTGCCCCGCACCGTGCACCTGCCCGACGGCACCTACGGGTGGCTGCCGCGCGTCGAGGTGCTCGAGGCACTGGACACGGTCGGTCGCCTCGCCGAACCGGCAGGTCACGGCACCACGCTGGGGACGGTGACCGCGGTCGTCACCACCGACCCCGAGCTGATCGAACAGTTGCCCGCCACGGTCGTGGTCCTACCGCCCGCCACGGTGCGAGACTGGCTCCAGCAGGCGTAACTACGCGTTCTGCTGCAGCAGGGCGGACAGTGAGCGCGCGGCGGCCTGCGGGTCGCGGGCCTCGGTGATGGCCCGCACGACGACGATCCGGTCGGCGCCTGCGGCGAGGATCTCCGGAACCCGGGACTCGTCGATGCCGCCGATCGCGAACCACGGGCGGTTCGGCGCGGAGTCGGCGGTCGAGCGCACCAGGTCGATGCCCGACGCGGTCCGCCCGGGCTTGGTGGGGGTCGCCCACACCGGTCCGGTGCAGAAGTAGTCGACGCCGTCCTCGATCGCCGCGAGGCTGGCCTGGGCGCGGCTGTGCGTGGACCGGCCGATCAGCACATCCGAACCCACGACGGTCCGCGCGTAGGGGACGGGCAGATCGTCCTGGCCGAGGTGCAGGACGTCGGCGCCTGCGGCCAGCGCCATGTCGGCCCGGTCGTTGACGGCGAGCAGCGCCCCGTGCCGCCTGGCCGCGGCCGCGAGCACCGACAGTGCCGCCAGTTCGTCCCTGGCGTCCATCGTGCCGAACTTCTTCTCACCGGCCGAGCCCTTGTCGCGGAGCTGGATGATGTCGACGCCGCCGGACAGCGCGGCCTCGGCGAACTGCGCCAGGTCGCCCTTCTCGCGCCGAGCATCGGTGCACAGGTACAAACGTGCTGTTCCGAGGCGGCGCCGACGGTCCGTGAGGTTGCTGTGATGTGAGGTGGTCACGGCATGACGGTAGCCTCTACGGTGAAAGTGCAACACGGGAGTCCCGGGGAACGTGGGGCTGAGAGGGGCTCACGCCGAGCCCGACCGTCAT
This sequence comes from Rhodococcus sp. ACS1, assembly GCF_002300155.1. NCBI lineage: Bacteria > Bacillati > Actinomycetota > Actinomycetes > Mycobacteriales > Nocardiaceae > Rhodococcus > Rhodococcus sp. ACS1. Next base: position 1,379,548 of record NZ_NSDZ01000004.1, read on the forward strand.
ACCTGACCCGGATCATGCCGGCGCAGGAAGTGAGGTGGAGTTCAATGGCGAGATCGGTATCCGTCGTCGGAGGCGGAGTGATCGGCCTGTCGATTGCGTGGCGAGCAGCCCGCAACGGCTGGTCGGTGAAGCTGTACGACCCGTCGATCGGTTCGGGAGCGTCCTGGGTGGCGGGCGGCATGCTCGCCCCGCTGTCCGAGGGCTGGCCCGGTGAGGAGAGCGTCCTCGAACTGGGGAGCGCGTCGCTCGACCGGTGGCCCGAGTTCGGGAAGGAACTGGAGGCCGGGGCCGGCGTCGACCTGTTCACGTCGGAGGGTTCGCTCACCGTCGCGTTGGACGGCGCCGACGCCGAAGACCTCCGGACCATCGCCGAGTGGGTGGGGGCGCAGGGCCGGGATCTGCAGATCCTGAATCGCGCCGAGGTCCGCGCCCTCGAGCCGATGCTGGGTCGCGGAGTCCGGTTAGGGCTCTTGGCCGTCGACGAACTGGCCGTCGACAACAGGCTGCTCCTGCAGGCGTTGCAACGGTGTGCCGTCGACGCCGGGGTGGAGCTGATCGGTGAGGCCGTGCGCAGTCTGGACGGGCTGGGCGTGGACCAGATCGTCGTCACCGCGGGCATCGCGTCACCGGCACTGTGGCCGGGACTTCCGGTGCGCCCGGTGAAGGGCGAGATCCTGCGGTTGCGGGCCCGTCCCGGGGTGACCCCCGCGCCTGGCCGGACCATCCGCGGCAGCGTCCACGGCAGACCCGCCTACCTGGTGCCGCGTGCCGACGGCATCGTCGTCGGAGCCACCCAGTACGAATCGGGCAACGACACGCAGGTCACGGTGGCCGGTGTGCGGGACCTGATCGCGGACGCGGAGGCGCTGATGCCCGCCATCGGCGAGTACGAACTGCGTGAGACCTCGGCGGGTCTGCGTCCGATGACCCCGGACAACCTGCCGCTGATCGGCCGGGTGTCCGATCGGGTCGTGGTGGCGACGGGACACGGCCGCAACGGCATCCTGCTCACTCCGGTGACCGCCGACGCGACGGTGGCATTGTTGGAGGGCTCGGCACTGGTCGAGGCGAAAGCCGCAGACCCCGAACGTTTCGAGAAAGTAGCGAGGTAGAGATGAGTGAGCAGCAAGTAGTGGTGCCGATCGGCATCAGCGTCAACGGCGAGGATCACGAGTTCACGGAACCGTTGACCGTCACCGGGCTGCTGGAGGTGCTGAACCTGCCGACCAAGGGAATCGCGGTGGCCGTGAACGGCGCCGTGTTCCCCCGCGCCCGTTGGGACGAGCTCGTGGTCCGGGGCTGGGAGATCGAGATCCTCACGGCGGTGCAGGGTGGCTGACGCGACGCCCGGCGTGCAGAAGGGCCTCACGATCGCGGGCCGCACGTTCGGTTCACGGTTGATCATGGGCACCGGTGGCGCCGCCAACCTGACGGTGCTCGAAGAGGCGCTCGTCGCGTCCGGCACCGAGCTGACCACGGTCGCGATGCGCCGCGTCGACGCCGTCGGCGGCACCGGGGTGCTGGACCTGCTGCGCCGGCTCGACATCGCGCCGCTGCCCAACACCGCGGGGTGTCGCGGTGCGGCCGAGGCGGTGCTGACGGCGCAACTCGCCCGGGAGGCGCTCGAAACCGACTGGGTGAAGCTCGAGGTCATCGCCGACGAACGCACCCTCATGCCCGACGCCATCGAGTTGGTCAGCGCCGCCGAGCAACTGGTCGACGACGGATTCGTCGTCCTGCCGTACACCACCGACGACCCGGTCCTGGCCCGCAGGCTCGAGGACGTCGGCTGCGTGGCCGTGATGCCGCTGGGTTCGCCGATCGGCACCGGGCTCGGTATCGCGAACCCGCACAACATCGAGATGATCGTGGAGGGTGCCGGGGTACCGGTCATCCTCGACGCCGGCATCGGGACCGCCAGCGACGCGACCCTCGCGATGGAACTCGGCTGCGACGCCGTCCTGCTGGCCACGGCGGTGACCAGGGCGAAGGATCCGGCGCTCATGGCGTCGGCGATGCGCGGGGCCGTGGTGGCGGGGTACGAGGCCCGGCACGCGGGCCGCATCCCCAAGCGGTTCTGGGCGCAGGCGTCGTCGTAGAACTCGGGGTCGAGTCGGGGTCCGGTTCGGGGTCCGACCGGTACCAGGGGACGAGTCGGGAGTAGACCTGCGGCCGATGCGCGCCGGCCGCAGGTTCCGGCATTCTTCTCACATGATTGAAGTGAGGGGACTTTCAAAGACCTTCGGTGCGACGAAGGCGGTGGACAACCTGACGTTCAACGTGAAGCCGGGTATGGTCACCGGCTTCCTCGGCCCGAACGGTGCAGGAAAATCGACGACGATGCGCATGATCCTCGGGCTGGACCGCCCCACGGCGGGCAGCGCGCTGATCGACGGCAAACCGTACAGCGACCTGGTGCAGCCGCTGCGGACGGTGGGGGCTCTGCTCGACGCGAAGTGGGTGCACCCCAATCGCTCGGCCCGCGCCCACCTGCAGTGGATGGCGGCGTCCAACTCGCTGCCGAAGAGCCGGGTCGACGAGGTGCTGCACCTCGTCGGGCTCACCGAGGTGGCGGGGAAGAAGGCCGGCGGATTCTCCCTCGGCATGTCCCAGCGACTGGGCCTGGCCGCCACGCTGCTCGGCGATCCGAAGGTGCTGCTGTTCGACGAGCCGGTGAACGGGCTCGACCCGGAGGGCATCGTCTGGATCCGGAAGTTCATGCAGCGCCTCGCCGCCGAGGGCCGCACCGTGCTGGTGTCGAGCCACCTGCTGTCCGAGATGGCGCTCACCGCAGAACATCTGGTGGTCATCGGCCGCGGGCGTCTGATCGCCGACACCACCGTGTCCGAGTTCGTCAGCAAGTCCTCGGAATCGACGGTGCGCGTGCGGAGCCCACAGCTGGACGCGCTGCGCAGCGCGCTCACGTCCAACGGACTCACCGTGCGCGAAGACGGATCCGACGGGCAGCAGGCGCTCGTCGTGGTGGATTCGTCGACGGACGTCGTCGGCGGGATCGCCGGTTCGCAGGGCATCGTCCTGCACGAGTTGGCATCTCAGCGCGGATCGCTGGAGGACGCCTTCATGAAGTTGACCGGAGACGACGTGCAGTACCACGCAGAAGGCGTCGAAGATGTGATGAGGGGTGCACTGTAATGGCTGTTCTCAATGCCGAACGGATCAAGATCACGTCGACGAGGTCGCCGTGGTGGTGCACCGTCATCATCATCGTGCTGGGCCTCGGTCTCGCGGCGGTCATCGGGCTGAGCGCGAAGGCGAGCATCAACACGTTCAACAACCAGATCGCGGACGGTAAGCAACCCGACTTCGACCCGTTCCTGCCGCAGATGTCCGACGCCGTCGGCGGTGTCTCCGGGTTCGGTGTGCTGGTTCTGATGATCCTCGCGGCACTGGCCGTGACCAGCGAATACCGGTTCGGGGTCATCCGCACCACGTTCCAGGCCATCCCGAACCGGGCGTCCGTCCTCGTCGCGAAGGCCGGCCTGATCGGCGCGTTCGGCGCCGTGCTGACGTTCGTGCTCACGTTCGGCGCGTACGCCATTGCGAAGGCGACGGCCGGCGACGAGGCCGGAGCGGCACTCACCCTGACCGGTGCGGACGCGTGGCGGTCGATCTACGGCGTCCCGATCTACGCGTTCCTGTGCGTGGTTCTCGCCGTCGGAGTCGGCACCCTGCTGCGTCAGTCGGCGGGGGCGATCGCCCTGCTGCTGCTGTGGCCGCTGCTGATCGAGAGCCTGTTCAACCTGTTCGGCTCGTTCGGCCAGAAGATCATGCCGTTCCTGCCGTTCCTCAACGCCAACAACTTCCTGGGAGCGTCGCAGGGAGTCGATTTCCACTGGGGCCCGTGGGGCAGCCTCGTGTACTTCGCGGTGTTCGTCTTCGTGATCTTCGGGGCCGGACTGGTGGTCGTCAACAAGCGCGACGCCTGACACCCGATACAGTAATCTCGCCCTGCTCCTCCGCCAGGTGATCGTCGGGAGACCTGGCTGAGGGTGACGGTGGGGCGGGAGCCTGTGGGCCGGTGCGAAATCCATTCGCGCCGGCCCACAGGTGCTTCTGCGTTAGGCTCCCGACATGCGACTACGGGGAGTTTTCACAGTCGGAGTGGCCGGTGCGATGGTCCTGGCCGGGTGCTCGTCGACGAGTGAACCCGATTCGCCGCCGGTCGACGCGAGCGCTCTCGCGGCCTCGGTCACCGAGAGCGGTGTGGTGGGGCACCTCGAGCAACTGCAGACGATCGCCGAGAGCAACGACGGCAACCGCGCAGCCGGAACGTCCGGCTACGACGCGAGCGTCGACTACGTCGCACAGACATTGGAAGACAAGGGCTTCGACGTCCAGACCCCGGAATTCGAGTTCCACAAGTTCGACGTGCGGACGGAGGCCCTGCGGTCCGGCGACCGCGACTTCGACGTCCGGGCGATGTCGTATTCACCGTCGACCGGTCCGCAGGGGCTCACCGCCCGCCTGGTGCCCGCCCCGAAGGACGACAGTCCGGGATGCGAGGTCACCGATTACGACGGCCTCGACGTGACAGGCGCGATCGTCCTCGTGAACCGCGGGGTGTGCCCGTTCGCGGCCAAGCAGCAGGTGGCGTCCGAGCGCGGTGCCGCAGGCGTGATCGTCGTCAACAACGAGGACGGACCGATGAGCGGCGGCACCCTCGGCGACCCGGATGTGGGCAAGGTGCCCACGGGCGGGGTGAGCAAGGCGGACGGCGCCGCGCTCGAGCAGGCGGGGGGTGACGTCACCCTCACGCTCGACACCGTCACCGAGTCGAGCACCGCGCGCAACGTCATCGCCCAGACGAAGACCGGCTCGACCGAGGACGTCGTGATGGTCGGCGCGCACCTGGACAGCGTCCCCGAGGGCCCCGGCATCAACGACAACGGCACCGGCGTCGCCGCGACCCTCGAAACGGCCGTGCAACTCGGCGGTTCGCCCGACGTCGACAACGCCGTGCGCTTCGCGTTCTGGGGCGCCGAGGAATTGGGTCTGCTCGGATCGGAGGCGTACGTCGACAGCCTCAGCGAGGAGCAGCGGAACGACATCGCGCTGTACCTGAACTTCGACATGCTCGGTTCCGAGAACGCCGGCTACCTGGCCTACGACGGCGACAACTCCGACAACGTCGGTGAGGGGCCCGGACCCGAGGGGTCCGCGGGCATCGAGCGCACGTTCACCGAGTTCCTGCAGGGCGACGGCATCGCCGCGGACGGCACGGACTTCGACGGCCGATCCGACTACGGTCCGTTCATCGAGCACGGCATCCCCTCGGGCGGGGTGTTCAGCGGTGCCGACGAGACGAAGACCCCCGAGCAGGCGCAGAAGTGGGGCGGCACCCCGGGTGTCGTGTACGACAAGAACTACCACAGCGCGACCGATACCCTCGAGAACGTGGACCGGGCCGCGCTCGCCAAGAACGCCGCCGCGGTCGCGTATGCCGTCGGGGTGTACGCGGAGTCGCTCGCGGGTCCGAACGGAGTCCCCATCGGCGCGGACCGGGAGAAGGCGCGGGCCACCGAGTGATGTCCGATTCGTCACGGGTTTGTGCATGTGACGCTGAGTTACTCTTACTCTCGTGAGCGACGACCCCGCCGAAGAGAACAGTGCCGAGCACGGCGCTGCGCAGACGCCGAAACGGGGCGACAAGGTGCTGGGCTGGGTGGAATCGGTCAACCGGCAGCCGCAGCTGATCGAGGGGCTGCGGAGGGTTCGTCGCGCGCTCCCCGGCGATCCCGCGTTCGGCGACCCACTGTCGACGGCGGGCCCCGGAAGCGCGCGGGCGATCGCCCGCGTCGCCGACCGCTTCCTCGATCACCAGCCGGGCGCGTCCCGCGAGATGAGCCTCGGCGCGCTGCAGGTGTGGCAGGCACTGCTCGAGCGCACCGGACGTGGCCGGGGAACACGCGAGGTGACCATCGTGTTCACCGACCTCGTCGGGTTCTCCAGTTGGTCGCTGCCCGCCGGTGACAGCGCCACCCTCGCCCTGCTGCGCGACGTCGCCCGAGCCGTCGAGACCCCCATCGTCGACCGGGGTGGGCATGTGGTCAAACGCCTGGGCGACGGTGTGATGGCCGTCTTCTCCAGCCCGGACCGCGCGATCGACGCCGTCTTCGCCGCGCAGGACGCCCTCGCGGACGTCGAGGTGGACGGCTACCGTCCCCGCATGCGCGTCGGCCTCCACACCGGTTCGCCCCGGCAGATCGGCAGCGATTGGCTCGGTGTCGACGTGACCGTCGCGGCCCGCATGATGGAACTCGGCGGCGACGGCAACGTGATGGCGTCGTCCGCCACGCTGTCGAGCCTGCAGCCGGGCACCCTCGACGAACTGGGGGTCGGGGTCAAGCCGTGGCGACGCGCCTTCTTCGCCCCCGCACCCAGTGGGGTGCCCTCCGACCTCGGTATCTGGCGGTTGCGGCTCCGCCGCCCGTGAGTACTTGTTAACCGCCGGACGTTAATAAGTACTCACGGGTGCCGCAGGCGCCACAGGGGGGAGACGGGGCCGTGACCGGCACCCAGGTCGTACGACGCCTCCAGGCACTTGGTGACCCACTCCTTGCCGAACGCCACCGCGTCGGGCACGGACCATCCGTGGGCGAGTGCACTCGCGATGGCGGCCGCGAGGGTGTCGCCGCCGCCGTGGTCGTTGCCGGTGTCGATCCGGGGACTGCTGAACTCGAGGAATCGGTCGCCGTCGAACAGCAGATCGGTGCTCGACGCCGACGTCCGCAGGTGCCCGCCCTTCACGATCGACCACTGCGCGCCGAGTGCGTGCAGCGCCTCCGCGGCCTGGCGTGCGGTCGCGTCGTCCACCACGTCGATGCCGGTGATCAACCGGATCTCGTCGAGATTCGGGGTGACCACCGTGGCGATCGGGATCAGCGTGTTCCGCACGGCGTCCAGCGCCTCGGCGTGCAGGAGCGGATCGCCGTGCATCGACGCGCACACCGGGTCGACGACCAGCGGGACCGGTTGGTCCCGGCCGATCCCGACCTCGGTGCACACGGCGGCGACGGCCTCGATGATGGCCGTCGACGCCAGCATCCCCGTCTTCGCTGCCCCGACCCCGATGTCGTCGACGACGCACCGCACCTGCGCGGCCACCGTCTCCGGCGGAATCTCGTGGAAGCCGCTGACCCCCACCGAGTTCTGCACCGTCACCGCGGCGACCGCGACACATGCGTGGACGCCGCACAGCGCCATCGTCCGCGAGTCCGCCTGGATCCCGGCGCCACCGCCGGAATCGGTGCCGGCGATGGTGAGGACGCGGACGGGGGTCTGGCCGTCGGGGGTCAGGGGCAGCAGCTTCACGAAGGGGACCTTACCGATTCTCTGAGGTGACGGACTCGACGGGCAGATACACACGGCCACCTGCGTCGACGAACTCGCTCGACTTCTCGGCCATGCCCGCCTCGATGGCTTCGACCGAATCGAGTCCGTGCTGCTGCGCGTGCTCCCGCACGTCGGCGGAGATCCGCATGGAGCAGAACTTCGGACCGCACATCGAGCAGAAGTGGGCCGTCTTCGCCGGCTCGGCGGGCAGCGTCTCGTCGTGGAACTCCCGCGCCGTGTCCGGGTCGAGGGACAGGGCGAACTGGTCGTGCCAGCGGAACTCGAACCGGGCCTTCGACAGCGCGTCGTCCCGCTCCTGCGCGCGCGGATGCTGCTTTGCGAGGTCCGCGGCGTGCGCCGCGATCTTGTACGTGATGACCCCGGTCTTGACGTCGTCCCGGTTCGGCAGCCCCAGGTGCTCCTTGGGTGTCACGTAGCAGAGCATCGCGGTACCGGCCTGCGCGATCATCGCCGCCCCGATCGCGGACGTGATGTGGTCGTACGCCGGTGCGATGTCGGTGGCGAGCGGTCCGAGCGTGTAGAACGGCGCCTCCTCGCACAACTCCTCCTCGAGCCGCACGTTCTCGACGATCTTGTGCATCGGCACGTGCCCGGGACCTTCGATCATCACCTGCACGCCATGCGATTTCGCGATCTTCGTGAGCTCGCCGAGGGTGCGGAGTTCGGCGAACTGGGCCTCGTCGTTGGCGTCCGCGATGGAGCCGGGGCGCAGACCGTCACCGAGCGAGAACGTGACGTCGTAGCGGTGGAGGATCTCGCAGAGTTCGTCGAAGTGGGTGTACAGGAACGATTCCCGGTGATGCGCCAGACACCAGGCCGCCATGATCGAACCGCCGCGGGAGACGATGCCGGTGACCCGGCGCGCGGTCAGTGGAATGTAGCGGAGCAGCACCCCGGCATGGACCGTCATGTAGTCGACGCCCTGCTCGCACTGCTCGATCACGGTGTCGCGGTAGATCTCCCACGTGAGCGCGGTCGGATCGCCGTTGACCTTCTCCAGCGCCTGATAGATCGGCACGGTCCCCACGGGTACCGGCGAATTGCGCAGGATCCATTCCCGGGTCTCGTGAATGTTCTTGCCGGTGGACAGGTCCATGATGGTGTCCGCGCCCCACCGCGTCGCCCACACCATCTTCTCGACCTCTTCCGCGATCGACGACGTCACCGCGCTGTTGCCGATGTTCGCGTTGATCTTGACCGCGAACGCCTTGCCGATGATCATCGGCTCGAGTTCGGGGTGGCAGCGGTTGGCCGGGATCACGGCGCGACCCGCCGCGACCTCGGCGCGCACCGTCTCAGGTGAAACACCCTCTCGTGCAGCGCAATACCGCATCTCGGGGGTGACGGTTCCGGCGCGGGCGGCGTCGAGCTGGGTGCCCGCCCGGTCGGCGATCCACGACGCCCGCAGGTGCGGAAGTCCCGCGTCCAGGTCGATCGTGGCGTCCGTGTCGGTGTACGGGCCCGACGTGTCGTACACGTCGAGGTGCTCACCGTTGGTGAGATGTACGCGCCGGACCGGCACCCGGACGTCGTCGCCCGACAGCAGGTACTGCTTGGTGCTGCCCTGGATCGGTCCCGTGGTGACGGACGTGGCTGTAGATATGGTTGTGCTCATCGATGATGCTCCCTACGCCGGCATTACCCGGACAGGTTCGACGGTCGACGGCCCCTAGCCGTCCTCTCAGCCCGCTGGTGCGAGCCCCCGTGGATGTGTAGTTGTCCCGGAGACTGTAACCGAGATCTCTGAGAGTGAACATTCGGGGGAAACTTGGACAGCGGTTCCGTGCATCGGTATAAAGGGTGATGAACATCACATTTCGATTACGACACATACCCCCAGGAGATAGCCATGCTGACGGACGCGCAGGTTGTGGACGTGATCGACAACGCCGATCAGAACCGATTCGAACTCCGACTGAGTGGTGACCTGGTCGGCATCCTCGGATACTTCGCCCTCGCGGACACCCCACCGGGTGCGGGAGTGGTGGCCCGGCCGCCGGGCCCGAAGAGTCGGGGGCGTCAGGCCCCGGTGGTCTCGTTCATGCACACGGTGATCGTGGAGGACTTCGGTCACCGCGGACTCGCCGCACTCATGGTGGGGCGCTCCCTCGACCTCGCCCGCGGGTACGGCTGGAAGGTCCGGCCCGTCTGCACGTACGTGCAGCGCTTCGTCGCGGGGCATCCCGACTACCGCGACCTCATGGTTCCGGTGGACGCCTGACGCGGTCGGGACACGAATCGACCACTCGTCGGCAACGAAACGGTTCCGGGGCCGGTGATTCCACTCGCGACGGTGCTCGTGAACTGATTCCATGAGTGGCATGGATCACATGTCGGACGGTTCCGAGCCGTCGGGGAGCATCACGGCCGTCGATACTCGCGTACTCGACAACCCCGCCCACGAACGATTCGACCTGTGGCTGGGGGACGAGCTGGTCGGCATCCTCGGCTATCGCGACGAGGACGACATCCCTGGGTTCACCGCCGAGCCCGGCGAGGTGGTCGCGTTCATGCACACGGTGATCGTGGAAGACTTCGGTGGCCGCGGCCTCGCCGCGGTCCTCGTGGGCGAGGCGCTGGGTTCAGCGCGCCGGCGGGGCTGGAAGGTGCGTCCCATCTGCACGTACGTCCGGCGCTACGTGGCGCTGAACCCAGAGCATCTCGACATCCTGGTCGCCGACTAGAACGACTTCCGAGAGCACTGCTCTTGCTGGACGTCGATTCGTGGTGAATACTGCTCTGCATAGAGAGCAGTGCTCACAATCGGAGGCGTGTCATGGTGGTGTCGGATCGGATCGACGGTCGTGCCGGGATCGCACGGATCTCCGCCGCAGCGCTGTTCGCCCTCGCGGGTGCGCTGTTCGTCGTCTACCCCGTGGTGCGTCCGTACGCGGCGGGCGGGGCACCGGACGGGCGGGCGGAGTTCGCCTCACCGTGGTGGCTCGTCGCCCACCTCGCCGCCGTCGGCGGATTCATCGCGTTCGGACTCGCGCTCGTTCCGCTCGCCGGCCTGCTGGAGGGGACGGCCGGCAGGCGGGCGGGCGTGGTTGCCGTGGCGGCGTCGTGGATCGGCATAGGACTGACCCTGCCGTACTACGGGGCCGAAACGTTCGCGCTGCACACGCTCGGCGCCAGCGGCCTGGACGACGGTGCCGTCACCGCCCTCGCCGAGAGCGTGCGGATGGGAGCGGCGCAGGCGACGCTGTTCGCCACCGGCCTGCTCCTCGTCGCGGTCGGCGCGGCGGCGGCCGCCGTGGCCATCGCCCGCTCCCGGCTACTCGCCGGCTGGTCGGGCATTCCGATGGCAGTGGGGTTAGCACTGTTCATCCCGCAGTTCTACGCCGACGCCCCCCTGCGCATCGCGCACGGCGTGCTCATCGGGTTCGGTTGTGCGGTTGTGAGTCTCGGGTTGCTGCGTTCTCAGTCGCCGAGGTCGACGATGACCGGCGCGTGATCGCTGGCGCCCTTGCCCTTGCGTTCGTTGCGGTCGATCTCGGCCTTGTCGACACGGCCCGCGAGGGCGGGCGACCCGAGCACGAAGTCGATGCGCATTCCCTGCTTCTTCGGGAACCGCAGCTGGGTGTAGTCCCAGTAGGTGTAGACACCCGGGCCCGGGGTGTGCGGACGGACGACATCGGCGAATCCCGATTCGACGAACGCCTGGAAGGCCTCGCGCTCGGGGACGGACGTGTGGGTCTTGCCCTCGAACAGCGCCGGATCCCAGACGTCCTCGTCGGTGGGCGCGACGTTCCAGTCGCCGACCAGCGCGATCTGCGCGTCCGGATTTCGGTCCAGCCATCCGACCGCATCCGTGTGCAGCTTCGCCAGCCACTCCAGCTTGTACGTGTAGTGCGGATCGGCGAGCTCACGGCCGTTGGGGACGTACAGGCTCCAGATGCGGACGCCGTTGCAGGTGGCGCCGATGGCGCGGGCTTCCTGCGCGGGCGCGACCTCCGGGTCCTTGTGGAACCCGGGCTGATCCTCGAAGCCGATCTGCACGTCGTCGAGACCGACACGGGACGCGATCGCGACACCGTTCCACTGGCTGAGGCCCACGTGCGCGACCTCGTACCCCAGTTCGCGGAACCGCTCGTACGGGAACTGCTCGTCCTTGCACTTGGTTTCCTGCATCGCCAGCACGTCGACGTCGGACCGCTGGAGCCAGTCCAGGATCCGGTCGGTACGGGCACGAACAGAGTTCACGTTCCAGGTTGCGATGCGCACGGCAGCCACCCTAGCGGCATTGTCCGACAGATTTTCAGCCGCCGGGTTCGGTGGCGTAGCGGTACCGGTGGTGCGCCACGAAGCCGACGTTGCGGTACATCGCCTGCGCGCCCTCGTTCTCGACTGCGACCTGCAGGCACGCGTGGGTCGCGCCGTGCTCGCGTCCCCAATTGATCATGTCGCCGCAGATCAGGCTGCCGATTCCGCGGCGGCGGTGAGCCTGCGCCACCTCGACCGCGGTGAGTCCGACCCATCGTCGGTCGTCGGGCGCGGTCGTGACGGATCCGCGGGCGACGGCGAGGAGCGCCGAGTCGGCGGCGCCGATCCGGCCGAAGCCGAGCGTCCCGCCGCGGACCGCGTTCAGCACGTCGACCGCGAAGTCGGGCAGCGCGGACCCGCGGTAGCGGTACAGGGCGAGCCAGTCCGGATCCGGGTGATCGGTGACCGTCGTGGTCCGCGGACCCTCGGGCAGCGCCAGGTTTTCGACGTCGGCGGCCATCACGACCACTTCGTCGCTGACGTTCCAGCCCAGCGGCACCTCGCCCAGGCGGTCGGGGATCAGCAACCGCAGCGGGCGGTCCCGTTCGGCGTACCACTCGCGCAGGCGGTCGAGCGTGCCGCCGGGGGAGGGGTCGTCGAGACTCCCGACCGTCCCGCGGTCGCCGAGCGGCGCCGCCGAGTTGGCGCGTCCGGTGAAGCCGTGGCCGTACCGGGCGAGCCAGCCGTCGATCCATGCGTGCTCGATCCCCGGCCAGCCGTCGGCGGAGGCCAGTTCGAGGGACCGGATCTCGCTCGCCCGCACCGGTCGTGCGGGGACCGCCTTCAGTGCGACCACACGCTCCGGCTCCACTTCGATCGCGGAGCCGGCAGCGTCGCGGACGACCACGGCCGGCTCGATGCTCTCGAGCACCCCGATGACGTCGGTCACCGGATGGCTGGACCCGGGCGGCAGTTGGTATCGCAGCACCACCCGGCTTCCGAGCGGAATGTCAGTCGTCATGCCCGAACGGGTCTTCGACCGTTCCCGGCACCCAGCTGAGCCCGGGAACTCCCCAGCCGGCGCGCTTGATGGTCTTCTTGGCGGCGCGTGCGTTGCGGCCGACCAGCATGTCGACGTAGAGGAAACCGTCGAGGTGACCGACCTCGTGCTGCAGCATGCGCGCGAAGAAGTCGCGTCCCTCGATCTCGACGGCGTTGCCGTCGGCGTCGGTGCCGGTGACCTTCGCCCACTCGGCCCGGCCGGTGGGGAACTGCTCGCCGGGAACCGACAGGCAGCCCTCGACGTCGTCGTCCGGGTCCGGCATGGTCTCGGGTCGTTCCGACGTCTCGAGGACCGGGTTGACGACGCAACCCCGGCGGCGGAACGGCTTTCCGTTCTCGTCGACGTCCGGGCAGTCGTAGACGAACAACCGCAGCGGCAGGCCGACCTGGTTGGCGGCGAGCCCGACGCCGTTGGCGGCGTCCATCGTGTCGTACATGTCGGCGATGATGTCTGCGAGTTCCGCAGGTGACTGGGACACCGTCTCGGTCGGTTCGTGCAATACCGGGTCGCCCACGATCCGGATGGGGAGGATGGCCATGGTCGTCAAGGATAGTGCGGCGCGCCCGAGCCGTTCGCACTGCCCGCGGCGTTCGTCGTGGTTGAATAGTCGCTGAAGTACAGCTGTGTAATTCGTTGCTCGGTCGGCCACGCGATCGAGGAGCCGGGGGAACGTGGTTTCGCTGACATCGAGCGAGAGCTAGTAGTCGAGGAGTGAGATGGACGGCGCAACAGCGCGTAGTCGGAACCAGTCCGAGCGCACCGACAGCGACACTTCCGTAGGGGTCGACGACGTCGTCGACGACGGTCTCTCGCGTCGGGAGCACGACATCCTGTCCTTCGAGCGCCAATGGTGGAAGTACGCCGGCGCGAAGGAAGAAGCGATCAAAGAGCTGTTCGACATGTCCGCCACCCGGTACTACCAGGTGCTCAACGCGCTGGTGGACCGGCCGGAGGCACTCGCAGCCGACCCGATGCTCGTGAAGCGCCTGCGACGGCTGCGCGCGAGCAGGCAGAAGGCCCGCGCGGCCCGTCGCCTCGGGTTCGACGTCACGTAGCACCCGGTCGCTAAGGTCGACATCGTGAGTACTCCGAAACCCGAATCGTCCGGCCCGCCGTTACGTGCCCTCGCGATGGTGCTGATCGCCCTCGCGATTCTCTTCGCGGGTCTCGGTTTCGCCTCCCTCGGAGGTTCGGACTCGGAGGAGACCGCAGCCACCGTCACGACCTCGGCGGCTGCCACGACCACCGCCGCCCGTCCGACGACGGCCGCCGGAGCGGCGGGAGGCACCTCGGCTTCCGCGGCGAGCACGACGTCCGGTGCGTCCAGTACCACGAAGGCCGCCGACGCGGCGTCGGTGCCGGTGCGGGTGCTCAACAACAGCAACGTCACGGGTCTCGCGAGCCAGACCGCCACCGAACTGATGTCCTCGGGGTGGACGGTGTCGGAGACCGGCAACTACAGCGACAGCACCATCTCCGAAACCACCGTGTACTACGGGACTTCCGCCGCGGAGAAGGAAGCGGCCATCGAGATCGCGGCGCAACTGGGGGTGTCGGCCGAGCCGAAGTTCCCGGGAATCGCGAATTCGTCTGCCGGTGTGGTCGTCATCGTCACTTCCGCGCAGTAGACCGGACGGTCGGTGCATCGGCGCCGCGGTTATGATCAGATGCACTTCTTCGCCACCTCAAAGGAGCGGTTTGATGGCCTCGAGTTCTACCCGTCGGATGTCCTGGCGCATTGTCACCCCGGTGGTGGCCATTGCCGCACTCGGACTGACCGCCTGCAGTAACAACGAGGCGCCGTCCGACGTTCCCGGCACCACTCCTCCCGTCTGGACCGGTGCCGCCGATCCCAGTGCCGCAGGCGTTCCCGGCGACGCCGAGAGCGGCTCGGGCGAGCACGCGGAGAGCGGCGCGCTCACCGCGACGCTGAAGAACGCGGAGGGCGTGAACGTGGGTACCGCCACGTTCAAGCAGTCGGGAAGTCACGTCGAGGTCACCGTGTCCGTCAAGGATCAGACGCCCGGGTTCCACGGATTCCACGTGCACTCCGTCGGAAAGTGTGAGACGAACTCCGTGGCACCGACCGGTGGTGCGCCCGGAAACTTCCTGTCCGCGGGCGGGCACTTCCAGGCCGAGGGCCACTCGGGGCACCCCGCGAGCGGCGATCTCACCTCGCTGCAGGTGCTGGAGGACGGCACAGCCGAGTTGGTCACCACCACCGACGCCTTCACGGTCGAGGACCTGAAGAACGGCGACAGCGGCACCGCGGTCATGATCCACTCGGGTCCCGACAATTTCGCGAACATCCCCACCCGGTACGCGCCCGCTCCCGATCAGGAAACCCTGAACACCGGTGACGCAGGCTCTCGTGTGGCCTGCGGTGTCATCGGCGCCAGCTGAGTCGCGTGACACCCCGGCTGCGGCCGGGGTGTCGGCGCGCTGCCGCGGGCCGCGGCCTGTGGTTGGATCGAAACCGTGGTAGTTCCCTTTCCCGGTTCGCCGCGGCCGACATTGGGTGTCGAGTGGGAGATCGCGCTGGTCGACAGGGTCACGCGGGATCTCTCCAACACGGCCGCGGAGGTGTTCGACGCGGTCGCGAATCTAGCGGGTCCAGAGGATCCGCGGATCACCAAGGAGTTGCTGCGCAACACCGTCGAACTCGTCACCGGCATCCACTCCACCGTCGGTGAGGCGATGGACGACCTCGACGAGTCGCTCGACCTGCTGCGGCGGGCGGCGAACCCGCTCGGGGTCGATCTCATCTGCGCCGGAACGCACCCGTTCGCGCAGTGGTCGACCCAATTGGTCACGCGGACACCGGATTACGACGAGCTGATCGAGCGAACCCAGTGGTGGGGCCGTCAGATGCTGATCTGGGGTGTGCACGTCCACGTGGGTGTGTCTTCGCCGCAGAAGGTGTTCCCGATCCTCAACGCGCTCTTGCAGCGGTACCCGCATCTGCTCGCGCTGTCCGCGTCGTCACCGATGTGGGCGGGCGTCAACACGGGGTACGCGAGCAATCGCGCCCTGATGTTCCAGCAACTTCCCACCGCGGGGCTGCCGTACCAGTTCGCGAACTGGGCGCAGTACGAGGATTTCATCAGCGACCAGATGAAGACCGGCGTGATCACCAAGATCGGCGGGATGCACTGGGACATCCGGCCCGCGCCGCGGTGGGGCACCATCGAGGTCCGCGTCTTCGACGGTATCTCCACCCGCGCCGAACTCAGTTCTCTCGTCGCGCTCGTGCACTGCCTGATCGTCGACCTGGACCGGCGCTTCGAGGCGGGCGAGAACCTGCCGAACCTGCAGCCGTGGCACGTGAAGGAAAACAAGTGGCGGGCCGCGCGGTACGGGCTCGACGCCGAGATCATTCTCGACGAGGACAGCAACGAGCGACTCGTCACCGACGACCTGAACGACCTGCTGGAGAAGCTGGCGCCGACCGCCGTGCGTCTCGGGTGCGCGGACGAATTGGCCGCCGTGGCGGAGATTCCCCGCCGCGGCGCCTCCTACCAGCGGCAACGTCAGGTCGCGGAGGCGACCGGCGGTGACCTGGTGGCGGTCGTCGATGCGCTGGTGAAGGAGCTCGGGACCTGAAAGCCGGTCTCGGGCAGGACACTCGTCCACTTGCCGTTCACGTGTTGTTTACACTTGGCGGGTGTCGATCGACGATGTTGCCGTTGTACGGCCGGGTGGGCCCGTCGATCGTTCCCGCATGTTCGTCGCGGGCGGGGCGCTCGGGGCGGCGATCCTGCTGGTCGTGGTCCAGTCGGTCGCGTCCGTCCAGGGTTTCCAGGGGCCCCTGGAGAGCCTGTTCCGCGACTACGTCCTGACCCCCAAGTCGGCGTCCGTTCCGTGGGCCGGCCTCGCGCTCGCGATGGTCGGGCTCAGCAACCGGCAACGCGTCGTGGCGCTGTCCGCGGCAGTGGGCATCGACGTGGTGGTCGCGGCTGTGCGCTACCTGTCGGGTGGCCCGCTGACCGTTGGTAACGGCGCGACGTGGGTTCTGACGGCGGTCGGTGTCTACGCCGCGGTCCGGTGGACGGGTGAGCAGCGGCGCAGCGCCCTGAAAGGTGTCGGGCTGGGTGCGCTGCTGATTCTCGCGACCAAGTTCGGCGACGCCTGGCTGCAGGTCACGATCATGGCCGGGCCGATGGTCCTCGACGAGTTCGCCCAGCTCGCGGATCACGCGCTGGGAAGCCCGTCGTGGCACATGGGGCAGTTCGTCGACGCGCTCGGTCCCGTCGGTTACGGCATCCTGCACTGGGTCTACATCGAACTGCCCGTCGCGGCCATCGCGGTGGCCGTCTACCAGCTTCGAAACGGATGGCCCTCGCACTACCTGGTGCGCACGTTCCTGCTGATCGGTCTCGTCGGTCCCATCTTCTACGTGCTGTTCCCCGTGGTCGGTCCGATCTTCGCGTTCGGCACCGAAGGGCAGGGGTTCCAGGTCAGCGACTACTGGCCGAACTTCGTCCCGGCACCCGACTTCGCGCCCGAACCCCTGTCGTTCGATTCGACGACCCCGCGCAACTGCATGCCGAGCCTGCACACGGCGTGGGCACTCGCGCTGTTCATCCACTCCCGGCAGGGCGCCTGGTGGCTGCGGCTCGGCGGCACGTTCTGGCTGGTGTGCACACTGACTGCGACCCTCGGGTTCGGCTACCACTACGGCGTCGACCTGGTCGCCGGAGCCGTCCTGTGCCTGACCATCGAGTCCGCGCTCCGCGACCCCGAACGGGGGTGGGGCTGGTTCCGGGTCCGTCTCGTCGGCGGTGGCGCGCTGGTGCTGACGGGACTGCTGCTCAGCTACCGCTACCTCGCGGTGCCGATGGGCCGATTTCCGGAGGTGTCCGGACCGCTCGTTCTCGGCGCCCTTGCCGCGATGAGTCTCGGCTTCTATGCGACGTTCTTCGCCAGGCCCGACACCGCGCTCGCCCGGTGGGGCAACGGCGCGAAGGCGGCGGTCACGGACGTTCTGGTGGCTCCAACTCGTTGATCATCAGCAGCCCGTCCTGATCGCGCTGCTCCCGGTACGCCACCCGGCCGACGCTGTGCGCGATGACCGGCGCGGTGAACAGGGTGAAGATGCCGACGAGGATCAGCATCCAGATGTCGACGTTGCCGCGCAGTTCGAGGACTGCGCCCGCGAGAACCATGATGAGACCGACCACCTGCGGTTTGGTGGCGGCGTGCATGCGGCGCAGGGTGTCCGGGAAGCGGACGATGGCGATGGCGGCCGTCAGTGCGAGCAACGACCCGCACAGCATGAGGGTGGCCCCGATGACGTTCAGCACGGTCGTCACGACTTGTCACTCACCCGGAATCGGGCCACCGACACCGAGCCGATGAACCCCACCAGCGACAACGCGACGATTGCGGGCACGATCGTCGTGTCGCCGGTGTACGCCGCCCACACGGCGAGTCCGCACATCGCGAGGGCGATCAGCGTGTCGAGGGCGACGAGGCGATCCAGCGAGTTCGGACCGTCGAGCAGCCGGAACGTCGTCAGCACCCCGGCAACGACCAGGATGATTCCGGATATGACCGATACGACTGTCATGAGCTGCCCTCCTGAGCGGGGTCGTCGTACTGCTGGTCGCGGTTGTGCCAGGGGCTCGGTTTCCAGTCGGAGTCCCGTTCGAACGCCTCGATGAACAACCGCTCCAGCTGCGCGACCGTGCGGTAGAACTGGCTGACCGCCTTCTGCGAGCCCATGTCCAGGACGTGGACGTAGACGATCCGCCGGACCTGGTCGATCTCGAGAACCATGGTCCCGGGGATGAGGTTCAGCACGTCGATGCAGAGGGTCAGCACGAGGTCCGACTTGATCCCCAGCTGGTACCGCAGGACGCCGGTGACGGGCGGCGGCCCGGGACGGAGTGCGAGCCACGCGATCTGGAGGCTCGACTGGAGCGAGTAGTACACGAACATCACCGCCAGCCGCAGCAGCGGCAGGAAATGCACCCGGCCCTCCACGGGCACCCGCGGCAGCGGCATCAGCACCATGATGATCGCGCCGACGGCGAGTCCGCCGAGGATGTTGCCCCAGCTGACGTTGCCCCACAACAGGATCCACACCGACATCAGCCACAGCAACGCGCCGAACTGGAGAATTCTCTCGCGTTTCATCGCGGTGCCTCCTGCGCTTCGCCGCCGGGGTGACCGCCGAGGACGGCGTCGATGTAGATGGACCGGTTCTGCAGATCGCTCGCCGCGCGATCGCTGATCTGGATGATCTGGCCGGCGAACACCGTCATCGCCAGCCCGACGGCGACGAGGGCGACGGTGGGGATCAGCATCATTGCGGGAATCCGGCCCACGTCGGCGCGGTCGTCGAATGCGATGTCGGCCTCGGACTCGTCGAGCAGCGCCGACGGGCTGACGTCCGCGAGGTCGCCCTCGGGGGCGTCGGCGCGGGCCCGCCAGAACGCCTTGGTCCACACGCGTGCGACGACGTACAGGGTGAGGAGGCTGGTGACGGTTCCGCCTGCGACGAGGGTCCACGCCAGCACGCTCGCGTCCGCCGAGCCGGCCTGCAACAACGCGACCTTGCCGATGAACCCGGAGAACGGGGGAATGCCGCCGAGGTTGAGGGCCGGAATGAGAAACACGATGGCCAGGACGGGGCTGGCCGCGGCGAGCCCACCGAGACGCCGCAGCGACGAGGACCCGGCCTGGCGTTCGATGAGACCGACCACCAGGAACAGCGTGGTCTGCACCAGGATGTGGTGGGCGACGTAGTAGATGGCACCCGAGAGCCCCGACTGCGTGGACAGCGCGACACCGAACACCATGTACCCGATGTGGCTGACCAGGGTGAAGGACAGCAGACGTTTGATGTCGCTCTGCGCGATCGCACCGAGGATGCCGACGAGCATCGTCAGCAGGCCGCACACCATCAGCACGTTGTCGAGTTCGCCCTCCGGAAAGAGCAGCGTGTGCGCGCGGATGATCGCGTACACACCCACCTTGGTGAGCAGGCCGGCGAACACGGCGGTGACCGGGGCCGGCGCGGTGGGGTAGGAGTCGGGCAGCCACGTCGACAGCGGGAACACCGCGGCCTTGATGCCGAACGCCACGAGCAGCACGCCGAAGATGGCGGTGCGGGTGCCGGACGGGATGCCGTCGAGGCGGGTGGCCATGTCGGCGAGGTTGAGGGTGCCGGTGGCCGCATAGGCGAACGCGATGCCCGCCAGGAAGATCAGCGAGGACACCATCGACACCATCACATACGACACACCCGCGCGGACGCGGTCGGCGCTCGCGCCCAGAGTCAGCAGCACGAAACTGGCGGCGAGGAGCACCTCGAAACCGACATACAGGTTGAACAGGTCGCCGGCGAGGAATGCGTTGGAGATGCCCGCCGTCAGCGCCAGATACGTCGGCAGGAAGATCGAGACGGGCTGGTCCTCACTGCCGTCGCGGATACCCTGACCCACGGCGTACGCCATGACGGCGAGCAGCACGATGGACGAGACCACCAGCATCATCGCGGACAGCCGGTCGACCACCAGCGTGATGCCGATCGGCGAGTCCCAGCCACCCACCTGAACGGCCGTCGTCCCGTCGCGGTCGGCGAGGAACAGCAGCAGTCCCGACACGACGAGGACGCAGATCAACGCGACGAGCGTGATGATCCGCTGGGCCCGCGGACGCCGTCCGAGCACCAGCGTGGCCGCGGCGGCGAGCATCGGGACGAGGACGGGCAGCGGCGCGAGCGCCGTGATGACGTGCGGGGAAATGGTCACGACTTCTCCCCGATCCCGGCCTTGTCGATCTCCTCGTCGTCGTCGAAGTCACCGTCATGCAGGTCTTCGTAGCATTCGAGGTCTTCGAGGTTCTTCAGTTCTTCCAGGGGAATGGGGTTTCCGTCCTTGTCGAAGGCGTCGCCGCTGAAACTCGGCTCGCCGGTGACCGGGTCGTCGGAGCGGTCGCGGTCCGGGGCCTCGGCGGGCGACCGGCGTCGCAGGACCTTGGTGTCCTCGGGGTCGTTCTCGACGGCGTCCTGCGTGGTGATCTTGAACGACCGGTACGCGAGCGCGAGCACGAAACCGGCGATCCCCATCGTGATGACGATCGCCGTCAGGATCATCGCCTGAGCCAGCGGGTCGGCCATCGACTCGTGAATGGACTCGCGGCCCACGATGGGCGGATTGCCGTCCCGCCCACCGGACGTGAGGATGAGAAGGTTGATGCCGTTGCCGAACAGCAGCAACCCCAGCAGCATGCGGGTGATACTGCGTTCGATGAGCAGGTAGACGCCGGCCGACACGAGGACGCCGATGATGACGAGAAATCCGAGGTTGGCGCTCATTACTGGTTCACCTCGACCTGTGCGTCGAGACGTGCCCCGAGACTGCGGAGTACGTCGAGTACGAGTCCGACCACGATGAGGTACACACCCAGGTCGAAGAACAGGGCGGTGACCATCTTGACGTGACCGAACACCGGCAGCGTCACCTCGAACACCGCGGAGGACAGCGCGGGGGCACCGAGGAACAGCGACGCCAGCGCGGTGCCTGCGGCGAGCGTGAGCCCGAGCCCCAGGATCTTGCCCGCGTCGATCGGGACCGTCTCGCCGAGTTCGTACCGCCCGCCCGCGAGGTACCGCAGGACCAGCGCCAGACCGGCGGTGAGGCCGCCGGCGAACCCGCCGCCGGGTGCGTTGTGGCCGGCGAAGAAGAAGTACACCGACAGCACCATGATGGTCGGGAAGATCAGCCGGGTTGTCACCTCGAGGACCAGTGACCGGTGTTTCGGATCGATGAGGTCGCCGCCGAGC
Source organism: Rhodococcus sp. ACS1 (assembly GCF_002300155.1). Lineage (NCBI taxonomy): Bacteria > Bacillati > Actinomycetota > Actinomycetes > Mycobacteriales > Nocardiaceae > Rhodococcus > Rhodococcus sp. ACS1. Next base: position 1,400,979 of record NZ_NSDZ01000004.1, read on the forward strand.
AGCCAGGTGGTCTCGGAATGCGAGGCCGAAGACTCGGCCGTGACCGCGGGGGCGTCGGCCACCCGGGGGGCGCTGCCGAAGCGGCGGTTGCGGAACACCAGGCTCGCGACACCGGTGGCCGCGACGAGCAGCACCGAGATCTCGCCGAGCGTGTCCCAGGCGCGGATGTCGACGAGCAGGACGTTGACGACGTTCTTGCCGTTGCCGAGGTAGTACGCCGCGTCGGGGAGTCGCTCGTAGATCGGCACCGAGTTCCGCGCGTTGATGGCGTACGCGCCGATCGTGGTGATGGTGGCACCGACCGCGACCGCCAGCAGCGCCCGCGGAATCTTGAATCCGATCGCCCGGCGCTCGTCCACCTCGGCGGGCAGTTTCCGGAACACGAGGACGAAGATGACCAGCGTCAGTGTCTCCACCAGGAACTGGGTGAGCGCGAGGTCGGGAGCGCCGTGCAGAGCGAACAGCACACCGCAGCCGTAGCCGCTGAGACCGACGAGGATCACGCTGGCCAGACGGTTGCGCATCACGGTTGCGGCGAGCGCGGCCGCGACCATCATCAGCCCGATCACGAACTGCACCGGCGAATCCCACAGGCGCACGTCGGCGCCGGTGTCGGTGCCGACGGCGAGCAGCACCAGCGGCACCAGCACCAGGGTGCCGAGGATGGTCGCCTGGGTCAGCGGTAGCGAACCGCGCTGGGTGGCGCCGGTCAGCCGCATCGACAGGGCGTCCATGCCGCGCAGCGTCGCGTCGTAGATGCGGTCGGCGTTGCCGAGCGGGGGATGCTCGAACCGCAACCGGTTGACCCAGCGCTGCGCCACGAAGAGCGCGGTGCCGACGGCGAAGACGAGCAGTGTCAGCAGCAGCGCCGTGTTGACGCCGTGCCACAGCGCGAGGTGGTAGTCGGTGGCGGCCTCCGGGGGCAGGGTGCGCGAGTACGGCGTCAGCAGCTTCTCGAGCTGCGGCGCCGCCAGTCCCGCCGCCAGGCTCAGCACCGCGAGAACGGCGGGTGCGGCGAGGAACAACGGTCCGGGCGCATGCATGCCCTGCACGGCCGGGCTCGGCCGCGCGAGCCGCTTGCGGCCGAAGGCGCCCCACATGAAGCGCACGCTGTAGGCGAGCGTGAGGATCGAACCCAGCACGACGACGCCGACGGTGGCGATCCGCGCGGGGTCGGCGAGGACGGTCGTGCTCAGCAGGGAGTCGAACGCGGCCTCCTTGCCGACGAACCCGAGGAACGGCGGAAACCCGGCCATGCTGGCCGCGGCCAGTGCGGCGAACACCATCAGCGCCGGCGCACGATTGCCGAGGTGCGCGAGTTTGCGGATGTCGCGGGTCCCCGTCGTGTGGTCGATGATGCCGACCACCATGAACAGTGCGGCCTTGAACATCGCGTGCGCGACGACCATCGTCATGCCGGCGAGCGCGGCGTCGCGGGTGCCGAGACCGACCAGCACAATCATGAAGCCGAGCTGGCTGACGGTGCCGAACGCGAGCACCAGTTTGAGGTCGAACGCGCGCATCGCCCGCCACCCGGCGAGGACCATCGTCAGCAGGCCGAGCGTGATGATCGTGAACCGCCAGGGCGCCGCGTCGGCGAAACCCGGCGACAACCTGGCCACGAGATAGATACCGGCCTTCACCATCGCGGCGGCATGCAGATAGCCGCTGACCGGGGTGGGGGCGGCCATCGCGCCGGGCAACCAGAAGTGCAGCGGGACGATCGCCGACTTCGACAGCGCACCGATGAGGACCAGCACGACGGCGACACCGGCGAGCCAGCCGCGAGGTGCGACCTCGATCAGTTCGGACAGGTTGTACGTGCCACTCACCTGGCCGAGGATGATGATGCCGACGAGCATCGCCAGACCACCCGCGGTCGTGACGAGCAGCGCCTGCGTCGCGGCGCGGCGGCTCGAGGCGCGTTCGGCGTAATGCCCGACCAGCAGGAACGACAGGACCGTCGTCAGTTCCCAGAAGATGTACAGCAGCAACATGTTGTCGCTCGCGACGAGCCCGAACATGGCCCCGGCGAATGCCACCATCTCGGCGGCGAAGATGCCGAGACGGGGTTCGTCGTCGGTGAAGTAGCGGGCGCAGTAGACCAGGATCAGCGTGCCGATGCCCAGCACCAGCACCGACATGATCGCGGCGAGCGGATCGAACCAGAAGTCGAGGTCCATCGACAGGCCCGGAGCCCATTCGACGGACACGGTCTGCACCGTGCCCCAGTTCGCGATCACCCATCCGAGTGACACCAGCGGGACGAGGGAGAGGGGATAGAAACCGTTGCGGCCGAACTGGCGCACCACAAGCGGAGCCAGAACGGCGGCAACGGCATGGGCGAGCAGAACAGCAAGCAAAAGGCACTCCGTCGGGGGTCAGCGGGCGGCGGGGTGTCGGAACGAAACGAACCGAGTCGTGTAGACCGTTCGCTTAGCTAGCGAACTGGGCTACGTGTACATCCTACTGGGTCGGTTATTCGGACCCACAATCGCGGCAAATCGGACTAATGGGGCGCATTGTGTTATGGGCACGTGCCCGGACTGATCTATCTTGGGTCGGTGCCAGCCGAGATCCGAACCGCCGCGCTCGCCCACATCCGTGACCGCAAACTCCTCCAGACGCGTTCGGCGGGGAAGACCGCGTTCTACATGGCAGGCGGCAAGATCGACCCGGGCGAGAACGCCGAACAGGCTCTGCACCGCGAGATCCGGGAGGAACTCGACGCCGGAATCGTCGACGGGACGCTCGAACGCCTGGGGGTCTTCGAGGCGCCCGCGTACGGACATCCCGAGGGCACGGACCTGCACATGACCTGCTTTCTCGCCGAACTGAGCACCGAGCCGCGGCCGACGAGCGAGATCGCCGAACTGCGGTACTTCACCGTCGACGAATACGCGGCGATGCCGGACGTCGCGCCCGGCTCGATGCTCGTGTTCCGCCGGCTGCAGTCGCTCGGCCTCCTCGACTAGGTGAGTGGCGCGGTGCCCTCCGGTGCGCCGTGGCGCTCACGTAGCGAGTAGACGCAGAACGCGACGACGAGCAGCATCGCGACACCGGCGAGATGGTCGGACGCGGCGGTCGAGGCCGGCGACGACGGCAGGCGGTGTTCGCTGGGCGCACCCGAATAGACCACCCGGCTGCGGGGAACCGTGGTCGCCGCGACGAACACCAGCGACGCGAACGGCAGCGCCAGACCGAGCACCGCGACCGGCGCAGAACCCGGCAGCGCGGAGGCGAGCGCGAAACCCGTCCCGCCGCCCAGGACCCCCAGCCGGAGCAGGAGCGCGACGCCGTCGTTGCCGAAGTCCGGCGAGATGGTGGCGACCAGCGGAACGACGGCGGCGACACACAGACCCCACCCGGGCCGTCGCCGCTTCGGCGGAACCCTGACCGCCACCGCCATTCCCGCGGCGAGGGTGACGACGCCGACCGCCAGCAACGCCGGCGCGGGCGTCGTCACCCGCGGGGTCCGGAGGTCGTCGAGGACGAGCACGGCCGCGGCGGTGACCCCGGTCGCCGCGAGGAGGAAGTGTCCGTCGATCCCGGGGAGCCGTCGCCCGATCAGCACGGTCACCCCCAGGATCACGGCGAGCGAGAACGCCACGATCAGCCAGACCGTCAGGGGTTCGCCGAATTCCTGATCGTCGATCCACGCCCCGAGCAGCCGGTTGAGCAGCGCGAGTCCCAGGGCTCCGACCAGCGCGGTGAGCAGGGTCTTCCGTTCGGGGCGTTGCACCCGGAACTGCGACCGCGCCAGCACCGCAGACGCGAGCGCGAGCACGAGAACTCCGATCAGCAGCCACTGCGGAGGTTCGCCGATCGCCGAGGTGCTCATGCTTGCGGGCTCGACATACGCGGTATCGCCGCGCGGCAGTTTCTGCACGCTCGCGAGGAGGAACGCGCCCGCCACCCCGAGAGTCAGCGCCAGCTGCGAAACCCAGCGACCCCACACCGCGGCGACCGCGGCGCCCAGCAGGAACCCGGCAGTCGCGGTCTTGGCGAAGTGCAGGGCGATCAACGTGTCGACGCCGCCGGCGCCGGGTACCGCCCAGCGCGCGCCGATCAGGACGACCGCGCACGCCGCGGCCAGGAGCCACGACACCCGCCGGGAGCCCGACCGTTGCAGACCGCCCACCGCGATGACGGCGAGAACCAGGGCCACCACCACACCCGTCGGCTGGCTGCTGATCCACCGGTCGATCTCGCGATCGGAGGCGTTGATCGTCCAGGCCCGGTTACGGGGATTGGTGAGGACGAACCCGGCCAGTGCGCCGGACGCGAGCGCAGCCGCGGCCGACAGGGGTTCCCGGAAGTCCATTTGCCCACGGTACTCGAGCGGGTAGGAATGGAAATGGCGAACCCGGCGTTGGCACCGAAGGCGTGCCCGAGAACGACTCCGATCGAATACACCCGAGGCGAGGAGCCCCCTATGACGTCGATCAACGAGAAGGCCACCACCCTGCTGGAGCTGCACCGGCCCGGCAACCCCGTCATCCTGCCCACCGTGTGGGATGCGTGGTCCGCGAATCTGGCTGTGTCCGCCGGGTTTCAGGCACTGACGGTGGGAAGCCACCCGGTGTCCGACTCGATCGGCAAGCCCGACAACGAGGGGATCACGTTCGACGAGCTGCTGCACCGCATCTCGCAGATCACCGCCGCGGTGGAGCTGCCGCTGTCGGTCGACATCGAATCCGGATACGGCCTCGAGCCCGCCCGGCTGATCGAGGGTCTGATCGGTGCGGGCGCGGTGGGTCTGAACATCGAGGACACGGTCCACAGCGAGGGCGGACGCCTCCGTGAGCCGCAGGAGCACGCCGACTTCGTCGGAGGGTTGCGGCAGGCCGCCGACGCCGCCGGGGTCCATGTGGTCGTGAACGCGCGGACCGATCTGTTCGTGAAGCAGGTGGGCGACGAGTCCGACCGTGTCGACCGCGCGATCGCGCGCCTGAAGCTCGCCGCCGAGGCCGGAGCCGACGTGCTCTACCCCGTCGGCCGTCACGACGACGCCACCCAGAAGCGGCTCACGTCGGAGCTTCCGCTGCCCGTCAACGCGATCGGGCTGCCCGATCAGGACGATCCGGCGAGCTTCGGACCGCTCGGCGTCGCGCGGGTGAGTTTCGGCCCGTTCTTCCAGGCCGCGCTCGCCGCACACGCGGCCACCCTGCTCGGCCGCTGGTCCTGACCCGTGAGTACTTGTTAACCGCCGGCGGTTAACAAGTACTCACGGGCGCGACAGCGCATAGGCCTTCAGGTGCGCCACTTGCTCGGGATCGAGTGAGGGGCGCACCTTTTCGCGTGCCTCGGCCACGTCGGCCGCGGTGACGTCGGCGGCGTCGATGTTCCGGCGCATCGCGGCCAGCGCGGCTTCCCGCAGCAACGCCGAGCAGTCGGCGGCCGAGTAGCCGTCGAGATCGTCCGCCAGAGCGTTCAGGTCGACGTCGTCGGCGAGCGGGACCGCCTTCCCGGACGTCCGGAGGATCGCGCGGCGGGCGTCGCCGTCCGGCGGCGGCACGAACACCAGCCGCTCCAGGCGGCCGGGGCGCAGCAACGCCGGGTCGATGAGATCGGGCCGGTTGGTGGCGCCGACGACCACCACGTCGCGCAGCGGTTCGACGCCGTCGAGTTCGGTGAGCAGCGCGGCGACCACCCGATCGGCCACCCCGGAATCGGAACTCTGGCCGCGCCGCGGCGCGAGCGCGTCCACCTCGTCGAGGAAGATCAGCGACGGGGCCGAATCCCGTGCCCGCTGGAACAGTTCGCGGACCGCCTTCTCGGACGCGCCCACCCACTTGTCCATCAGCTCGGCGCCCTTGACGGCGTGCACACTCAGATGTCCCGAACTGGCCAGCGCCCGAACGAGATACGTCTTGCCGCAGCCGGGCGGGCCGTAGAGCAGCACGCCGCGCGGCGGATCGACACCCAGCCGGGCGAACGAATCCGGGTGCTGCAACGGCCACAGCACCGCCTCGGTCAGCGCCTGCTTGGTCTCCACCATGTCCCCGACGTCGTCGAGGGTGAGGCTGCCGATCGCGAGTTCCTCGCTGCCCGACCGCGACAGTGGGCGGATGACGTCGAGTGCGCCGAGGAGGTCGTCCTGGGTGAGCGCCGGCTCGACGGGTTTCCTGGCCGCGCGGGACGCGGCCCGCAGGGCGGCTTCCCGGCACAGCGCGGCGAGGTCGGCGACGACGAACCCCGGTGTCCGGGCCGCGATCGCGTCGAGGGCGATGCCGTCGCTGGGGACCTTCCGCAGGAGCAGTTCCAGCAAGGCCCGGCGGGTGGAGCCGTCGGGCAGGGTGAGGGCGAGTTCGCGGTCGCACAGGTCCTGCCCGCGCAACCGGGTGTCGACCGACTCCGGGTGCGCCGACGTCGCGACGAACGCGACCCCGACGGTCTCGACCGCGTGGCGGAGCTGTTCGATGATCAGCGCCGACACCGGCTCCGGGGTGGACGGCAGCAGGGCGTCGATGTCGGTGATCAACAGGACGCCGCCGCTGCGGATCGCCTCGACGGCCGCGGTGACCCGCTGCAGCCGGGAGCCTGCCTCGAGCGCGCCGGCACTCGGCCCGTCGAGTTCGACCACCCGCCGGGACGCGAGAACCGCACGGGCGAGCGTCGCCTTCCCGACACCGGCGGGCCCGGTCACGAGGACGCCCAGATGGGGCGAGGCCCCGAGCGTGCGGAGCAGTTCGGGTTCGTCGAGTGCCAACCCGAGCCACTCGGTGAGTTTGGCGGCCTGGGTGTGGGCGCCGACCAGGTCCTCGACCGGGACCGGGGGCACCTCCTCGGCGGGCCGGACCGGCGGTGCGGGCAGGCGGGACGGCGGCGAGGTCACCGTCGCGCGCACACCCTCACCCCACCCGACCGCGGTGTTGGGCTGCACGCTCACCGGACCACCGGCCGGGTCGACCCCGGTCACGGTGAGCAGTTCGGACGTCCAGGCGACACCGAACGTCCGGGACAGGGCCTGTGTCGCGGGGGCGGTGCTGGTTCCGGGGCCCAGGTCGCGGGGCAGCAGCGACACCGTGTCGCCGACCGTGAGGACCTTGCCGAGCAGGGCGTGACGCAGGGTGACGTCGGAGACGGAGTTGACGGCCAGATTGGAGCCGCTGACCGTCACCGTCTTCCCGCCGTACACCGTCACCGGTGTCACGACGACCGTGCTGTTCTCGGACAGCCCGGCGTTGGACAGCGTCACGTCGTCGAGGAGCGCGGTGCCGGTGGGGGTTCCGGCAGGCGCGCGACCGGCCACGGCGGCGGTGCGGCGCGCACCGATCAGGGCGATTGCGTCCCACTCGCGCAGACCGAGCGCGGCCAGGGCTTCCGGATGCAACCGGACCACGCCGCGCCGGGTGTCGGCGGCCGAGGTGTTCAGTCGGACTGTGAGCGCGAGTTCCGGTGAGGTCACGCCGTCGAGCCTACGTGTGGGAGCGACCTACCGGGCCCGGGGACGGCGCAGTCCGAGCCGTGCCGCGGACCGCCTGCCGCGGGCGTCGGGCTGACGCCGGATGGCCCGCCGCTCGGACGGCTTGATGTCCCACGTCTCGGGCCGCGCGGCCACCCACCGCTTCGAGTGGACGGCGAACGGAATGTGCCCGAGGTACACCGCGACGAGGACGATCAGCAGGATGTACGGGTAGGTGACGAGGGCCGCCGCCGCGAGCGCCACGAGGACGAGCAGACCGGCCGCCATGTGCGGGGGCACGGACACCGTCTTCAGTGCGAGCGTGGGGATCCGGCTGACGATCAGCGCCGCGGAGAACACGGTCCATGCGACGACGACGGGATACGACGACCACCAGCCGTCGCCCCACTGCGCGGCGGCGGCCAGCGGGGCCAGCGCGACCAGCGCACCCGCCGGCGCCGGGACACCCGTGAAGTACTCGTTGGCGTAACCCGGAATGTCGTCCTCGTCGAGGAGCGTGTTGAACCGGGCCAGCCGCAGCACGATGCTCACCGCGTAGATCAGGGCGATGATCCAGCCGAAACTCTGGCCGTCCAGCAGCGTGACGTAGAGGACGAGAGCCGGGGCGACGCCGAACGAGATGGAATCGGCGAGCGAATCCAGTTCGGCGCCCATCTTGCTGGTGGCGTCGAGCAGTCGCGCGATCCGCCCGTCGAGCGAGTCGAGGACCGCGGCGGCGCCGATCATGGCCAGTGCCGTTCCCAGATCCTCGTCCAGCGCGAACTTGACGGCGGACAGTCCCGCACACAGCGCGAGGATCGTGACGACACTCGGCAGGAGCCGCACCGCCTGCTGGGGTCGTCCCCTCCGCTGTTTCTTCGCGTTCGCGATCACGGCAGTTGAGCGATGACGGTCTCGGCGCCGATCGTCCGCTGTCCCCGCTCGGCGAGCAGCGTGGTGCCGGCCGGGAAGTACGTGTCGACGCGGGAGCCGAACCGGATCAGGCCATACGTGTCACCGATCGGGAGGGTGTCGCCGACCTTGGCGTCGCAGACGATCCGGCGGGCGAGCAGACCGGCGATCTGGACGACGGCGACGTCGTGGCCCTCCGCGGTGTGCAGCAGCATGCTGTTGCGTTCGTTGACCTCGCTGGCGTCGGCGAGGTCGGCGGAGAGGAACTTGCCCGGCCGGTGGACGACCTTTTTCACTTCGCCGCCGACGGGGCTGCGCTGGACGTGCACGTCCAGCACCGACAGGAAGATGCTGACCCGGGGGAGCGGTTCGGTTCCCATGTCGAGTTCGGACGGCGGGACCGCGGAGTCGACGAGCGCGACCTCACCGTCGGCGGGTGCGACTGCGACGCCGACACGGTTCGGCGGAACGCGGTGCGGATGCCGGAAGAAGGCGGCGCAGGCAGCGGCGGAGGTCAGTGCTCCGCGACGGACCCATTTGCGGTTGCGGCCGAGGACGGCCACGCCGAGTGGTGCGAGGACGAAGGGCAGCCCGGCCGGATGCAGGGGCGGAACTGCTCCGCGGACGAGGTCGACGATGTGCCCGACGCTCGTGGCTTGCGGGGTTCCGGGGGGTGTGGGCTTGCGTGCCACGGGCTCCTCTAACTGTGTTCGGACGGACGTGCTGCCTGCGCGCCATCGCGCCGCACCCACAGGTTACGTGAGCGCTTCCGGCTGCAACGGCATCAGGAGAGAGTACGCACTCGCGGGGTCCGATGTGTGAACGGATCGTGGCCGGATGGCGAGGGGCGTGATGGGCCCACCGACCCGGAACGTCAATTGCGCGCCGGGCAGCGCGTCGACCGCTTCGAGGAGAAAACCGGCGTTCACCTGCACATGGAAGCGGACGGGCCGCTCGGTGCCCGGGTGGCCGACGACGATCTCGCCCGACTCGAGAACCCCCAGATCCACCCGGTCACCCGCGTCGGCCAGGAGTACCCGCAGGGCCGCCGAGGAGAAGGTGTGTTCGATTCCCGGGTCGCGGGGCGACAGGCTGCGATGGTCGGGGAAGGCGCCGTCGACGAGACCGGTGGTGAGCTGTTCGCGGCCGCAGCGGAGGCTGACCGAGTCGGCTCCCACGACGACGGTCACCGTGTCGTGGCGCCGCAGCAACCCGGCAGCGTCGTCCAGGAACGTGCACGGGACGACCACGGAGATCGGCTGGTCCGGCGGTTCGAGCACGGTCGCCGTTCCGACGGCCAGCCGGTAGCGGTCGGTGGTGACGAGCCGCAGCACGTCGTGGTCCGCCTCGAAGAGGCAGCCGCGCAGCACCGGGAACTCCGAGTCGGCGTCGGCGGCGAACCGCACCGCCCCGACCGCGGCGCGGAGGTCGGCGGTGCGGAGGACAACCGTCCGCGTCCGGTCCGCTCGGGCGTCGAGCAGGCGGTGAATCCGCGTCAGTTCACGGCGGGCGTCGTCCAGCCCCTGCTCCAGCCGGCCGAGGTGCCGGTCGAGAAGTCCGTGGGCGTCGGTGCCGCTCAGCACGGCCGCCATCTCCTTCACCGGCATCCCCACCCGGCGCATCGCGGCGACGAGGACGGCGGCGTCCACCTGCCGGTCGGTGTACCAGCGGTAACCGGTGCGCGGGTCGACCGCGTGCGGGGTGAGCACCCCGGCCTTGTCGTAGAACCGCAGTGCGCTGACCGACAGACCGGACGCGCGAGCGAGTTCACCGATGCTGAGCACGGCGTCCACTCTGCCCCGGCGGTCCGACAGTCACGTCCAGTTCGGCGCGGAGCCGGGTGACGGCGCCGCGGATCATCCGTCCGTAGCCGTCGTCGGCGAGGTGGTCGCAGCTCTGCGCTGCCCGATCGAGATGGTGGCGCGCCTCGGACGACTGGCCGAGGGCGTGATGAGCGGCCGCCACGTTGAGGTGCAGCGACGGGTAGAAACCCGCGACCGACAGCGACGAGTGATGTTCCCGCGCCCGGTCGTCGGTCAGCGAGTCGGCGGCGCCGAGGGCTCGCAGGTCCCAGCGCAACTCCTCGGCGGGGTCGGTCTGGACGTCCGCCATGTAGTGGGCCAGCGTGACGACGTGCAGCGGGTCCGGCGTGGTGTCGCCGGACCCCTGGAGGGCGTCCCACACCTCGTCGAAGATGCGCCGGGCGCCCTCCCGGTCACCCGCCACTGCCCGTTCCTGCCCCTGCGAGATCCTCGCCATGACGGCGTCCGGTGTGTCCATGCGGACCACGCTGAGGCCTCGACCAGGTCGAGGGTCAACCCGGCTACTTGCCCTCGGCCGCCGACTTGATCCGGGCGAGGGTGGTGTTCATGCCGTTGACGAGGTCGACCTCGAAGTCTTCGTTGCCGCCGAGGACGGTCTTGACGAGGAACTGCGACACCTTGGACGTGCCGGTCGGGGCTTCGCGGCGCTCGATGACCTTGGTCCCGCTTGCGGTCGGCTCGAGTTCGTACGACCAGATCGTGCGGTTCTCGAGGATCCGGAAGGCGATGGCCTTGTTGGGCTGGAACTTCACGACCTTCGACGTGGTCGGCCACACGAGGAAGCCCTTGCGGTTGATGTTGACGGTTTTCGTGCCCTCTTCGACGACGCCGCCGAGGACGCGCATCTTGCGGCACTGGGGGCTCCATTCGCCCATCCGCTTCAGATCCGAGACGACCGCCCACACGTCTTGCGGGGTCGCGTCGATGTCGATGCTTGCTTCGAGGGTGGTTGCCATCGGCTGTCTCCAGTCAGGGAAGGTGGTACGTAAGGTAACAATTACTTTTGCGTCATGGTAGGCCCTGTGGCCGGAGAGCTGTGCGGTAGGTCACTGAAACGTGGCCCGGCCTGCAGTTTTCCAGCACTTCCGCGCGCCTCATCGAAACCGTGTAACCAAAGGGGCACGATTGGCAATGAGTCAATAGTGCGACGAACTGTCGCCGATGCAATGGCGCAAATTGGAAAGTTGTCGAGTCGGTGTTCGGAAGTGATCGGTAGTGAATGTTCATTCGATCCTGCGGTGGGACCGCAGCCCTCTCCCTCTACTCGAATCAGCCCGATTGCAAGGACGTCCGTCCTCGTGGCCGAGTGAAAAACTCGAACGTCTGATGACGCCACGCGAAATCGAGGAAGCTCTACGCGGCCGGTTGTAGACACGGTCGAGGCTCCCGCAATCCCGTCACTCTCCGCCCGGACGCGGGGGAGACTGGGGTTGTGGGAGCCGAAGAGTGTGTCGTGGTCGGAACCGGTGCGGTCTCCGCCGAAGAAGTGATCCGGGTGGCGCGCCACGGCGCGCCCGTGCGGATCTCGCGCGACGCGATGTCGGCGATGGCGGAGACCCGCAAGCGCATCGAGGCGCTGGCCGCGGACCCGAAGCCCGTCTACGGCATCTCGACGGGGTTCGGGGCCCTCGCCACAAGGCACATTCCCTCTGCCCTGCGCACGCAACTGCAGCGCAGTCTCGTCCGCTCGCACGCCGCCGGAAACGGGCCCGAGGTGGAACGCGAGGTGGTGCGCGCTCTGATGCTGCTCCGACTGTCGACCCTCGCCACCGGCAGGACCGGCGCCCGGCCGGAAGTCGCGCAGGTCTACGCCTCGCTGCTGTCGGCGGGGATCACTCCGGTGGTGCACGAGTACGGCAGCCTCGGGTGCTCCGGTGATCTGGCGCCGCTGGCCCACGTCGCGCTCGCGGTGATCGGCGAGGGCACGGTGCGGGACGCGGACGGCGCCCTCATGCCGGCCGCGGCAGCGTTGTCCTCGGCCGGGATCGTGCCGGTGGTCCTCGAGGAGAAGGAGGGTCTCGCCCTCATCAACGGCACCGACGGAATGCTCGGCATGCTGGTGCTGGCGTGCGAGGACCTGCACGCGCTCCTGCGGCTGGCCGACGTCACGGCGGCGATGAGCGTCGAGGGGCTGCTCGGCACCGACAAGGTGTTCGCCCCCGACCTGCAGGCGCTGCGGCCCCACCCCGGCCAGGCCCGCGCCGCCGCGAACATGGTCCGCCTGCTCGCCGGCTCCGAGATCGTGCAGAGCCACGCCAACCCGAGTTGCACCGTGGTGCAGGACGCCTACTCGTTGCGGTGCGCGCCGCAGGTCGCGGGCGCCGCGCGGGACACGCTCGCGCACGCCGAGCGGGTGGCGTCGTGGGAACTGGCGAGCGCCGTCGACAACCCGGTGGTCACGCTCGACGGCCGGGTGGAGTCGAACGGCAATTTCCACGGGGCGCCGGTCGGGTACGTCCTGGACTTCCTGGCCATCGTCGTCGCGGACGTCGCGAGCATGAGCGAGCGCCGCACCGACCGGTTCCTCGACGTCGCCCGCAACCACGGGCTGCCGCCGTTCCTGGCCGACGATCCGGGGGTGGACAGCGGCCACATGATCGCCCAGTACACGCAGGCCGCGATCGTGTCGGAACTGAAGCGGCTGGCGGCGCCGGCGAGTGTCGACTCGATTCCGTCGTCGGCGATGCAGGAGGACCACGTGTCGATGGGGTGGTCCGCCGCCCGGAAGCTGCGCCGGGCGATCGACGGGCTCACCCGGGTCCTCGCCGTCGAGGCGCTGACGGCTGCTCGCGCGCTCGACCTGCGGGCCCCGCTCGCACCGTCACCGGCGACGGGGGCGGTGCGGGACACGATCCGCGAGCACGTCGCCGGACCGGGAACCGACCGTCACCTCGCGCCGGAGATCGAGGCCGCAGTCGCCCTCGCCGCCTCCGGTGCGCTGGTCGCGAGCGCGGAGGCGGTGGTGGGCCGGCTGGACTGACGCTGTTGATCCGTGAGTCTTTCGGCGCACACCCGGTCCTTCAGGTCCGGGATAGCTGATCTGGTTGTGTCGGACTGTGGGGCTAGTGTCTTCGGTCATGGCGGGGAGGGTGGTGAAGCGGGCGTTCAAGTTTCGTTTCTATCCGACTGCGGTGCAGGCGGAACAGCTTGCTCGGACGTTCGGGTGCACCCGGTATGTCTACAACCGGGCGTTGGCGGAGCGGTCGCGGGCGTGGTCGCAGGAGCAGCGGCGGGTCACCTATGCGGATACCTCGAAGATGCTCACCGGATGGAAACGGGACACCGAGACGGAGTGGTTGGCGGAGCCGTCGAAGGGGCCGTTGCAGGAGTCTCTGCGGCAGTTGCAGGGTGCGTTCGAGAGGTTCTGGCGCGGGCAGTCCCGCTACCCGCAGTTCAAGAGGAAGGGCCAGTCGAAGGATTCGGCGACCTACTATTCGAACTGCTTCACCTACCGCGGCGGGCAGCTCCGGTTGGCCAAGCAGGCCGAACCCCTGGATATTCGGTGGTCGAGGCCGCTGCCGGAGGGGGCCGTGCCGTCGCAGGTGACGGTGTCGCGTAATGCTCGTGGTCAGTACCACATTTCGATCCTCGTCGAGGACACGATCACCGAACTCGAGCCGACCGATCGGGTGGTCGGGCTCGATGCCGGGATCACCAGCCTGTACACGCTGTCGACGGGGGAGAAGATCACCAACCCGCGCCATGAACGCACGGACCGTGCGCGGTTGGCGAAGGCGCAGCGGACGCTGGCCAAGAAGCAGAAGGGATCCCGGAACCGGGCCAAGGCCCGACTGAAGGTCGCGAAGATTCATGGCCGGATCGCCGATCGGCGCCGCGATTATCTGCACAAACTCTCCACTCGACTGGTGCGCGAAAACCAAGTGATCGCCATCGAGGATCTGAGTGTGCGGAACATGGTCAAGAATCGGTCGTTGTCTCGGGCGATCTCGGATGCGGGTTGGTCCGAGTTCCGGTCGATGCTCGAGTACAAGGCCGACTGGTACGGGCGGCGGGTGGTGGCGGTCGACCGGTTTCATCCGTCGTCGAAGACCTGCTCGGTGTGCGGGGAGGTCGCCTCGGCGATGCCGCTGAATGTGCGGGAGTGGACGTGCCGATGCGGCGCCGTCCACGACCGGGATGTGAACGCGGCGAGGAACATTTTGGCCGTCGGACTGGCGGTGGCAGCCTGCGGAGACGGTGTGAGACCACCCCGCACCTAAAGTGTGGGGAGGCGACTGTCGGTGAAACAGGAACCTCGGGACGTGAGTCTCGAGGGGAATCTCGGTCGTTCACGGCCGAGAGCAAGTCAAGTCTCGAGTCTTGCGACTACCGTGGACTGCAGGAGATGGTCCGCATGACTCTCGCGGAGTTCGACACACGCCGGAAGACCGTCGACACCGACCGTGGACCGGTCAGCTACCTCGATTCCGGCGCCGGCCGTGTGGCGTTCTTCATTCACGGCGTCGGGACGTCCGGCTACCTGTGGCGCAACGTGATCCGTCAACTCGAGGACGAACGACGGTGCATCGCCCTGGACCTCCCGCTGCACGGTCGCACCCCCGCCGCACCCGATCAGGACTTCACGCTGGGCGCACTGGCCGACGTCGTCGCGGCCACCTGCGACGCGCTGGGTTTGGAGAAGGTCGACGTGGTCGCCAACGACACCGGCGGCGCGGTCGCGCAGATCTACGCCGCCCGGCACCCCGACCGGTTGTCGACGCTGACGCTGACGAACTGCGACACCCACGACAACGTGCCGCCGAAGGCATTCCTGCCGGCCGTGTTGCTGGCCCGGGCCGGACTACTCGCCCGCATTCTGCCGCCGTTGACGCGGAAGGTGAAGAGGGCTCGTAAGCTGTTGTACGGCACCGGGTATCAGAACGTGCGTTCGCTGCCGGAAGAGGTCGTCGCGGCGTACGTCGAGCCGCTGCTCGGCACCCGCGACCGCGCGTTGCTCTTCCAGCGCTGGATCGCGTCTCTGAATCCGCGCGATCTGCTCGCGGTCGAGCCGGACCTCGCGGCGCTCGCGGTGCCCACGCTCATCGTGTGGGGCACGGGAGACCTGTTCTTCCGGACCCCGTGGGCCTACCGGCTCCGCGATCTCATTCCGGGAGCGCGGGAAGTCGTGGAGATCCGGGGTGGCAAGCTGTTCTTCCCCGACGAGCGTTCGCGCGAACTCGTCGTCGAACTGCGCAGATTCTGGGCGGCCCGGTCCTGAGCCGGGTTCAGCGCAGCGGGTCGAAATGCCGCATGACGGCGGGAACCTCGCCCCCGGTCATGGAGTCGGCCATCATGCGTCCGGTGAGCGGACCCAGGGCGATGCCCCACATGCCGTGGCCGCCCGCCACGTGCACACGGGGGGAGCGGGTGGCGCCGACGAGCGGAAGTCCGTCGGTGGTGCAGGGCCGGGATCCGACCCACTCCTCCCGCCGCGATTCCCAGTCGATGCCGGTGAACATGGGCGTCGCGGCCGCGATGATCGCCTGCACCCGGCGCGGGTCGAGAGGTGCGTCGGGACTGCGGAATTCCATCATCCCGGCGACGCGGAAACGGTCGTGCAGTGGGGTGCACGCCACGCGCTGGGTGGGGAAGTAGATGGGGTTCTTCGGCATCTGCTCGGGCTGGACGCTGAAGCTGTACCCGCGGCCGGCCTGTACCAGGGCGCGGACACCGAACGGGCGGGCGAGAGTATTGAGGTGTGCGCCGCCCGCGAGGACGACGGAATCGGCGGTCACCGTGTCGCCGGAAGCCGCGACCAGCCGGACGCCCGACTGCCCCTGATCCTGCACCGTCGCGACGTCGAAGCCGGACCTGATCTCGCCGCCCCGGGCGCGGACGGCGTCGGCGAGCGAATGCACGAAACGCGGCGGGTCGATGAAACGCTGGTTGCGCAGCCGCAGACCGGAGTGCACGCCGTCGCCGAGACTCGGCTCGAGAGAGTGGATCTCGTCCCGGTCGACGCGGTCGTACTCGACCCCGCCGCCCGCGGCCTCGACGTGGCGGAACTCGTCGACGAGCGCTTGCCGGTCCTCGTCCGACTTGAACGCGGTGAGGAACGGGTCGGCGAGATGCGTGTGCTCCCGGACGCCGCCGTCCGCGAGTTCGTCGTAGGCGCCCAGGGAGATCCGGTTGACCTCGGCGTACACCTTCATCGCGTCCGCCCACCGGGAGGGCGTGCAGTGCCGGGCGAAGCCGACGAGGAAACGCACCAACCGCAGATCGGTCGTGAACGGCACATAGACCGGCGAGGACGGATTCAGCATCGCGCGCAGGCCGTACCGCAGCACGGCCGGTTCGGGCAGCGGCAGCGTCAACGCCGGTGCGAGCCAACCTGCATTGCCCCAGGACGCATCCGCCGCGACACCCGCACGGTCGACGACGGTGACGCGCACACCACGCTCCTGGAGGAACCACGCCGTGGACAATCCGACGACGCCTGCTCCGACGATCGCGACATGGTCAGGGCGCTGCACTGTGCTCATGACTCCATCATCGGCGGGCGACGGAGCCGGGGCAGTAGCCGTTCGGCCAATCCCGGACAGCGCCCCCTGTGCAATCGGCCAGGGGTCACAAATCCCCCAGCGGTCACCAATCCCGCAGTCCCGTCAGCTTCAGGTGCAGCATCAGGATGAGCCGGGTGTCCGCGTCGGTCAGGTCCACGTCGCACGAGTCGACGCAGCGCCGCAGCCGATTCCTCAGCGTGTTGGGGTGCACGCGCAGCGCGGCGGCGGCATCGGCGACGTCGCCGCCGTGCGCCAGGAAGGCGCGGGCGGTGGCGACGAGATCGGTGCCGTGCTGCTCGTCGTGCCGGGTGAGCGCGGCGAGCGGGGTGAGCTCGCCCAGGCCGTCGAAGATGTCGGCGACGCGCAACGCCAGCACGGACGCGAGACTGTCCCGCATCGTCCCGGCGACACCACCGGACCGGGAGTGCTGCAGCACGGTGAGCACCCGGTCGGCGTCCCCGCGCGACAGGTGTGCCTGGCTGGCCGTGCTCACCTCGCGTCCGACGGCGACCACGAATGTTGCCCCGCTGCGGGCGCGGCCGAGGAAGTCCTCGGCGAGGCGCCGGACGTCCTTCTCCGACGCGGCGATGACCACGTAGATGACGTCGTCGAGCTGCGCGGCCACCGAATCGACCGCCAGTGTGTCGAGGTACAGGCCGAGGGAGGCGAGCAGACCGGAGGGCAGCGGGCGCCCGATCGCGACGGGGGCGGCCGCCGCGACCGTCAGCCGTCCCTCCAGCCGGAGGTCGTCGGCGGCACGGAAGGCGGGCTCGCCGCCGTTGATCAGCGCGCGGACGCGGTCGACTTGCATCCGGCGCGTCACGTCCACCCGTTCCCGCTCCGCCGCGATGTGCTCGGCGACGACCGGGACCGCGGACCGCAGGATCGATTCCTGTTCCGGGGTGGGGGCTGACGTCATCGCCGCCCAGATCGACCCGACCGACCGTCCCGCGTCCCGCACCGCGATCACCGCGCGGGGAGTCATGTCCGGCAGTCCCATGTCCACGTAGAAGACGTCGGTGTCCCGGTGCAGGCGCTCGAAGACGCCCGCATCCTCGAGGAGTTGCCGGTACTTCCCGGGCACCTGCCGTCCCAGGATGGTCTCGATGCGCGCTTGGTCCACGGCCTGCTCGCCGCTCGAATAAGCCAGGACGGTCGAGTTCTCGTCCTCGATCGTGATCGGGGCCCCGATCAGCTCGGCCAGCGACCCCGCCACCGTGAACAGGTCTTCACCGCGCAGGTCCATGGGTGCGAGCCTAGTTGCCGGCCGCGGTCCGGCCGGGTCTTCGCCGCGGTCCCGTGTCGTCGAGACACGGCCCTCCGGGTCCTGGCGGTGGCCACCCGTCACGGGCATTGTGGGGGTATGGCGGCGACGCAGGGCGGAACCGGAACGATGACCGCGTGGCGCGTGGTCGCTCCGGGTCCTGTCGCGGGCCACCCGCTGGAACGGGCGAGCGAGCCCATACCCGAGCCGGGGCCGGGCGAACTTCTCGTGAAGGTTCTGGCGTGCGGAGTGTGCCGCACCGACCTGCACGTGACCGAGGGGGATCTTCCCGTGCACCGGCCCCGGGTGATTCCCGGCCACGAGGTGGTGGGGGAGGTTGCCGCACTGGGGGATTCGGTGACCGAATCGTTCGCCGTCGGGGACCGGGTGGGCATCGCCTGGCTGCGGCGCACGTGCGGACAGTGCGCGGCCTGCCTGCGCGGCGCGGAGAACCTGTGCAGGCAGTCGCAGTACACGGGATGGGACGCGGACGGCGGGTACGCCGAATTCGCGACGGTCCCGGCCGACTACGCGCTGCACCTGCCGGCGGGGTACACGGACACCGAACTCGCCCCGCTGCTGTGCGCCGGGATCATCGGCTACCGGGCACTCGAGCGCGCCGCGGTCCCCGTCGGCGGCGCGCTCGGCATCTACGGGTTCGGCGGCAGCGCGCACCTCACCGCCCAGGTCGCGTCGACGCGCGGCGCCCGGGTGCACGTCATGACGCGAGGGGCGGAGGCCCGGGCATTGGCGGAACGACTCGGGGCGACGTCCGTGCAGGGCGTGCGCGACACACCGCCGGAGCCCCTCGACTCCGCGATCCTGTTCGCCCCGGTCGGCGACCTGGTGCCCGTCGCGATGGAGGCGCTCGCCGACGGCGGCACCCTCGCCGTCGCCGGAATCCACCTCACCGACATTCCCGCGCTCGAGTACCAGCGGCACCTGTTCCGGGAACGGCAGATCCGCAGCGTCACCGCCAACACCCGTTCGGATTCCGTCGAATTCCTGCGCATCGCAGCGGAACACCGGCTGAGCATCGACACCCACCCGTACCCACTCGACCGCGCCGATCGGGCCCTCCGGGACCTGGCAGGCGGAAAGTTCAGCGGTGCAGCAGTTCTCGAGCCGTAGAGGGAGAGAGATATGAGCGAACACGCAGGGGCACCCGTCGTCGTCGGTATCGACGGGTCCCGGGCCGCGCTCGACGCGGCGCGCTGGGCCGCGGGCACGGCGGTCCGGCTCGGAGCCCCGCTCCTGCTCGCCCACACGTACCCGGACGAGGCCACGTTCTACAACGGCACCGCGATGATGATCGACGCCCAGTTCATCCAGGAACTGCGTGAGGACGGCAACTCGATGCTCGACGCCGCCACCGCCGTCGCCCTGCAGGATCAACCCGGACTCGCCGTCGAGCGCGACGTCCGATCCGGGACCGCGGCGTCCCACCTGATCGAGCTGTCCCGGGCGGCGCGGATCGTCGCGGTCGGCGCGCAGGGTGCGGGTGCGGTCACCGACTATCTCCTCGGATCCACGGTCCTCCGGACGGTCAACCACGCGCACAGCCCGGTCGCGGTGGTCCGGGGAGAGCCTGCGCCGGAATCACCGGACGCCCGCCCGATCGTCGTCGGCGTGGACGGCAGCCAGGTCAGTGAGAAAGCCGTCGAGGAGGCGTTCGCGCTCGCGTCCGCGTTCGGGGTCGGTCTGGACGCGGTGCACGCGTGGAGCGGGGAGAAGCAGCACGGACTCGCGCACGCGTCCAAGTACGTCGACTGGGCCGCGTACGAAGAAGGGGAGAAGGCCGTCGTGTCCGAATGCCTCGCCGGGACCCGCGACGAATATCCCGACGTACCGGTGACCGAGGTGACGACACAGGGCGCGTCCGCCGACGTCCTGCTGCGGCACGCGGCGACCGCGCAACTGCTGGTCGTCGGAAGCCACGGCCGGGGCAAGGTGATGGGTGCCCTGCTCGGATCCGTCAGCCAGAATCTCGTGCATCACGCTCCCTGCCCCGTCCTCGTCTGCCGGACTCGGCAGTGACGCCGGGATAGGCTCCTGTCATGGCTGGGGTCGAGGGTGTCCTGCTCGATATAGACGGTGTGCTCGTTACTTCGTGGCATCCGATCGACGGCGCCGCCGCCGCGGTGCGGGAGGTGCGCGAGCGCGGACTCGCGTGCGCGTACCTCACCAACACGACGTCGAGGACGTGCGACGAGGTCGCCGACGGCCTCCGGTCGGCGGGCATCGAAGCCGACTCCGACGAGATCGTCACCGCGGCCCGGCTCACCGCCGAGTACGTCCGGTCGACCTATCCCGGGTCGCGGGCCTGGGTCCTCAACAGCGGCGACATCACCGCCGATCTGTCCGGGATCGAACTGGACGACGACAACCCGGAAGTGGTGATCCTCGGCGGCGCCGGGCCCGAATTCACCCACGCCGCACTCAGCCGCGTGGTCGAGTTGATGCTCGACGGCGTCCCCGTCGTGGCGATGCACCGGGGCACCACGTGGGCCACCCACGACGGGCTGCGCATCGACACGGGCACCTACCTCCCCGGGATGGAGGAGGTCGCGGGAACCAACGTCGTGTCGGTGGGCAAGCCGTCGCTCGCCGCGTTCCTCACCGCCACCGATCTGATGGGCACGGGACCGGACGTGACGATGATGGTCGGCGACGATCTGACGGGTGACGTCCTGGCTGCGCAGCGCGTGGGACTCATCGGTGTGCTGGTGCGGACGGGCAAGTTCCGCCAGTCGATTCTGGACCTCGCCGCGCAGCGACCGGACCACGTCGTCGACTCCGTCGCGCAGCTGCCGAAGCTCCTCGACGAACTCGCCTGAGCGGGGTCCGGGACTAACCGGCCCGGAGCGGGTACTCTCGCGGCGAATCCTCCAATTCGACGTTCCCAGAAGGAGCTTCCATGCTCGCTGTCTCCACCCCCGTCACCTCGACCGCCTCGGCATCGCGTACTCGTATCTCGTCTCTCTTCGGCCGACGGCTGGCACGTGTGGGAGCGGCGATGGCCGTGGGTCTGGGCGTCGCGGCGGGAATCTCGGTGGCAGGCGCAGGTGTCGCCGGTGCCGCCCCCGTCAACTGCGTCTCCCCGCCGTCGGCCAACGACGTCCAGGTGTCGGACACCGCGAGCTGCGGCGCCAAGGCGACCGAGGCCGGCACCGCCCACGCGATGGCCGCGGACAGCGGCACCGCGGTGAGCGTCGCCAACGGGCACAGCGGCGCCACCACGTACGCCAACGGGTACGGAACGTCGCTCGGTGCGTCGACGGGCTCGGGTCAGGCGTACGCGGTCTCGCTCGGCGGCGGCATCGCCCGTTCCGGTGCGGCCGACGGCACGACCACCGTCGCGATCGCGGGCTGGGGTTCGGGTGCGACGGCCGACGCGAACGGCGTGGACTGCGTCGGCGCGCTGTCTCTCGCCTTCAACCTGAACACCGGTCAGGTCTGCGCGATGCGCTGATCGCCCCGGCGCAGCGCTTCCGTCCCGACCTTGCACTCACCCTGTTCGAGTGCTAAAAATGCACTTGGCACTCGCCGCGGGTGAGTGCCAGGTCGGGACGGTGAGACCGGGAACCACAGACACCCCTGGTCGTCCGTCGCGGGCACCGAACTCGGCCGAAGGCGTAAATGAGGCGACCCGACTAGCGGTCGCCTTGTGTGTCACCCCCAATCCGGAGGATCACTTCGCAATGGCCAAGATCATCGCGTTCGACGAAGAGGCCCGTCGCGGCCTCGAGCGGGGACTCAACGCCCTCGCCGACGCAGTCAAGGTGACGTTGGGCCCCAAGGGTCGCAACGTCGTGCTCGAGAAGAAGTGGGGCGCCCCCACGATCACCAACGATGGCGTGTCCATCGCCAAGGAGATCGAGCTCGAGGACCCCTACGAGAAGATCGGTGCCGAGCTGGTCAAGGAGGTCGCCAAGAAGACTGACGACGTCGCCGGCGACGGAACCACCACCGCTACCGTTCTCGCCCAGGCTCTCGTCCGTGAGGGCCTCCGCAACGTCGCTGCCGGCGCCAACCCGCTGGGTCTGAAGCGCGGCATCGAGAAGGCCGTCGAGGCCGTCACCGTGCGTCTGCTCGAGACCGCCAAGGAGATCGACACCAAGGAGCAGATCGCTGCTACCGCTGGTATCTCCGCAGGCGACCCGTCCATCGGCGAGCTCATCGCCGAGGCCATGGACAAGGTCGGCAAGGAAGGCGTCATCACGGTCGAGGAGTCCAACACCTTCGGCCTGCAGCTCGAGCTCACCGAGGGCATGCGCTTCGACAAGGGCTACATCTCGGCGTACTTCGCCACCGACCCGGAGCGTCAGGAAGCCGTCCTCGAGGACGCGTACATCCTGCTCGTGAGCTCCAAGATCTCCACGGTCAAGGACCTGCTGCCGCTGCTGGAGAAGGTCATCCAGTCCGGCAAGCCGCTGGTCATCATCGCCGAGGACGTCGAGGGCGAAGCCCTGTCCACCCTGGTGGTCAACAAGATCCGTGGCACCTTCAAGTCCGTGGCCGTCAAGGCTCCCGGCTTCGGTGACCGTCGCAAGGCTCAGCTCGCCGACATCGCCATCCTCACCGGTGGCGAGGTCGTCAGCGAAGAGGTCGGCCTCTCCCTGGAGACCGCCGGACTCGAGCTGCTCGGCCAGGCACGCAAGGTCGTCATCACCAAGGACGAGACCACCATCGTCGAAGGCGCGGGAGACCCCGAGGCCATCGCCGGTCGCGTGTCCCAGATCCGCGCCGAGATCGAGAACAGCGACTCGGACTACGACCGCGAGAAGCTGCAGGAGCGTCTGGCCAAGCTGGCCGGTGGCGTTGCAGTCATCAAGGCCGGCGCTGCCACCGAGGTGGAGCTCAAGGAGCGCAAGCACCGCATCGAAGATGCCGTGCGTAACGCCAAGGCTGCCGTCGAAGAGGGCATCGTCGCCGGTGGTGGCGTGGCTCTGCTGCAGTCGGCTCCCGCACTGGACGACCTGAAGCTCGAAGGTGACGAGGCCACCGGTGCGAACATCGTTCGCGTCGCCCTCGAAGCTCCGCTGAAGCAGATCGCCTTCAACGCGGGCCTCGAGCCCGGCGTCGTTGCCGAGAAGGTTCGCAACCTGCCCGCAGGTCACGGCCTCAACGCCTCGACCAACGAGTACGGCGACCTGCTCGAAGCCGGCATCAACGACCCGGTCAAGGTCACCCGCTCCGCGCTGCAGAACGCAGCGTCCATCGCGGCTCTGTTCCTGACCACCGAGGCCGTCGTCGCCGACAAGCCGGAGAAGGCCGGAGCGCCCGTGGGCGACCCGACCGGCGGCATGGGCGGTATGGACTTCTAAAGGCGGCTACGCCTACCGTGCGTGGCTGAGGAGTCCTCGGGCTCGTTCACCGCGCACGGGCACGAAGTGCTCCGAAAGAGCCCGGGACACCAACTGGTGTCCCGGGCTCTTTCTCGTCTGTGCGTCGTTTGCCGGGTCCGTTTCACGGCCACAGTGCTTTTCGGGGTTGTGTTCTCGTCTCAGTGTCCGGCAGGCATCAGCATCCAGGCGGCGAGGTAGACGAGGGCAGCGGTGCCGCCGGTGACCAGAGTGGCCACCACGGTGAGCAAGCGGACGAGGTTGACGTCCACCGAGAAGTATTCGGCGATGCCGCCGCAGACGCCTGCGAGCATCTTCTGGCTGTCGGAACGGGTGAACTGGCGGGGAGTGTTGCTGTCGAATGTCATGCGTCCAGTCTGTTCGGCCGGACGTGCCGGCACATCGGGATGTTCCCGGATCTCGACCCTGGTCTTTCACCCTGAGCAGTGACGACGCGCCGAAGAACTAGAAATCCCACACTTCGGGTCGAATTGATGTAATACTGAAAAATTTTGTTTGCATCATCCATTTTTCGGGATAAATGAGATGCGTGTACCACGGCCAAAGAAGAGATGTGCGAAATTCGCCAACTCGCCGTTTCTTCGGCGGGAAATTCAAGCGGAGCGACAAGCAAATGTCCGGAAACGGTGAAGCGAAGTATGTTCTGTCGCTCTTCGATTACGGGAACGGGAACCCGGGAGTCGAGGTCTCGGCATAACTCCTGGTGGTGCAGCATGTTTCGGAGGTAAATTGGGGATTAGCCGGTGTCTGAACATCAGTTCTTCGTTAAGTCAACGATCGCAAATGTTTACCACTTCGTGCTTATTCGGCGCGGAAACTCGGGTACAAATGACGAAGCCCCTGAAGGTGGGGGATATCGAATCCGCTGAATCGACAAAAGGAGTAAAAAATATGTCGACCGTCATTACGTCCTTGCTCGACGCGCTCACCACCCTCATCGGCTTCCTCGGGTCCGTCGAAGGATAGGGGCACCCGTTTCGACCCCACTTCTGAACGAGAGCTGGAGTTCGCATGACATCATGTGGGCTCCAGCTCTCGCCTCTACGGAGTCGGGCAGGCCACGTCGCAGCGAAGGAGAACGATGGTCAACCGCACTGCAGCGGGTAGGTACGGGGTGCGCTTGGCGCTCGCGGTCGCTCTGACGACGGCCACTCCCTGCCTCGGGGTCCAGGCGTCCGCTTCCGCAGATCCCGCCGAAGACGCCACTGTCGCGGCCGGCGGCTCCCACCTGGTGAGCACCGACCCGATCGACGACCGGCAGTCGACCATTCACGTGTACTCGGCCTCCATGGACCGCGAGATTCCGCTGCGGGTGATCACCCCCGCGGACACGAGCGCGCCGAGGCCGACGCTCTACCTGCTCAACGGTGCGGGCGGCGGCGAGGACTCCGCCACGTGGCAGGCCCGGACCGACGTCGTCGACTTCTTCGCCGACAAGAACGTCAACGTCGTCACGCCCATGGAGGGCGCGTTCAGTTACTACACCGACTGGGAGCAGACCGACCCGGAACTGGGCAACAACAAGTGGACGACGTTCCTCACGCAGGAACTTCCGCCGATCGTCGACTCCGCGTTCGACACCAACGGCGTCAACTCGATCGCCGGCATCTCGATGGCCGGTAGCTCCGTGCTGAGCCTGGCGCAGTCGGCGCCCGACCTGTACCAGAGCGTCGGCGCCTACAGCGGGTGCGCGATGACCAGTACCGACCCCGGTCGCGCGTACGTACGTATGGTCGTCGAGGGTCGCGGCGGCGGCGACACCTCCAACATGTGGGGTCCTGAAGACGGTCCGGGGTGGGCCGCCAACGACCCGTACATCAACGCGGAGAAGCTGCGCGGACTCGACATCTATGTCAGCAACGGATCCGGGCTGCCCGGGGCGGGCGATCAGCTGAACGCACCGGGAATCAACGGCGACGTCGGGACGCTCGCCAACCAGATCCTCGTCGGCGGCGCCATCGAGGCCGCCACCAACCAGTGCACCCACGCGCTGGCGGACAGACTGAACGAACTGCAGATTCCCGCGACGTTCGACTTCCGGCCCACCGGCACCCACTCCTGGACCTACTGGCAGGAAGACCTGCACAAGTCGTGGCCGATGCTCGCCGCGTCGATCGGCCTGTAGCGTCCGGTCTCGGAACAGAATCGACCCCCGCAGATCCCGGATCTGCGGGGGTCGAGCCGTCTAGTCTGACGAAGTGGAGACAGTACCGATCCAGATGCCCGACGGAACCACTACTCCGGTTCGCCTGTTTCCCGGCCCGGACGACGCCCCCGTGATCGTGGTGTTTCCCGGACTGGGAATTCCCGCCGGCTACTACGAACCCTTCGCCGAGGAACTCGTGTCCCGGGGATTCAACGCGGCGATCGGCGAACTCCGCGGCCAGGGCGACAGTCGCCCCCGCCCGAGCAGCGACAGCACGTACGGCTACCACGAACTGGTGGCCCTCGACTTTCCCGCGATCTTCGAAGTGGTGCGCGAGCGTTTTCCTGCGGCGACGCCGTTCCTGCTGGGGCACAGCATGGGCGGTCAGCTCGGTGTGATGTACGGGGCACGGATCCGGGGCCGGCTCGGCGGGATCGTGCTCGTCGCGTCCGGGTCGCCGTATCACCGCGGGTTCCCCGGGATCCATGCCCCGCGGATGCTCGTCGGCGCCGCGGCGATGTCGATGACCGCCAACCTGGCCGGGTTCTGGCCAGGCGACAAACTGGATATCGGCGGGTTCGGGCGGCAGTCGAAGGTGCTGATCACTGATTGGTCGCGATTCGCCCGCACCGGCAGGATCGAACCCGACGGCGCCGACATCGATTACGAGGAACGCATCGCCCGGCTGAAACTGCCGGTGCTGTCCGTGACCGTCGAGGGGGACGATCTGGCTCCGGAATCGGCGGCGAAGAACCTCCTCGCGAAACTCCCCAACGCGGACGTCACCCTGTGGCACCAGCCGCAACCACTCGGCCACAACGGGTGGATCCGCGAGCCCGCGAGCACCGTCGACCGGATCGTCGACTGGATCCACGACCACACCTGACCTGTGAGTACTTGTTAACCGCGGGCGGTTGAGAAGTACTCACAGGTGGGGGTCAACGGGTGAGCTGCTCCCACAGGAACGTGAACGTGAGCGCCGATTTGAACGCGGCCTGCGCGTTGTCCGCGGCCCCGCCGTGCCCGCCCTCGATGTTCTCGTAGTACCAGACCTCGTGGCCCTGCTCTTCGAGCAGCGCCGCCATCTTGCGGGCATGCCCGGGATGGACGCGGTCGTCGCGGGTGGAGGTGGTGACGAGGATCGGCGGGTAGTCCGCCGCCGCGTCGGTGTTCTGATACGGCGAGTACTCGCTGATGAACTTCCAGTCGTCCGGGTTGTCCGGATCGCCGTACTCGGCCATCCACGACGCCCCGGCGAGCAGCAGGTGGTACCGCTTCATGTCGAGGAGCGGAACCTGGCACACGATCGCGCCGAACAGTTCCGGGTAGCGGGTGAGCATGACGCCCATGAGCAGCCCGCCGTTGCTGCCGCCCTGGATTCCGAGCTGCTCCGACGTGGTGATACCCCGGGCCACGAGGTCGCGGGCGACCGCGGCGAAGTCCTCGAACGCTTTGTGCCTGCCCTCCCGCACCGCCTGGGTGTGCCACGACGGGCCGTACTCGCCGCCGCCGCGGATGTTCGCGACCACGTACGCGCCGCCGCGTTCGAGCCATGCGAACCCGACCGACCCGCTGTACCCGGGGACCATCGAGTTCTCGAAGCCGCCGTACCCGTACAGCATGGTGGGGCAGGGTCCGGTCACGTCGTCGCGGCGCACCACGAAATAGGGGATCTCGGTTCCGTCGTCGGACACCGCGAAGTGCTGCGACACCGACATGCCGTCCGCGTCGAAGAACGAGGGCGCCTGCTTGACGGGTTCGAGCGCACCACCGACGGAGCCGTACAGCAGCGTCGCAGGCGTGGTGAATCCGCTGGAGTTGACGAAGAAGTCGTCGCCGGTGCGCGGGTCGGTGCTGATGATCCCGCTCGCCGTGAGTTCCGGGACACCGTCGAGAGGCTTCTCCTCCCACCCGGTGTCGTTCGGCGTGAGCACCGACAGCTTGGTCTGCACGTCCGACAGTCGCACGAGGAGGAGGTGGTTCCTGGTCCACGTTCCCTGTTCGAGGGACGTGTGCTCGTCCGGGGTGAACAGCGGCGTCAGCTCGCGGGACCCGGCGAGGAAGTCGACGTAGTTCGCGACGAGCAGCGACCCGGCCGGGTAGACGGTGCCGTTCACCTCCCAGTCGGTGCGCGGACGGATGGTCAGCCACTCGCGGTACACGGACGAACCCGCGTCGTCCGGGGTGTCGATCCGGACCTTCGACCCGTCGGGGAGCAGTTCGTAGCGTTCGGAGTTGTAGAAGTCCATCGACCGGCCGACGAAGTGCCGCTCGTACCCGGGGGTGTCGTCGTACGACGCGCCGACGGACACGTCGGTGGTCTCGCCCTCGAAGACGGTGACCGCCTCGGTGAACGTGGTGCCGCGATGCCAGCGTTTCGCGATTCTCGGGTAGCCGGAGTCGGTCATCGAGCCTTCGCCGAAGTCGGTCCCGACGTACACGGTGTCCTTGTCGATCCAGCTGATGCTGGTCTTCGCCTCGGGCACGTCGAATGCGTGGTCGCCGCCGACGAATTCGCGCGTCTCGAGGTCGAATTCGCGCACCACGGACGCGTCGGCGCCGCCGCGCGAGAACGACAGCAGGGCACGTGACTGCTCGGGTCGCAGCACGCTGGCGCCTGCCCACACCCAGTTCTCGCCCTCCCGTTCGGCGAGTGCGTCGACGTCGAGCAGGACGTCCCACTCGGGGTTGTCGGTGCGGTACTGCTCCAGGGTGGTGCGCCGCCAGATGCCGCGCTTGTGTTCGCCGTCGCGCCAGAAGTTGTACAGGTACTCGCCGCGCATGCCCGCGTAGGGGATCCGGTCGTCCGTGTCGAGCACGTCCAGGATCCGGCTCTCCAGCGCGGAGAACCCGGCGTTCTCGGTGTACTCGGCGAGCGTGCGGGCGTTGCGTTCCCGCACCCAGTCGAGTGACCGTTCCGCGGTGACATCTTCGAGCCAGAGGAAGGGATCCGTCATGGCGCCATTCTTGCAGGCGGTGTCGTGCCTGGTCGCGGCGGGAAAGGTGTGACGGATGAGGCTACCCGCGGGTAACGCGACCGCGTGGAGACAGCGAATCGGGACGGGACTACCCTGAACAACCGTGACCTCACACTATGACGTCGTTGTCCTCGGAGCCGGTCCCGGTGGGTACGTCGCTGCTATCCGCGCGGCACAACTCGGACTGAGCACTGCCATCATCGAGCAGAAGTACTGGGGTGGTGTGTGCCTGAACGTGGGCTGCATCCCCTCGAAGGCCCTTCTCCGCAATGCCGAACTTGCGCATCTCTTCACAAAAGAGGCCAAGTTGTTCGGCATCTCGGGTGAGGCGTCCTTCGACTTCGGCGCCGCGTTCGACCGCAGCCGCAAGGTTGCCGAGGGCCGCGTCAAGGGCATCCACTTCCTGATGAAGAAGAACAAGATCCCCGAGTACGACGGCAAGGGCACCTTCACCGACGCCAACACCATCGAGGTCGCGCTCACCAAGGGCGGCACCGAGACGATCACGTTCGACAACGCGATCATCGCCACCGGCAGCACCACCAAGCTGCTGCCCGGCACCGAGCTGAGCACGAACGTCGTCACTTACGAAGAGCAGATCATGACCCGGGAGCTGCCCGGTTCGATCCTCATCGTCGGTGCCGGCGCGATCGGCATGGAGTTCGGGTACGTGTTGAAGAACTACGGGGTCGACGTCACCATCGTCGAGTTCCTCGACCGCGCGCTGCCCAACGAGGACGCGGACGTCTCCAAGGAAATCGAGAAGCAGTACAAGAAGCTCGGCGTCAAGGTCATCACCGGCGCCGCCGTGCAGAGCATCGACGACGACGGCTCCAAGGTCACCGTCTCGATCAAGAACAACAAGTCCGGCGAGACCGAGTCGGTCGTCGTCGACAAGGTGATGCAGTCCGTCGGGTTCGCACCCCGCGTCGAGGGCTTCGGCCTCGAGAAGACCGGCGTGCAGCTCACCGACCGCGGCGCCATCGGCATCACCGACACCATGCAGACGTCGGTGCCGCACATCTACGCCATCGGTGACGTCACGATGAAGCTGCAGCTCGCGCACGTCGCCGAGGCGCAGGCCGTGGTGGCCGCCGAGACGATCGCCGGCGCCGAGACGCTGCCGATCGAGGACTACCGGATGATGCCGCGCGCGACGTTCTGCCAACCGCAGGTCGCCAGCTTCGGTCTGACCGAGCAGCAGGCCAAGGACGAGGGCTACGACATCAAGGTCGCGACGTTCCCGTTCGCCGCCAACGGCAAGGCACACGGCCTCGGCGACGCCACCGGCTTCGTCAAGCTGATCGCCGACACGAAGTACGGCGAGCTGATCGGCGGACACCTCATCGGCCCCGACGTCTCCGAGCTGCTGCCCGAGCTCACCCTCGCGCAGAAGTGGGACCTCACCGTCAACGAGCTGGCCCGCAACGTGCACACGCACCCCACGCTGTCCGAAGCCCTGCAGGAGGCCATCCACGGCCTCGCCGGACACATGATCAACTTCTGACCCGAACACCGACGAGGGCCCGCACAGTCTCTGTGCGGGTCCTCGTCGTTTCCGGGCGGATCCGTTCCGCGATCCGATGGCGAACTGCCCGCAGCGATGGCATCGTGGGGAAGATGACCATGCCGGACAGCACGCCAGAAGGATCCGAGGGCGAGTACAGCCTGGACGACGAAGACCAGCTGCAGCCGGAGGACACGTTGGTCGACCGAGGTGTGGACGACGTTCTCGACGAGGGGTATTCGCCTCCGGAGAAGCCGCTCGGGCTGAACGCGTTCGGAACGACGGCGGCCGAGCAGCGCGAAGGCGAGACCCTCGATCAGCGGCTCGCGGAGGAGGAACCGGATCCGGCGTTCGAGGAGGACGAGAACGTGGAAATCCTCGATGACAACGAGGTCGGACGGCAGCGTTCGGGGCGGCTTCTCGCCGAGAACGAGGGTGTGGGGGAGGACGAGGAGAAGGATCTCGTTGCTTTCGACATCGGAATCGACGGGGGAGCGGCGTCGGCGGAGGAGGCCGCGGTCCACATCGTCGACGAAGAGTCCGACCTCGACGAACTCAGCTGACGCCGCGACCGGCGTCGTACCTTTCTTGCGCTGCCAGAACGTCGGGTACGCGCGATTCGACCAGTTCGATCAGGTCGATCAGGCGTGAACCGACCTCGGCGCCGAGCGGCGTGAGGCTGTATTCGACCTTCGGCGGGATGGCCTCGAGCACGTCGCGAACCACGAGGCCGTCTCGTTCGAGTGCTTGCAGTGTCTGCGACAGCATGCGTTCGCTGACGCCGTCGACGCGTCGGCGGAGTGCGCTGAATCGGTAGTTTCCCTCGGTCAGTGCCGCGAGCGCGAGCACACCCCAGCGGCCGGTGACGGTCTGCAGGGTCTCGCGAGACGCGCAGTTGCGTGCGAAGACGTCCGCTTCGAGGGTGCGGTCTTCACTTTCCTGCGTTGGGTGAGCGGGCTCGGACATGCGTCCAGTGTATCCGACGAAGAGGAAGCACTTACTGAAGTATTTGCACTTACGAAAAATTAGTGCATGATGGAAAGTGAGCTTGAACAGTCAACTCGCACCACTACGCGCTAGGAGTTCGTCATGACCATCGCCGTCACAGGAGCAACCGGACACCTCGGCAGGCTCGTCGTCGAGGCACTGCTCGACAAGGGGACACCCGCCGCCGACATCGTCGCCGTGGTCCGCACCCCGGCCAAGGCCGCAGACCTCGCGGACAGGGGAGTCGAGGTCCGGCAGGCCGACTACAGCGATCGCGCCGCGCTCGAGACCGCATTCGCCGGCGTCGACAAGCTACTGCTCGTCTCCGGCAGTGAGGTCGGACAGCGGGTTGCCCAGCACGCCAACGTGATCGATGCCGCGAAGGCCGCCGCGGTCGGCTTCGTCGCCTACACCAGCGTTCTCGACGCGCAGAACAGCACGATCGGTCTGGCCGTGGAACACCGCGCCACCGAGGATCGGCTGGCACAGTCCGGGATCGACTTCGCGCTGCTCCGCAACGGCTGGTACTGGGAGAACTACCTCGGCAGCATTCCCGCGGCGGGCGAGACCGGTGCGCTGTTCGGGAGTGCCGGGACCGGTGTCGTCGCCGCTGCCGCCCGCAAGGACTACGCCGAGGCGGCCGCCGCCGTCCTGCTCTCCGACGGGCAGGCGGGCAAGGTCTACGAACTCGGCGGCGACGAGCGCCTGACGTACAGCGAACTGGCGGACGTCATCTCCTCCGTCATCGGAAAGCCGGTGTCGTACAAGGACCTTCCGCAGGCCGAGTACGCCGCGGCGCTCGAGGGTGCCGGACTGCCCGCACCGATCGCGAGTATGCTCGCCGATTCGGATGCGGGCGTGGCCATCGGCGCTCTCGACACCGAGAGCGGCGACCTGCAGAGGTTGATCGGCCGCAACTCGACCCCTGCCGCCACCGCCCTCGCCGTGAGTACTTCTTAACGTCGGCGGTTAAGAAGTACTCACGGGGCGCGAAGCGGCATAGGCAACCCAGCTGCCGAACTCGGTGATGTCCGTGGCCCCGTCGACCGCGTCGTGGGTGCAGCTGAAGCCCACCACGGCGCGGCCGTCGGACAATTCGACGCTCGTCAGGGCCATCGGGGCGGGCAGCGCCGCGAGGAAGCTACCCAGCCCCGCAGCGGACACGCGGAACAGTTCCCCGGAAATCGGGGAGCCCGCGCCGGGACCGCGGCGGACGAGGCCGGGCTTGGGCGGGGTGGTGTCGAGCGCGGTGAGCCGGTACGCGTCGGTGGTGGTGACGGTGTCGACGTAGCGTGCCCCGATGTCCTCGAGTTGGAAGTGCAGGGGCTGCCCGCGCAGGTGCGCGCCGAACACGGCCAGTTCCACCCCCTCCTCGACGAGGGTGGGCGCGGGCGCGCCGAGCAGCCGGGCGGCGAGGTCGACGGCCACCTGATCGGCGAACGCCGGCACCACGAACATGACCCCGAACGGTTCGCCGGCGGCGGTCGGGACACCCGGGACGGCGACCGCCGCCATGTCGAGCAGGTTGCAGAAGTTCGTGTAGGTGCCCATCCGCCGGTTGATGCCGATCGGATCCGCTTGCACGGCAGCGATGGTCGGGTGTTCGGTGGTGGTGGGCAGCAGGAGTCCGTCGAAACCGGCCAGCAGATCCCGCGTCTGCGCCTTGACGCGGGTGAGCGTGTCGAGGTCGGCGGCGAACTCGTGGCCCGCGGGCTTGCGCGCCGACTCGACGATGGCGGTGACCACAGGATCGGCACCCGCAGGTGCCGTGTCGAGGAATTGCCCGACGGCGGTGTACCGCTCGGCGACGACGGCGCCGTCGTACAGCAACCGGGCGGCATCGAGCAGCGGGGAGATGTCGACCGCCTCGACGGCGTACCCGCGGTCCGTCAACGACGCGACCGTGTCGGCGAACGCCGCGCGGTACTCCGGCGTCAGCAGGGCGAGATTTGCTTCCGTGGGAATCGCGACGCGTGCATGCGCGGGCGCGGCGAGCCGGACGTCGGACGGCCACGCACGGCTGCGCGGGTCCGCGGTCGCGGGGCCAGACATGATGCGGGCGGCAGTCACCGCCGTGTCGAGTTCAGAGGCGAAGACGGTGACGCAGTCGTAGTCGACGCACGCCGGAACGACCCCGTCGGCGGGGATGACGCCGAGTGTCGCCTTGATTCCGACGAGGCCGTTGAACGCCGCCGGGACCCGGCCGGATCCCGCTGTGTCGGTGCCGATTCCGATGTCGGCGATGCCGAGGGCGACGGCCACCGCCGAACCCGAGCTGGATCCGCCCGACACACGTTCGGGGTCCCACGAGCACCGGACGGCGCCGTACGGACTGCGTGTCCCGACCAGTCCGGTCGCGAACTGGTCGAGGTTCGTCTTCCCGAGTACGACAGCGCCCTGGTCGACCAGGCGGCGCACGGCACTCGCGGTGACGTCCGGGAGATAGGCGAACTCGGGGCACGCGGCCGACGTCGGGAGTCCGGCGACGTCGATGTTGTCCTTGACCGCCACGACCTTCCCGGCCAGGGGCAGGTGCTCGCCGGCGTCGAGACGGGCCTGCACGGCAACGGCATCGGCGTGGACGTCCTCGGCGGGCCGGAGGGTGATCCACACCTCCGGGCGGTCCACCTCGGCGATCCGCCGGAAGGCGTCCTCGACCCGGGCGGTGGGGGACAGGGCGGCCTGTCCTCGGTTCACGGCATCGACAGTCATCAGTTTTCTGCTCCAATCACGACGAGAGGGGTGCCCGGTTCGACGATCGCGCCCGGTGACACGAGGACTTCGAGGACGGTGCCCGGCGAGGTGAACGCGACCGGCATCTCGAGTTTCATCGCCTCGAGCACCACGGCGTTCTGGCCCGCTTCGACGCGCTGCCCGGCCTCGACCTCGACGCGCCACACGCTGCCGACCATCGGCGCCTCGACGACGACGGCGCCCGGCGGGAAGTCGCCGCGCGCGGCCGGCTCGGGTGCGGTGACCTGTTCGACACGGTCGAATTCGCCCGACGCGCGCCACGCCGACTTCTCGGTCTCGAACGCCGCGGACTGCCGGGCGTCGAACTCGGCGATGGATTCGGCGTTGTCCTGCAGGAACTTCAGATGGTCGGCGAACGCGAACGTGCCGTCGGAGATCTCCGCGTCGAACCGACCGGCCACCGCCTGCGCGCGGTACTCGCGCAACCGCTCCGGGGTGACGGGTTCCCACACGATGCGGTCGAAGAACCGGAACATCCAGGGTTTGCCCTCGTCGAACGGGCGGTGCTGCCGGTAACCCGACCAGATCGGGACGGTGCGGCCGATCAACTGGTAGCCGCCCGGCGACTCCATGCCGTAGACACACAGGTACTTGCCGCCGATCCCGACGGCGTCGGATGGCGTCCAGGTGCGGGCCGGGTTGTACTTGGTGGTGACCAGGCGGTGCCGCGGGTCGAGGGGCACGGCCAGCGGTGCACCGAGGTAGACGTCGCCGAGCCCCAGTACCAGGTATTCGGCGTCGAACACGGCGTCCCGGACGTCGTCGACGCTGCCCAATCCGTTGATCCGCCGGATGAATTCGGTGTTCGACGGCAGCCACGGCGCCTCGTCGCGGACCCCGCTGCGGTAGCGGTCGA
This sequence comes from Rhodococcus sp. ACS1, assembly GCF_002300155.1. Taxonomy (NCBI): domain Bacteria; kingdom Bacillati; phylum Actinomycetota; class Actinomycetes; order Mycobacteriales; family Nocardiaceae; genus Rhodococcus; species Rhodococcus sp. ACS1. Next base: position 1,435,483 of record NZ_NSDZ01000004.1, read on the forward strand.
TGGCCTCCGCGATGGACGGGTCGTCGAACGACAACGGCAACCGGACCGTGCGACTCGGCACCACCAGATCGTGCGTCGCCGGCAGCAGCTCCTCGATGTCCTGGAGGATGTCCAGCAGCTTCCCGGCCGGGAGGCGGTCGGCGTCGAAGTGCAGGTGCAGTGACCGGACACCCGGCGTGATGTCGATGACGCCCGGCACGCGGCGCCGGACCAGCGCCTCCGACAACGCATGGACGCGCATGCGGAGTCCGAGATCCAGTTCCCGGTCCCCGTATTCGACGAGGACGTTGTCGTCGCCGGCGCGCAGGTACGCGACCTCCGGTCGGTCCAGAATCGGCGCGATGCGGTGCAGCACCCCGCCGTCGCTGTTCGACGACCGGGTCACCGCGGGCGGAACATCCAGTCTGCGAGACGAATCCGAAGAACGCAGTGAGTCCGCACCGTCGTCGGAGACCGCGACGAACCGCACGCTGTCGCCGGGCCGGATCTGCCCGAGCTTCCACCGGTGGGCCTTGGCGACGGTGAGCGGGCACGCGAAGCCGCCGAGGCTCGGCCCGTCGGGTCCGAGCAGAATCGGAGTGTCGCCCGAGACGTTGAGGGCTCCGACGCTGTACGGGTTGTCGTGCAGGTTCGACGGGTGCAGTCCGGCGTCGCCGCCGTCGGTTCTCGACCACACCGGCTTGGGGCCGTCGAGCCGGAGTCCGGTCCGGTTCGCGTGGGTCTGGACCTTCCAGGTGGTGTCGTAGAACTGTGCCATGTCGGAATCGGTGAAGTAGGCGGGCGCCGGCTGCGGTCCCTCGGTGACGGCGAGATGCCACACGTGCGTGAACTCCGGGATCGAGTCCTCCGGGACGGGATGCGGCGCGCCGAGACCCGTCGTGTTCTCGAACAGCGAGTCGTCGAACAGGCCCAGCACGTCGCCCGTCGCGACGGCCTTGCCCGTGATGCCGCCGAACCCGCCGAGCGTGAACGTGGCTGCGCTGCCGTGATAGAGCGGGGCGTCGATCCCGCCCCGGAACGCGACGTACGTGCGCAGACCCGTGTCCGCCGGAGTGCCGACGTCGAGTACGGATCCGGCCGGCGCTTCCACCGGGTGCCACAGAGGGATCGGCTCGCCGTCGAGGGTGACCGGGGCATCGGCGCCGCCCACGCAGATCACGGTGGCGTCCGAGAACACCAGGCGCGGCCCCTGCAGGGTGCATTCGAGCCCCGGTGCGCCGGCCGGATTGCCGACCGCCGTGTTGACCAGCTGGAACGACAGGTCGTCCATCGGCCCGGACGGGGGAATTCCGACCTCCCACAGGCCGATCCGGCCCGGATGGTCCTGCACCGTCGTCATGGTTCCCGCACGGAGGACGTCGACGCGACGCCCGGTGGCCCGCAGATCGGCCAGCGACTGCGTGGTGTGCGCGGCGTCCAGAACGGTGTCGGCGACGCAGATCCGCCGGAGCTGGGGAAGGTTGGTCTGGATTCCGTAGATGTGGGTGTCGGCGAGCGCCTCCGCGAGGGCGGCGAACGCCGCCGTGCGCCGGTGCCCGCGGGTGATCACCTTCGCCAGCATCGGGTCGTAGAAGGCGCTCACCTCGGTGCCCGTGTCGACCCACGTCTCCACCCGCGTGTGAGCCGGGAACTCCACACCCGTGAGGCGTCCGGCGCTGGGACGGTAGTCGTGGCCGGGGTCCTCGGCGTAGATGCGGGCCTCGACGGCGGTTCCCCTGATCTCGGGTCCGGAGTCGGGCAGCCCGTCCAGCATGGAACCGTCGCCGCGGGCGAGCCTCAGCATCCACTCGACGAGATCCACCCCGGTGACCTCCTCGGTCACCGGGTGCTCCACCTGCAGTCGGGTGTTCATCTCGAGGAACGACGCCTCACCGCGGTCCACGTCGTAGACGAACTCCACGGTTCCGGCCGACCGGTAGTTCACCGAGGACGCGAGACCGCGGGACGCGGCCAGCAGTCGCTCCACCACCTCGTCGGAGAGTCCGGGCGCCGGCGCCTCCTCGACCACCTTCTGATTGCGGCGCTGCAGCGAGCAGTCGCGGGTGCCGAGGCTGAGCGTGCGGCCGTGGCCGTCACCGAACACCTGCACCTCGATGTGCCGGGCGCGGGCCACGAAGCGTTCCAGGAACACCCCCGACGAGGAGAAGTTTGCCTGGGCGAGGCGCTGGACGCGGTCGTAGGCTTCGCGGAGCTCCGTGGCGTCGAAGCACGCCTGCATCCCGATGCCGCCACCGCCGCCGACCGCCTTGATCATCACCGGATAACCGATCTCGGAAGCCGCGGACAGGGCGGCGTCCGCGGAGTCGAGGAGCCCGCTGCCCGCGACGAGCGGGACGCCGACGGCGCGTGCGGCCTCGCGTGCCGTGTGCTTGTTCCCGAACGTGCGCAACTGTTCGGGAGTGGGACCGACGAACGCGATGCCCGCGGATTCCGCCGCCGCGGCGAACGCGTCGTTCTCCGACAGGAACCCGTACCCGGGATGAATCGCGCCTGCGCCCGTGGCGAGTGCGGCCTCCACGACGGCGTCGGCCCGCAGATACGACTCGTGGGCGGGAGCCGGGCCCAGCCGGACGGCGACGTCGGCCATCTCGACGTGCGCGGCCGCGGAATCGGCGTCGGAATACACCGCAACCGTCTTCAGTCCGAGAAGATGCGCGGTTCGCATGATGCGGCAGGCGATTTCGCCCCGGTTCGCGACGAGCAGGGTGTCGAAGGAGTACTCGATCGGCGGCGTATTCATCCCTGTGGACATGGTTGTATACGCTAAGGACGGGGTGTTTCACCGAGATTTCTCGAAGTAAAGCGTGGGTTAGTAACACCTCTCACGGTGTCGAGGGCTGCACCGGGGGGACGAAGTCGAACGTCGTGCCGAGCAGCCACACCAGCAGCAGGACCACCGGCAGGTGGAACATGAACTGCAGGAACGTGAATCCCACCAGATCGCGTGCCCTGAGCCCCAGCACCGCGAGCAGCGGCAGCATGAAGAACGGGTTGATCAGGTTCGGCAGCGCCTCGGCGACGTTGTACACCTGGACCGTCCAGCCCAGGTTCATCCCGACGTCGGTGGCCGACTGCATGACGTACGGTGCCTCGACCAGCCACTTTCCGCCGCCGGACGGCACGAACAGGCCCAGCACGACGGTGTAGAGGGCGATGACGACGGTGAACGCTCCGCCGCTGCCGATGTTCGTGAAGAACTCGGCCAGGTGCTCCGAGATGGTGAGGCCGTTTCTGCCCTCGGCCTTGGTGAGGATCGCGGCCATCGCGGCATACAGCGGAAACTGGACCAGGATGCCTGCCGTGGCCGGGACGGCCAGGGCGACGGCCTGCAGGAATTTACGCGGCGTCCCGTGCAGCACCAGCCCCAGCATGAGGAAGACCAGCAGATAGCCGTTCAGGCTGCTGACGACGGTGAGCAGGGGTTTGGTCGCCAGCTGAGAGACGAGCCATCCCAACGTCATCAGACCGGCCAGTATCGGCAGGATCCGGCTGTACTCGAGCCACTCTCCCGGTCGCGATCGAGGCGGGACGTCCTTCGGCCGGTCGTCGAGGTCCACCTCCAGGTCGTGGGCGGTGGTGACGGCGGCGCCCCTCGGCGCCGAGAAGTGGGCGATCACCACGGTCAGGGCGATGATGATCACGCACATCAGCAGCGACTGCCACGTGAAGATCGTGGTCCCGAAGTCGAGGACGCCGGTGATCGTCAGCAGCGCCGGCGGCAGGGACGCGGCGGTGGCCTGGAGTTGGGCGGCGGAGGACGACATGCCGAGCGCCCACACCGCGCCGAGGCCCATGAAGGCCGCCGCGCCCAGAGCGCGGTAGTCCACCCGCAGATCGGTTCGGCGCGCGATCGCCCGGGCCAGCAGCCCGCCGAACACCAGGCTGAGCCCCCAGTTCAGGAACGAGACCGACATGGACAGGAAGGCCACGAAACTGACTGCGCTGCGTGCAGTCCCGGGCACCGTCGCCAGACGGTCGATCAGCCGGGCCACCGGTGGGGACGTCGCGACGACGTACCCGGTCAGCACCACCATCGCCATCTGCAGGGTGAACGCGGTCAGATCCCAGAACCCGTCGCCGAACGCGTCCACCACTTCCTGCGGAGACGAACCGTTGGCCAGTGCGGCCACCGCGACGACGAAGACACCGACGAGGGCGAAGACGTAGGCGTCCGGAAACCACTTCTCCGTCCACCCGGCCAGCGACTGCGCAACCCGCGCCAGACCCTTCTCGGAACGGACGTCTTCGGTGGCGGAGGTCATGCAGCCGTTCCTCTTCTCTGCGTTCTCTGCGCTGTGCGGAACCTAGGAGTAGTCGCGTTCGATCCTCAGCGTCCCGATGGTGGTGGCCAGGGCGTCGTACTGGGTCACCAGAAAACAGAACTCGATCAGCCGGCGATCGTCGAAGTACACGCCGAGCGCCGACCACGTGGCATCGTCCAGATTGTCGGTGGTGACGAGTTGGTCGACAGCGGTGAGGATGGCGCGGCGGCGCGCGTCCCAGCCTTCCGCGTCGGGACCTTCCAGCACCTGTTCGAGCAGCGCCGGGGTGACGCCGGCCCGGCGTCCGAGGCGCACGTGGTGGTCCATCTCGTAGCCGCACTTCCGCAGGTGCGCCACCCGGAGGATGATCAGTTCGGTCTCGTGGCGGGAGATCTTTCCGCCCGGCATCAGCTTGCCGGAGTAGTGCAGCCACGCGCGGAAGAGACCCCCCGTGTGGCCCACCGTGCTGAACAGATGCGCGTCCGGGACGCCGGCGACGCGGGAGATGACGCGCCACAGCACCCAGTTGACGGGGCCGAGTTCCTTCAGACGTCCCGGTGGAATGCGTGCGGTCACGCCGCCCCCTCTCCTTCTACTCGCCCCCTGGCAGGAACGGTTGCGTGCGTGCGTAGTTCGATCGACCGGGTCATCTCGGTCGCCCGAGATGCGAGGCCCCGAAGTGGGAGGGCCCGGAGTGCGAGCATACGCACAGAATCCGTCCCGGGTACCCGGGACGGCGCGGAAATCCGGTTCTTCCGTCCCGCGATTCCCCGTTCGAGCGCGTCGACCGCCACCGTGATCGAGGACGTCCGGGCGAGTGCGCTGCCGCGGGGTGCGGGGACCGCGACGCCGTCGAAACCGATCAGGGTGCGATCGGTGTCGATCTCGCCGAGCCGGGCGATGCCGACCCGGGTCCCGAGCGGCTTCAACTCCTCCCGCAGCGCCTCGCCGAGTTCCTCGGCGCCGCCTCGCGTCGCGCTGTGAACGCCACGCAGCGGGTCGAATGCCGTCGACGATGCCACGACCAGCGCGTATCCGTTGCGATGCCCGATGTACGGCCCCGCGGCCCGCAGCGTGTGGTACGTCCCCAGCACGTTGACCTCGATGGCGTAGCGCATCACTTCCGGATCACCCGCGACAAGGTGCGCCGGGGGTGTCACGCCCGCGTTCGCGACGACGACGTCGAGGCCGCCGAGCCGGTCGGTGAGGTAGTCGAACGAGTCCTCGACGGCACGCCGGTCGCGGATGTCGCACCGGCGCCACAGGGGCGCTGCTCCGCCGTGGTGAGGGGAAATGTGGCGGTCGGTCACCGTGAGTGCGTGGTTTGCCGGTGATCGTCACGGCCGCAGTCCGGTGGGGTCGGTGCTGGTTGGGGGATACTTGAGGGGTGTTTCGGTCGACCCCGGATGCTCTATGGTGCCGGTGAGCCTGTGGATTAGTTTGGTGGCGGAGGGCACAGTTCGTCGTCCGCGGGAACCGTGGACTGTTGCCTTCGAGCACGAGTGTCAGAGTCCTGTTTCTATCCCCGCCCTCCCCGGAACACGCACCCATACAACCAGATACGTATCGGGCCCAGCCCGGGATCGGTGGCGGTGATGGACGTGGTGCACCCGCGATGCGCGGGAATCGACATCTCCAAGAAGGACGCGAAGGTGTGCGTGCGGATCCAGGGCCGCGGCAACAGACGCACCTCCTCCACGGTGACGACGTGGGGCGCGATGACCAACCAGATCCTCGCCCTGCGCGAGCACCTACTCGAGCGGAAGGTCACCTGCGTGGTGATGGAAGCCACCAGCAACTACTGGCGCCCGTTCTACTACCTGCTCGAGGAACTCCTCGAGGTGATGCTGGTCAACGCCCATGACGTCAGGACCGTGCCCGGCCGCAAGAGCGATGTCTCCGATGCCGCCTGGCTGGCCGATCTCGGGGCGCACGGGTTGGTCAGGGCCTCGTTCGTGCCACCGGAACCGATTCGTGTGCTGCGCGATCTCACCCGCGCCCGCACCATGATCACCCACGAGCGGACCCGGGAGATCCAACGACTCGAAAAGCTGCTCGAGGACACGGGGATCAAACTGTCTTCCGTCGCCACCGATGTCACCGGGGTCTCCGGGCGGTTGATGCTCGAGGCGCTCATCGACGGCCGTAACGATCCGGTCCAACTTTCCCAGTTGGCCAAGGGACGACTGCGGTCGCAGATTCCGGTGTTGACCGAGGCCCTGACCGGGCATTTCAGCGCCCACCACGCGTTCATGACCCGGCTGTTCCCAGGCCGGATCGACGCCCACACCGCCGACATCGACAAGCTCTCGGCCCGCATCGACGAGGCCATGGCACCTTTTCGGCCGGCCCGGGACCTGCTGATCAGCATCCCGGGCTTCTCGACGACCGTCGCCGAGATATTCATCGCCGAGACCGGCGGTGACATGCGGGTGTTCCCCACCGCCGGGCATCTGGCCTCGTGGGCGGGCGCCGCACCGGGGTCCAACGAGTCGGCCGGTCGGGTGAAATCCACGAAGACCCGGCCCGGAAACCGGTATCTCAAGGGCGCCCTCGCCCGCCGCCGCCCTCGCCGTCTCCCGCTCCAAGGGAACCTATTTCTCGGCGAAGTTCCGGCGCATCGCCGCGCATCGGGGGCCGATGAAGGCAGTCGTGGCGGTGGAGCACGCGATGCTCGTCGCCGCCTGGAACATGCTCACCCACGGCGACTTCTACCGTGATCCCGGGGCCGATTACTTCACCCGGCGCGTCCCCACGAAGACCAGGGCCCGCGCCATCAGTCAGCTCGAATCACTGGGCTACCGCGTCATCCTCGAACCCGCCGTCGGCACCGCATAACCACACGCCGGACCAACCACCTCCACCGCAACGACCGGCGGGTAACCGGGTCTGTCCTCACCGAATTGTGGTCACCATATTTTCGTATCAGCGCATCGACTTCGGCCTGCCGGGAGCGCGGGGCGGTCGCCGCTGTTGCTCGATGTACTGCCGGATGATCGAGATCGGTGCCCCGCCGCACGATGCGGCGAAGTAGCTCGGGGACCAGAGGTGCCCGTTCATGGAGTGCCGGTTCACCCATTCGCGATACTGGTCGCGCAGGCGGCGTGCGGAGACGCCTTTGAGGCTGTTCACCAGCTTCGAGACTTGGATGGTCGGAGGGTAGTCGATCAGCAGGTGCACGTGGTCGCCCTCCCCGTCGAACTCGACCAACCGGGAACCGAAGTCGTCGCACACGCTGCGCATCACCTGTTCGCAGGTGGTCAGCATCTCGTCGGTAAGGGCTCCCTTCCGATATTTGGTAACAAAGACCAAGTGGACGTGTAGGGCGGCAAAAACGGAGCGGCCACGTCTGTATTCCGGTTCAGAAACCATAGACCAATGATATTCTGTGGGTGTGCAGTTGCGATACCAGTACCGCGTCTATCCGACGCCCGGTCAGCAGGACATGCTGGCCCGGTCGTTCGGGTGTGCACGGGTGGTGTTCAACGACTGCCTGCGCATCCGCCAAGACGCGTATGCGGCCGGGGTGAGCCTGTCGGATACCGCCGTACAGAAGCAGGTGGTCACCGCGGCGAAAAAGACTCCGGAGCGGGCCTGGTTGGGCGAGGTCGCCTCGGTGGTGCTGGTGCAGGCGTGCCAGGACGCGCGGCGGGCGTACCGAAACTGGTTCGACTCGCTCTCCGGGAAACGGAAGGGCCGCATGGTCGGCGCGCCGCGGCTGCGGTCCCGCCGGGACAATCGGCAGACGATCCGTCTGACCCGCAACGGGTTTTCGATCCGACCGAACGGGAAGCTGTACGTGGCGAAGGTCGGCGAGGTGGAGGTCGCCTGGTCCCGCGATCTGCCGTCGGAACCGTCGTCGGTGACGATCATCAAGGATGCGGCGGGCCGGTATTTCGCGTCGTTCGTGGTCGAGACGACCGACGAACCGCTGCCGCCGGTCGATGCGGAGGTCGGGATCGACCTCGGGTTGGCGACGTTCGCGGTGCTGTCGAACGGCGAGACGATCAGCTCGCCGAAGTTCCTGCGCCGTGCCGAACGCAAGCTCGGCAAGGCGCAGCTGGTTCTCTCGCGCAAGGAGAAGGGCAGCAACAACCGGGTCAAGGCACGTCTTCGCGTCGCGAAGGCCCACGCCAGAGTGTCCGACGCCCGCAGGGACTGGGCGCACAAGCATTCCACGGCGATCATCCGCGAGAACCAAGCGGTGTTCGTCGAGGATCTGTGCGTGCGGGGGCTGGCGCGGACACGGTTGGCGAAATCGGTACACGACGCCGGGTGGGGGATGTTCACCCGCATGCTGGAGGAGAAAGCCGCCCGCTACGGGCGCACCTTCGTCAAGGTGGACCGGTTCTATCCGTCGTCGCAGATCTGCTCCCGATGTGGGGTCCGGGGCGGCCCGAAACCGCTCTCGATCCGGGAGTGGACATGCACGGCGTGCGACGCGGTTCACGACCGCGACGTCAACGCCGCGAAGAACATCCACGCCGCAGGACGTGCGGAGTGGCTAAACGCCTGCGGAGGGGCCGTCAGCCTTCCCTCCTAGAGGGAAGCGAGCCCCAGTGAAACAGGAACCCACCCCAGCGGCGCGCAGCGGCGCAGAAGGAATCCCGGCCGTTCACGGCCGGGAGGACGTCAAATGAAGCGAGTTCCCACAAACAACAAACAACAACGTCCCACCGAGTTGGACAACTGTCTCAATCACGGATCGCCCAGGCCATCCGCGCGAGGGAAAGCGCCTGTTCTGCGCGCTCGATCACCACCTCCCGCGACTCGCTGATGTGCGCGAGCAGCGTGTCGTACGCGGTATCGAGCTTGCCGTCGAGTGCGAACTCGGCCACCGCGATGTGCTCGTCGACGGTCGCGCGCATGCGGTCGGGGGTCAGGTAGTCGAACATCCGGACCGGCCGAACCTTCGCGTTCACGCTGACGAGCGCATCGGACAGCGCCCGGTTTCCGGCCGACCGCAGTAGCACCGTGTGGAACTGCTCGTCGAGCGCCACGAATCCGGCGTCCGGCTCGGGGTTCTCCTTCCGCAGCGCGTACCACCGCTCGAGTTCCGGTCCCAGAACGTCCGGGTCGTGCGACAGCGACTCGTCGGCACGGACCCGGGCGATGCCCTGAAGCTCGAGGGTGATGCGCAGTTCGTACAGTCCGGCCAGTTCGTCGATGCGGGGGCGGTACGGAAACAGCCCGCCGACGTCGCGCTGGACCAGTCCGTCGGCGAGGAGCCGGGCGAGGGCCTCCCGCACCGGTGTCCGCGACACTCCATAGGTGTCGGCGAGACGCTCCTCGCCGAGCCGCTGTCCCGGCGGGATCCGGCCGCTCATCAGATCGGTGCGCAGCGACAGGTACACGTGGTCGCTGAGGGAACCGGCCGGTTCTCGGCGGGCCATCAGATCGCCATCGCCGCGCGGACGTCGGAGACCGCGGTCCGGACGTCGGAATCGGGTGCGGCGCCGCCGTCGCCGGACGACGTGACCCGCCCGGACTCGAGCACGTAGTAGCGCTCGGCGGATTCGAGCGCGAAGCCGATGTGCTGTTCCACCAACAGCACTCCGAGGCCGCCGCGGCGGGTGAGTTCCATGATCGTGCGTTCGATCTCCGTCACGACGGACGGCTGGATTCCCTCCGTCGGTTCGTCGAGGATCAGCATCTTCGGTTCCGTGATCAGCGCCCGCGCGATGGCGAGTTGCTGACGCTGGCCCCCGGAGAGGAGACCGGCGCGCCGGTCGAGCAGGCCGCGCAGCGCCGGGAACAGGTCCAGCGCCTCGCCGACGAGTTCCTTGCCGCGCTTGCGGCCGTCCGCCACCACCTGCAGGTTCTCCGCGGTCGTCAGCTGACCGAACGACTGCTGGCCCTGCGGCACGTACGCGAGGCCGCGCGCCACCCGGGCGCTGGGCCGCAGCGCCGTGACGTCCTCGCCGTCGAACAGCACCCGCCCGGAATTCACCTTGATCAGTCCGACCGCGGCCCGGAGAAGCGTGGTCTTGCCTGCGCCGTTGTGTCCCATCACCGCGGCGACCCCGTCCGACGGGACCGTCAGCGACACTCCGTGGATCACCTCGGTTCGGCCGTACCCGGCCCGGACGTCGTCAAGCTCGAGCATCGCTGTCCTCCTTCGAAACGTCGGGCTGCAACTCGGGGGCGGCGCCCGCCGCGGCGGTCCCGAGGTACACCTCCTGCACACGTGGATCGGCCTGCACCTGCTCGACCGTTCCCTCGCTCAGCACCTTCCCGGCGTGCAACACCGTCACCGAGGTCGCGAACGCGCGCATGAAGTCCATGTCGTGCTCGACCACCACGACGGTCCGTTCACCGCCGATGCGGCGCAGCAGGTTTCCCGTCTCCTCGCGTTCCTCGTGGCTCATGCCCGCCACCGGCTCGTCGAGCAGCAGGACCGAGCAGTTCTGCACCAGGAGCATGCCGATCTCGAGCCACTGCTTCTGCCCGTGCGCGAGGATTCCGGCCGGGGTGTCGCGGAGCTTGCCGAGACCCGTGACGTCGAGCGCCTCCTCGATCGCGGGGAGCACCGTCTTGCGGCGGCGCAGCAGGGTGAGCGCGGAGCGGCCCGCGCCCGCGGCGATGTCGAGGTTCTGGAGCACCGACAGGTCCTCGAACACACTCGCCGTCTGGAACGTGCGGCCCACGCCGAGCCGGGCGATGCGGTGCACCTTCTTGCCGATCAACTCGACGCCGGATTTCGTGACCGATCCCGTCGCGGGGACGAGCCCGGTGATGGCGTCGACCAGCGTGGTCTTGCCCGCGCCGTTGGGGCCGATCAGGAACCGCAGATCGCCCTGCATCAGGGTGAGGTCGACGCCGTCGACCGCCTTGAAGCCGTCGAAGCTGACCCGCAGGTCCCGGACCTCGAGGTACTCGCTGGACATTCCGGCGTTGCCGCCGAGCACCGGCTCCCTGGTTGTGGTGGGAATCGTCATCGCGCCATCTCCATTCGTTCCGCCGCCTCGGTCTCGTCCTCCGGACCGGGCCGTGGCTGCTGCTCGGACGCGGCCTTCTGCTTGCGCTTCAGCAGCGCGAACAGTCCCGCGACACCTGCGGGGAAGAATCCGACTACCACGATGAACAGCAGACCCTGCGCGTAGATCCAGCCGGACGGGAACGACTCCGAGAAGGCGCTCTGCGCCCACGCCACCCCGATCGCGCCGAGGACGGGGCCGAGGAGCGTGGCGCGTCCGCCGATGGCCACCCCGATCAGGAACGCGATCGACGGGACGATCCCGACGTCGGCGGGGGAGATGATGCCGACGATCGGCACGAACAGCGCACCGGCGAGGCCTGCGAAGAATGCTGCCGTCACGTAGGCGACGAGTTTGATGTTCGCCGGGTCGTACCCGAGGAAGCGCACCCGCTCCTCCTGATCCCGGACGGCGACGAGCAGTTCGCCGTACCGGCTGTTCATCAGCTGCCGGGTGACGGCGACGACGGCCAGCAGCACGCCTGCGGCGATGAAGAACAGCATCTGCTTGTTGGCGGGATCGTTCAGGTTGAAACCGAAGAACGTGCGAAACCGGTTGAGGCCGTTGCTTCCTCCGGTGCTCTGCTGACCCACCAGCAGGATGGCGAACGCGGCGGCGAGTGCCTGGCTGAGGATCGCGAAATACGCGCCCTTGACGCGGCGCTTGAACACGCCGAGGCCGAGGACGAACGCCACCGACGCGGGGACCAGGAGGATTCCCAGGATCGTCACGATCGGCGACGTGAACGGCACCCAGTAGCCCGGCAGTTCGCGGATGCCCGCGATCTGCATGAAGTCGGGCACGGTGTCGCCGCGGAGTTCGGCGTCGGCGATCTTCAGATGCATCGCCATCATGTACGCGCCCAGTCCGAAGAACACACCCTGGCCGAGCGTGAGCATGCCGCCGCGGCCCCAGGCGAGGCCGATCCCGACCGCGACGATCGCGAAGCACAGGAACTTGCCGAGCAGACTCAGCCGGAAGTCGCTGAGGACCGCGGGGGCGAGAACGAACAGAAGCAGCGCGGCCAGCGCGAATCCCGCCCACGCGCGGTAGCGGCCACTCGTCAGGATGCTCATACGAGACTCCTCGTCTTGACGGCGAACAGGCCCTGCGGCCGAACCTGGAGGAACACCACGATGACCACGAACACGATGACCTTGGCGATCGACGCCGTGGTCGAGTACTCGACGAACGAATTGAGGATGCCGAGCGCGAACGCGGCGATCACCGCACCCTTCATCTGGCCCAGGCCGCCGACCACGACCACCAGGAACGCGTCGATGAGGTAACTCTGGCCGATGGTCGGGCTCGTCGAGCCGATCAGGGTCAGCGCCACACCCGCGACGCCCGCCAGCCCGGAACCGATGAAGAACGTCGTCACATCGGTTCGGCGACTGGAGATCCCGCTCGTCTCCGCGAGGTCGCGGTTCTGTACAACGGCGCGGATGCGGCGTCCCATCGACGACTTCTGCATCGCCAGCGACAGCGCGACGACGGCCACGACGGCGAGCACCAGGATGAACAGCCGCGTCTTCGGGACCACCGCGCCCAGGATCTCCACCCCGCCGGACAGCCAGCCCGGTGCGGCGACGTTGACGGCGGGCGCCCCGAAGACGTCGCGGGCCAATTGCTGCAGGATCAGTCCCACACCGAACGTCACCAGCAGCGTGTCCAGCGGCCGGTGGTACATCCGCTTCACGAGTGTCACCTCGAGCAGGACGCCCATCGCACCACCGACCACGAAACCGACGAGCAGAGAAATGAACAGAGAACCGGTCGCGCTCGACACCACCTGCTGCACCACGTAGGCCGTGTACGAGCCGGCCATGATGAATTCGCCGTGCGCCATGTTGATGACGCCCATCTGGCCGAACGTCAACGACAGCCCCAGCGCCGCGAGCAACAGGATCGATCCGATACTCAACCCGGTGAACAGCTGTCCGATCACTACATCCATCGATGTATGTCCTCTCTCTTCCCTCGTGCTCGTCGGACCGTGTTCCAGCTACCCCAGCGACTCGGCCCACGGGTAGGACTTCAGGTACGGGTCCGGCTGAATCGGGGTGCCCGAATCCCAGACCGTGTAGATTAGGCCGTCGCCGCGGATCTCACCGATGCGCGCGGTCTTGGTGATGTGATGGTTGGACCCGTCGATGGTGACCAGTCCCTCCGGCGCGGCGAACGTGACACCGTCCGCGTTGTCCTGGATGTCCTTGGTGGCGAAGGAGTTCGCCTTCTCGACGGTGTTCTTCCACAGGTACACGGACGTGTACGCGGCTTCCATCGGGTCGGACGTCGGCTTGTTCGCGCCGTACCGGGCCTTGTACGCGTCGACGAACTTCTTGTTCTCCGGCGTGTCGATGGTCTGGTAGTAGTTCCATGCGGTCAGCTGACCTTCGATGTTCTGGACGCCGATGCCGCCGACCTCCTCCTCGGCGATCGACACCGACACGACGGGCATGTCGGCGGGCTTCAGGCCGACGTTCGCGTACTCGCGGAAGAAGGCGACGTTGGAATCGCCGTTCAGGGTATTGAACACGGCGTCCGCGTCGGCGGAGCGGACCTTGTTGACGATGGTCGAGAAGTCGGTGGAGCCGAGCGGTGTGTAGTCCTCGCCCTTGATCTCGATGCCGTTGGCATCCGCGTACGCCTTGATGATGCGGTTGGCCGTTTGCGGGAACACGTAGTCGCTACCCACCAGGTACAGCGACTTGACGCCCTTCTCCTTCAGGTAGTCGAGAGCGGGCACGATCTGCTGGTTGGTGGTCGCGCCGGTGTAGAAGATGTTCTTCGAGTCCTCGAGCCCCTCGTACTGCACGGGGTAGTAGAGCAGCGAGTTGTTGTCCTCGAACACCGGCAGCATCGCCTTGCGGCTCGACGACGTCCAGCCGCCGAACACGGCTGCGACGCAATCGCTGCTGATGAGCTTCTCGGCCTTCTCCGCGAACACGGTGGGCTCCGAGGCGCCGTCCTCGGCCACGATCTGGATCTTCTTGCCGAGCACGCCGCCCGAGTTGTTGATCTCGTCGACCGCGAGTGCGATCGAGTCCCGGACGGTCACCTCACTGATGGCCATGGTGCCGGACAGCGAGTTCAGAGACCCGACCTTGATCGTGTCCCCGGACGTGTCCACACAGGACGCCGCGGTGGACTCGCCGGCCGTGTCGGACGCCTTGCTGCCGCAACCGGTCAGCACGAGCCCGATGGCGGCGAGCGCGGTCGGTGCAGCGAGGGCGCGCTTGGAGAAGGTGCGCATGTACGGGCCTTTCCGTCGGAGGACTTGGTGGACCTCCGCAACCCGGGACATGTATCCGCCCCACGTATACAGAGGTGTATTCGTGGGGCGAACATTAAGCGGCCGTTGTTGCGTCCGAATGTCTGTCGGTGACGTGTTCGTGACGCGAATTACGGTTGCGTGAACAAGCGCTCACAGCGCTGACACGCGGCCGGATCCTGCCTGCACCCGCGGCCAATGCCACACCGGTTCAGTCGGATTGAACCACCGTGACGTCGGTCCGCGCCGGCAGCAGTCGATCCCCGCGACTGATTCTGCCGGACACGGCGGGACCCGTGTGGTACGACGACCATTTGCCGTTCAAAAGGTCAGTGACAATTGCGGAGCCCGGGAGCACGATTGAAACAGACCGTTTGCGATGTACTGAGCCCCGGACAAAGCGGCAAGCGCACAGTTCACCGCGCGACCCGTGAGGTGGCGAATTCGAATGACAACGGGATCGAAAAGCCGGGCGTCGAGGAGGAGCCATCACCGGCACACCGGCTCGCAGTCGTCTGACGGTGCTGCACATTCTTCTGCCGGCGCCACGCCCACCGCGCCGGTGACCACTGGATCCGATCGCGGACTCGATCAGGAACGCCTCGACGTGATGAGGGACAAGGCTCGCGTCGACACCGCCTGGGAGATCCAGAAGGCGCTCCTCGATTGGAATGGCCGGGTGGACATACGAGCGACGTTCACTCTCACCATCGATACCGCTCTGATCGGTGCCGTCATTGCACTGTCGACGGACGGCGGTCTGTTCGCTGGTCTGGGCGGCGCGTCGCGTGTCTTCAACTTCGTGGGCGTGGCCTTCGTGTTCGCTTCGGCACTGTGCGCTGTGGCGGTGGTGACTCCCGTGCTGCGGCGCAGAAGTGTGCTCCAGTCGGAAGCGAGGAACCACAACAAATTCATCTATTACGGGCATCTCCGACAGCTGTCCGACACGGAAATTCATCGGTACTTGGAATTGGACGGTCCGGCGATCCTCGGCGCTCTGTCCCACGAACTGAAGTACACCGGTGACAATGCCTGGCGAAAGAACCGCTTCACACAACTCGCCTTGTTGTTCACCACCGTAGGGTCGGTGCTTCTCTTTCTCAGCTTTCAGACGACAATATGGGCGTATGCAGTTGCAGTCGGTCTGATGGTGTTCTTCGTCTTCGTCTTGCATCCGGTGCGTCAGGACCGTATCGACGACCTCAAACGGTACTTACTCGCGCCCGTGCCCACTCGTCTGCGAAGAAATCTGGCAATCCGGTGGGGGAGATTCGCGCGTTGGCTGTGGGGTCCCGAATAGCGGTGTGGCCGGTACCTCGGCGCGGGTCAAGGTCGTGAGCTAGCGGATCAGATACGGGGAGACCGAACTCTGGTGCTCGCTGATGTCGAGTTGCTTACCGAGTGGCGGGAACGCGCGCTGCGGGCAGTTGACCCGCTCACACACCCGGCAGCCGGCGCCGATCGGGGTGCCCGGGTTGGAATCGTCGAGGTCCAGACCGTCGCCGTACACGAGCCGGTGCGCGTGCCGGATCTCGCAGCCCAGCCCGATCGCGAAGATCTTGGCGGGCTGACCGTAACGCTGGGCGCGGCGTTCGACGGTGCGGGCGATCCACAGGTACCGGCGGCCGTCCGGCATCTGTGCGATCTGGTTCATGATCTTGCCCGGGTACGCAAACGTCTCGTACACGTTCCACAGCGGGCACGTGCCGCCACTGGTGGAGAAATGGAACCCGGTGGCGGACTGCCGCTTCGACATGTTGCCCGCCCGGTCGACGCGCACGAACATGAACGGGACACCGCGTAGCTTCGGACGCTGCAGCGTGGAGAGACGGTGGCAGATCGTCTCGTAGCTCACCGAGTAGAACGCCGACAAGCGCTCGATGTCGTACCGGAAATCCTCGGCCACGTCGTGGAACTGGCCGTAGGGGAGGACCGTCGCCGCGGCGAAGTAGTTGGCCAGCCCGAGCCGGGCGAGCGCGACGGACTCGTCGCTCGTGAAGCCGCCCTCCGCCACCAGCTTGTCGAGCAGGTCGCCGTATTCGAGGAACGCCAGCTCGGTCGCGAACTTGAACACCTGCTGCCCACCCGACAGGTGCGGTGAGATCTCCAGCAGCCGCGACCCGGGGTCGTACCGGTGCAGGACGTTCTCGCCGAGGTCGATGCGCTTGACGATCTGCACGTCGTGCACGGTCTGCAACCGGCGGGCGATCTCACCGCCGACGTCGCCGCGGTGGAACCGCATCCGCGCCGTCAGTTCCTCCGCCGCCGTGTCGAGTTCGTGCAGGTAGTTCTGCCGCTGATAGAAGTAGTCGCGGACCTCTTCGTGCGGCATCGTGATCGCGCCGCTGCCGCTGCCGTCGCTGTAGCGGTCCTCCGTCGCGAGAGCCAGCTGGGCGGTGGTGTTGCGGAAGCGGCGGTGCATGTTGACCATCGCCTTCGCCAGGCCCGGATGCGAGGCGACCATCTCCGCGATCTCCTGGGCGTCCGCGTCGATGCCCATCTCCTGGTCCAGCGCGACCTCGCGCATCTCCGCGATCAGGCGCGTGTCGTCCTGAGAGGAGAAGAACGTGGTGTCGACGCCGAAGACCTCGCTGATCCGCAACAGCACCGGCACCGTGAGCGGCCGGACGTCGTGCTCGATCTGATTGAGGTAACTCGCGGAGATCTCCAGCGTCTTCGCCAGCGCCGCCTGGCTCAGACCACGCTCGGTTCGGAGCTGACGCAACCGGGTGCCGACGAAGGTCTTGGACATACGGCAATGGTACCGGTGCAGGTCAGGTGTGCGAACGGAACCTTCGCAAGATTTACTCGCGATCAGGTCCTGTTCTCCGAGCGCGGCGCGCCGACGCCCGGGTCGATCCGGAACGGACCCGACGCGGACGGTGCGACGGGGAAGTCGAACATCGCCGTCGGTAGGTACACCGTCGAGCAGGAGTTCGGAATGTCCACCACCCCGGACAGCCGGCCCTCGATCGGGGCGGCGCCGAGCAGGAGGTAGGCCTGCTCGGGGCTGTACCCGAACTTGGTGAGGTAGTCGATCGCGTGAAGACACGCGCGCTGATACGACAGGTGCGAGTCGAGGTACTTCTGTTCCCCGTCGAGGGTGACGGACGTTCCGGAGAACGCGAGCCACTCCGAATACTGCGGGTCGGTGTTGCCGGGCATGAAGATCGCGTTCTCGGACACGCCGTACGTGTCCATGCCGCCCTTGATGACGTCGACGCGCAGGTCGATGAAGCCGCCCATCTCGATGGCGCCGCAGAACGTGATCTCGCCGTCGCCCTGGGAGAAGTGCAGATCGCCGACGGACAGGTTCGCGCCGTCGACGAACACCGGGTAGAAGACGCGGCTGCCCTTGGTGAGGTTCTTGATGTCCTGGTTGCCGCCGTTCTCGCGTGGGGGCGCGGTGCGGGCGGCCTCGCCGGCGACGCGGTCGAAGTCGGCGCCCGACAGGGACCCGAGGACGGCGTCCTGCGGTTCGGGCGGCAGGGCGAGTGGGGGAACCCGGCCCGGGTCGGTGGCGATGAGCGCACCCTCCCTCGCGTTCCACTTCGACAGGAGTGCGGCCGACGGCGCGGTGCCCATCAGTCCGGGGTGGACGATGCCGGTGAACGAGACGTGCGGGACGTGCCGCGACGTGGCGGTCTGACCGGAGAAGTCCCAGACGGCCTTGTAGGCGTCGGGGAACTGCTCGGTGAGGAATCCGCCGCCGTTGTGGCGGGAGAAGATTCCCGTGTACCCCCAGCCCTGGCCGGCCAGCGGGCCGGAATCCTCCTGGGGGATGGGTCCGACGTCCAGGATGTCGACGATCAGCAGGTCGCCGGGCTTCGCGCCCTCCACGGCGAACGGCCCGGACAATGTGTGGACCGTGGTGAGGGGCGCGTTCAGGATGTCGTCGGCGGAATCGTCGTTGTGGATGGCGCCGTCGAACCATTCGCGGCAGTGGACGCGGAAGGAGTCGCCCGGTTTCACCGTGACCGCGGCCGGGATGTCGGGGTGCCAGCGGTTGTGACCGACGATCGCCTGATCGGTGAACTTCTTCGAGGAATCGAGCGGAAACAGCAGTTCGGGCATGTGCGCTCCTTCGGTGGCCGGTCAGGGACGAGGAAGTCGGCGGTGCAGCGGATTGCTCGTGACGGGTGGACGTCCGGCCGTGGCCGGGGGCGGCGGACCGGTCACGACGTCCGGTTCGTGAGCCGACCTCTTCGTGCGGTCGAGGAGGTTCATCGCGGACGAGGATCCGTGTCCGAGGCGCGGGGAGGACACGAGTCGGGCGGCGTCGCCTTCGCATCCGGGGCAGGGGACCGATCGGGGCACGTCGGCCATGGGGAACGACCGCTCGAACGGGCCGCAGTCGGCGGCGCATCGGAATTCGTACAGCGGCATCGTGGTGCCCTTCGCCCGGAGGAGACCATTCGAGGTCACGGTAGCCGACCCGATCCGTGATTGCAGTCACATCGGATGCGTCGAGGCTCCTGCGCAGGCGGTGAACGGCACGGTCCGACGGGAGCAACTATCTGTGTACGCCGGGTTGCGTGCATGTGGTTCACCACCTGCGAGTATTTGCTACTGGCGAGTAATTTTCCTCCCCGATCGGGCAGGTTTGACGCTGAACTTTCTTAACAGTCTTTGCAAAGTGCTGTGAAAAGCTAGCCAAGATTGGCAGTAGCAACAGGTAGACGGCACTTTTTGCTTATGTCATTCTCGGTGAGTACATACGAAGGGCCTGGCAAGGATGTGAAGCAGTACATCCGTACCGGACCAGAAGTCGAAGAGAGTGGAGTCTTGATGTCGACCACCGGCACCCCGAAGACCGCAGCTGAAATCCAGCAGGATTGGGACACCAACCCGCGCTGGAAGGGAGTAACCCGCAACTACACGGCGGAGCAGGTCACCAAGCTCCAGGGCACCGTTGTCGAAGAGGCGACCCTCGCACGCCGTGGATCCGAGATCCTCTGGGACCTCGTGAACAACGAGGACTACATCAACTCGCTGGGCGCGCTGACCGGCAACCAGGCCGTGCAGCAGGTCCGTGCAGGCCTCAAGGCCATCTACCTGTCCGGCTGGCAGGTCGCCGGTGACGCGAACCTGTCCGGACACACCTACCCCGACCAGAGCCTCTACCCGGCCAACTCGGTCCCGCAGGTCGTGCGCCGCATCAACAATGCGCTGCTGCGCGCCGACGAGATCGCCAAGGTCGAGGGTGACACCTCCGTCGACAACTGGCTCGCCCCGATCGTCGCCGACGGTGAAGCCGGCTTCGGTGGCGCGCTCAACGTCTACGAGCTGCAGAAGGCCATGATCGCGGCCGGTGTCGCCGGTTCGCACTGGGAGGACCAGCTCGCGTCGGAGAAGAAGTGCGGCCACCTCGGTGGCAAGGTGCTCATCCCGACGCAGCAGCACATCCGCACCCTGACCTCGGCTCGCCTCGCGGCCGACGTCGCGGACGTCCCCACCGTCGTCATCGCGCGCACCGACGCCGAGGCCGCCACCCTCATCACCTCCGACGTGGACGAGCGTGACCGCCCGTTCCTCGACGGCACCCGCACCGCCGAGGGCTTCTACGGCATCAAGAACGGCATCGAGCCCTGCATCGCGCGTGCCAAGGCCTACGCCCCGTACTCCGACCTCATCTGGATGGAGACCGGCGTGCCGGACCTCGAGGTCGCCAAGAAGTTCGCCGAGGCCGTCCGCAGCGAGTTCCCCGACCAGCTGCTCGCCTACAACTGCTCCCCGTCCTTCAACTGGAAGGCGCACCTGGACGACGCGACCATCGCGAAGTTCCAGAAGGAGCTCGGCGCGATGGGCTTCAAGTTCCAGTTCATCACCCTGGCAGGCTTCCACTCGCTCAACTACGGCATGTTCGACCTGGCCCACGGCTACGCCCGCGAGGGCATGACCGCCTTCGTCGACCTGCAGGAGCGCGAGTTCAAGGCCGCCGAGGAGCGTGGCTTCACGGCCATCAAGCACCAGCGTGAGGTCGGAGCCGGCTACTTCGACAGCATCGCCACCACGGTCGACCCCAACACGTCGACGGCTGCGCTGAAGGGCTCCACCGAAGAGGGTCAGTTCCACTGAGTCTTGTCCTCCGAGGCTTCGACCGATCAAGGCCTCACCTGATCAACCCGACCCCGGGGAGGGGCCTGTGACAGGGCCCCTCCCCGGACGACGACTCCACTAGACGAAAAGGAGCTGACGTGACCAGCGAAAAGATTCAGCGCGTCGGCGTGATCGGCGCCGGGATCATGGGTGCCGGAATCGCAGAGGTGTGCGCTCGCGCGCACGTCGACGTTCTGGTGTTCGAGCAGACCCGTGAGCTTGCGGCGGCGGGGCGTTCGCGCATCCTGCGTTCGCTCGATCGCGGAGTGAGCAGCGGCAAGATCACCGAGCGGGAACGTGAGCAGGCCGCCTGGCGGCTGCGGTTCACCTCCGACCTCGGCGATTTCGCGGACCGGCAGCTCGTCGTGGAGGCCGTCGTCGAGGACGAGAAGGTGAAGAGCGAGATCTTCGCCGAACTAGACCAGGTCGTGACGGATCCGAACGCCGTGCTGGCGTCCAACACGTCGTCGATCCCGATCATGAAGCTGGGCATCGCCACGACGGCCCCGGAGCGGGTCATCGGGATGCACTTCTTCAACCCCGTTCCGGTGCTTCCCCTCGTCGAGCTGGTGACCACGCTCAAGACGAGCAAGTCTGTGTCCGAGCGGGCCGAGGCCTTCGCGAGCGACGTGCTGGGCAAGCAGGTCGTCCGGTCCGCGGACCGTTCCGGATTCGTCGTCAACGCCCTCCTGGTGCCGTACCTGCTGTCCGCGATCCGCATGGTGGAGTCCGGGTTCGCCACGAAGGAAGACATCGACAAGGCAACGGTTCTCGGCCTCGCACACCCGATGGGACCGCTTGCACTGACCGACCTGGTGGGCCTGGACACGGTGAAGTCCATCGCCGACTCCATGTACGAAGAGTTCAAGGAGCCCCTGTACTCGGCTCCGCCGCTGCTGCTCCGCATGGTCGAGGCCGGGTTGGTCGGCAAGAAGTCCGGCGCGGGCTTCTACGAGTACGGCGACAACGGCCGTGCGAGCAAGAAGGCCAGCTAGTAGGTAGGCGACTACAGCTGTGCGCCTTTCACGACCTCCGGCGGTTGTGAGAGGCGCACAGGTGCATCGAGCCCAGAGGCATTCTCAGCCACCGGACTGAGCCCAGAAAGGTCGACCGCATGTCCAGCACCGCAGCATACGGATCCAGCATCCTGGGGTATCCCCGCATCGGACCTCACCGCGAACTCAAGCGTGCCCTCGAGTCCTACTGGCACGGCACGGGAACGAAGGACGAACTCGTCGCCGTCGCCCGGGATCTCCAGGAGGAGACGTGGAGTGAGCTCGCCGCAACCGGTCTGACCCAGGTCCCGGGCAATACGTTCTCGTACTACGACCACGTACTCGACAACGCGCTGCTGTTCGGTGCGGTGCCCGAGCGGTTCGCGTCGCTCGAGAACCAGCTCGATCCGCTGGACTTCTATTTCACGCTGGCACGGGGCAGGCCGGACTTCCCCCCGCTCGAGCTGGTGCGGTTCTTCGGCACCAACTACCACTACCGCCAGCCCGAATTGGACGAGAACACCGAGTTCTCGCTGCGGTCCGAGATCCTGCTGGACGAGTTCGAACGGGCGAAGGCACGCGGGATCGAACTGCGTCCCGTCGTGATGGGGCCCGTGTCGCTGCTCCTGCTGTCGAAGGTCGGTCCGACGTCGAAGCGGCACGGCTTCTCGACCCTCGAGCTGCTGGACAAACTGCTGCCGGAATACGAGCTGCTGTTCGAGCAGCTCGCGAAGGCCGGCGCCACGTGTGTCCAGCTGGACGAGCCGTCGTTCACCGAGGACCGCACGCCGGAGGAGCTGGCGGCGCTGGCCCGGGTGTACGAGAAGTTGTCGCACGCGCCGCTGCGTCCCCGCATCCTCGTCACCGGCCCGTACGGGCATCTCGGGGAGGCCCTCGCCGTCCTCGCCTCCACGAAGGTCGAGGCTCTCGGTCTCGACCTCGTCAGTCATCGGCTCAGTGCCGACGAGCTGGCGAGGATCCCGGGGATGAAGCGCAAGCGCATCTACGCCGGCGTGGTCGACGGCCGGAACGTGTGGCGCGTCGACCGGTACAACACGCTGACGTACCTGAACACGCTGAAGGACGTCGTGCCCGATCTGGTGGTCTCGACGTCGACGTCGTTGCTGCACGTGCCGTACGACGTGTTGTCCGAGTACGACATTCCGGGTGACGTCGCGGACCGGCTCGCGTTCGCGAAGCAGAAGGTCGGTGAGGTGGTCTCGCTGGCCAAGGCGCTGACCGAGGGCCCGTCCGACAAGTGGCGCAAGCGTCCCACGTCGGTGCACTTCAAGCTCAAGCATGCGGTGCGCGCACGGGTCAACGCGATCAAGCCGGACGACCGCATCCGGGTCCCGTACGAGGAGCGGCGGGTCGCGCAGCAGGAGCGACTGAACCTGCCGCTGGTTCCGGCGACGACGCTGGGTTCGTTCCCGCAGACGGATGCGATCAGGAAGGCCCGGTACGAGCTGGGGCAGGGGCGCCTGGAGTGGGACGAGTACTACAAGGGGATCCAGGCGGAGATCGAAAGCACGATCCGGTTGCAGGAGGACATCGGTCTCGACGTCCTCGTGCACGGTGAGCACGAGCGCAACGACATGGTGCAGTACTTCGCGGAGCTTCTCGAGGGGTATGCCTTCACCCACAACGGCTGGGTGCAGGCTTACGGCTCGCGGTGTACACGTCCCCCGATCCTCTACGGGGACGTTTCGCGGCCGAAGCCGATGACCGTCGAGTGGATCGCGTACGCGCAGTCGCTGACGGACAAGCCGGTCAAGGGCATGCTGACGGGTCCGGTGACGATGATCGCGCGGTCGTTCGTCCGCCAGGATCAGCCGCTGTACGAGACGGCTGACCAGTTGGCGCTGGTGATCCGTGACGAGATCGCCGACCTGGAGGCGGCGGGAATCGCGATCATCCAGGTCGACGAGCCGGCGATCCGGGAACTGCTGCCGTTGCGCGAGGACGGCCGCGAGGCGTATCTCGAGTGGGCGGTCGACGCGTTCCGTCTCGCGACGGGTGCGGCGAAGCCGGAGACGCAGATCCACACGCACCTCACGTACACGAGCCGGGCGTCGGTGGTCGACGCCATCGAACGGCTCGATGCGGACGTGACGGCGATCGTGGCGACGCGTTCCATCACGTGGGTGCTCGATGCCATCAAGGAGCGGGCGCTGACCCACGGGGTCGGTCCGGGTGTGTACGAGAGCCGGTCGGCCCGGATTCCGGACATCGACGAGTTGGACGAACTGCTCACGGAGGCGAGCGAGTCGGTCTCACTGGAACGGTTGTGGGCCAACCCGGACGGCGGGCTGAAGACTCGCCACTATTGGCAGCTCGAGCCGTCGCTGCGCAACCTGGTGGCGGCCGCGAAGCGTCTGCGCCGGCGGTCCGAGAAGGAAGAATCCGAGGACTGATTCCTCAGGCGTGTTCAGGGGTCACCGCGGCAGTGGTGGCCCCGAACGTGCGTTCGGTCGCGCAAACATGTAGGCATGTAAGCATGGTTACCGCAGCCGCATATGCAGTCACGTCCGCCGACAGCCGATTCGAGAAGACCACCGTGCAGCGCCGCGAACTCGGACCGCTCGATGTGCTGATCGAGATCAAGTTCGCCGGCATCTGCCACTCCGACATCCACACCGCCCGTAACGAATGGGGCAGCACCCACTACCCGGTCGTGCCCGGTCACGAGATCGCGGGCGTGGTGAGCGCGGTCGGGTCCGAGGTCACGAAGCACCGGGTCGGCGACCGCGTCGGGGTCGGGTGCTTCGTCGACTCCTGCGGGGAATGCGACGCCTGCCGGGCCGACGAGGAGCAGTACTGCTTCAACCGGGCGACCGGGACGTACAACGCCACGGGGCGTGACGGCGAGTGGACGCAGGGCGGCTACTCGACGCACATCGTGGTGACGGAACACTTTGTCCTGTCCATCCCGGACGGTCTGGAACTGGACGTTGCGGCGCCGCTGCTGTGCGCGGGCATCACGTTGTACTCACCGCTCGCCCACTGGGGCGCCGGACCGGGCAAGAAGGTCGCGGTCATCGGGATGGGCGGTCTCGGACACGTCGGCGTGAAGATCGCGCATGCGATGGGCGCCGACGTCACCGTGCTCAGCCAGTCGCTCGGCAAGAGGGACGACGGCCTGAAATTCGGCGCCGACCACTACTACGCCACCTCGGATCCGGGCACGTTCGCGCAGTTGCGCGGACAGTTCGACCTCATCGTCAACACGGTGTCGGTGAATCTCGACATCGACGCATACATGTCCATGCTCGCGATCAACGGCACACTCGTCGAACTGGGGTTGCCGGAGAAGCCGATCGAGGTGCGCGCGTTCAGCCTCGCCGCGAACCGCCGCAGCCTGGCCGGTTCGATGGTGGGCGGCATCGCTCAGACGCAGGAGATGCTGAACTTCTGCGCCGAACACGGAATCGGCGCCGAGATCGAGGTGATCTCGGCGGACCAGATCGACGGCGCCTACGACCGCGTGGTCGGCAGCGACGTGCGGTACCGATTCGTGATCGACACGGCAACGATCTGACCTACGCGTCACCGAGTTGATCTCGCAGCGACGCCAGGGTCTTCGCGAGCAGGCGGGACACGTGCATCTGCGAGATGCCGACGCGGTCGGCGATCTGGGTCTGGGTCATGTTGCCGAAGAACCGCAGCATGAGGACGGTCCGCTCCCGTTCGGGCAGTGACTGGAGCAGGGGGCGCAGGGTCTCGTGGTTCTCGACGTCGTCCATCGCGGCGTCGTAGTCGCCGAGCGTCTCCACCATGGACAGCTCACCTGCCCGGTCCGAGGACGTGTTGTCGACGGAGACGGTCTGGTAGGCGTTGCCGGCGAGCAGTCCCTGCGCCACCTCCTCCTGTTCGAGGTCCAGGTGCTCGGCGAGTTCGCTGACGGTGGGGGCGTGGCCGAGGCTCTGCGACAGTTCGGCGACGGCCTGGCTGAGCGCGAGATGCAGTTCCTTCATCCGGCGGGGGACGCGGACGGCCCACCCGGTGTCGCGGAAATGCCGCCGGACCTCGCCCATGATGGTGGGAACGGCGAACGACACGAAGTCCGATCCGCGCTCCACGTCGAACCGGTCCACGGAGTTGACCAGGCCGAGGCGCGCGACCTGCACCAGATCGTCGTGCGCCTCGCCGCGGCCGTCGAAGCGGCGGGCGATGTGCTCGGCCAGTGGCAGGCAGCGAGTCACGACGGCGTCGCGCAGTCTGCTGCGCCGGGGGTCGTCCTCATCGAGGGCTGCCATCTGTTGAAACAGTGCTGTGACGTCCTGATACTCGTCCGGCCAACGGGCCGTGTGCCCCCCACTGTGAGTATGGGACGTCACAGACTCAGGCCATTCTTCACCTTGGTGAATTCCATGGTGGTGACGAAACCCGCGGTGGAAGGGTCGGGCTCCTGTTTCAGGTCGAGCGAATCGGTGAGGGCGTTGAGGACGTGCCAGGCGAACGAACGCTCGCCGAGGGAGTCGACCGAGGTGGTGGTGCTCGACACGTCGACTCGCAAGGTGCCGTCGAGAAATTGCAGCCGGCACACCAGAAGTGCATCCGGTGTCGCGCGGACGATCAGCTGGGTACAGATCTCGTCCATGGCCAGTTTGATGTCGGCGATGGAGTCGAGGTCGAAGTCTTCGTGGATGGCAACGGTAGCTGCCAGGGCGCGCAGTACGGAGAGCTGATCGGGCGTTGCTCGCACGCGCAGTTCGACGACGGGATGTGTGTGATCCTGGTCGGGTTCGATTGTCTTGGCGATGGCCATGAGACCTCCGGGTCGGGCGTTCCGTGCTGTCGGCGAGTGGTGGGTCGGCTCGCGCTGCTGAGAAGTCAGGGTAGCGATCCGGCGACACCGCAGGTGGAATACCGCAGAACAGGACCGATCAAACCAGTCCGATCAGTACGTTTGCGCGGGTAGTGTTGGCGGCACGATCAGCGTTCCTGAGGCCCTCGGCAGGGTCATGATGGTCACGGGAGACGAGTGAGTGGGATGCCTGACGAGATTCACCTGCACACGTTGACGAGTGACGTCGATGCCGACGCGGTCACCGTCTCGCTCGACTCCGTGCTCGAATTGCTCGAGCCCGAGGACGAGTTCGAGGTCGCGCTGAACACGGTGTGCCGTCGGATCGTGTCGACGTTCCCGGGTGCGGCGATGGCCGGGGTCACCGTTCTCCGGGCGACCGGACCGGTGACGGCGGCGGCGACCTCGGACGACGTCGTGGCACTCGAGGAGTTGCAGTACCGCTTCGGTGAGGGTCCCGCGCTCGACGCGGTGCGCTCCCGTGAACCGGTGCGCGCCGACCGCGCCGCCGCGTACGAGAGGTGGCCGGCGTACGCCGCGAGTTCCGAACCGGCAGGCGTCCACAGCTATCTGTCCGTGCCGCTGCCCGGCCCGGAGCAGTCGGCGGCACTGAATCTGTACGGACTGTTGCCGCACGCCTTCCACCGGATGGACGAGTCGGTGCTCGAGTTGCACGTCGAGGCGGCATCGGTCGCGGTGCGCAACGCGCGACGGTACGGCGAGGCGAGAAATCTGATCGAGCAACTTCGTATCGCACTTCGTTCCCGTTCCGTCATCGACCAGGCGAAGGGAATCGTGATGGCGTTGAGGGGTCTCGACGCCGAGACCGCATTCGATGTCCTCGTCACCCGTTCGCAGCGCGAGAACGTCAAACTTCGGGTGGTCGCAGAACGTGTCGTGGCGGCTGTTTCTGCCCGCACAACCGTGCATAACGGTTTGTAAACGCTCACCAGGGCAAATGAGGGCCCCAGTATCTGTTATTTCCTTGTGACACATCACAGGCGGGAGTAGTCTCGAACCGAGGTTGAACACACAGCCGATGTCGGGAAGCGCTGCCGTAGCAGACAGTGTCATGTGTCCGAGGTCGGGTCTGTCTGCAGGTGCTCCGCTTCCCCTCTCAATGTTCGAGATGGGGTGAGCCATGTCTGTTGGTCAAGGGGTCCCAGAACCTGAAATGGCGTGTTCGGGCACGGAGTTCGGTACCACGTACAAGCCGAGAGTAACGCTCGCGGCCGTCGGTTCCGCTCCGACACGCTGTGCGAGCGCGGAATTCACTTCCGAGAGGCTCGGTTCCGGGGTGATGTTGGTAGGGGTGCGAGGCGAGATCGACCTGTTCAGTGCACCGGGGTTCCGTGATTACGTGTGCACGCGGATCTCGCCCGAGGGGCAGTTTATCCTCGACATGTCGAAGGTGGACTTCATCGGAACCGCGGGTCTGTCGGTGCTCGACACCGTTCACGAGACGAACGTCCGGGACGGGCGGACGTGGGCGATGATCTGTGGCCGGCCGGTCTACCGGCTGCTCAGGGCGGCGGGCCAGGAGTCGAGCTTCCCCTGCTTCGCGTCCGTGGACAGCGCCCTCGGGGCCTGGCACGGCCGTACGGCGTAACCGGCCGAGCCGGCGCCCGAGTTCAGTGGGCGCCGGTTCGACTCGTGCGCGGAGGGGCCGACACACAGCGCCCGTAGGCGCGGAGGGTGTCGGTGGCGACCCGGTCCCACGAATAGCGGGCGCGGGCGCGATCGCAGCCCGCCATGCCGTATCCCGTGCGCAGGGCGTCGTCGTCGAAGATCTGTCGCAGGGCCTCGGCCAGGCGGACCGGGTTGCGCGGGGAGATCAGGCGTCCGGTGATGCCGTCGACCACCGTGTCGCGCATGCCGCCGACGGCGGACGCGACCACCGGGGTGCCGCAGGCCATCGCCTCCAGCGGCACCATGCCGAACGGCTCGTACCACGGGGTGCACACGACGGCGTCCGCCGAGCGCAGCAACGCGGGCATGGCGTTTCGCGGCACCCGCCCCACGATCCGTACCCGGTTGCGCACCTTCGTCTCACGGGCCAGCGTCAGCAGTCTGGACGCTTCGGGGTCGTCGGCGACGTCGTCTGCGGCCGGTCCGCCCGCGATGACGAGTTCGGTGTCGGGGAAGTGGGTGAGCGCCTC
This sequence comes from Rhodococcus sp. ACS1, assembly GCF_002300155.1. Classification (NCBI taxonomy): domain Bacteria; kingdom Bacillati; phylum Actinomycetota; class Actinomycetes; order Mycobacteriales; family Nocardiaceae; genus Rhodococcus; species Rhodococcus sp. ACS1. The sequence goes on from NZ_NSDZ01000004.1 coordinate 1,464,056, forward strand.
GATGGCAGTGTCGAAGCCCTTGCTCGGCGCCAGCCTGCCGACCATGACGAGGCGGTGGCGTTTGCCCTTCTCGTCGGCGCGGCCGTCGGGCGTGAACTCCTTGACGTCGACGCCGGACGGAACGACGGACGTGCGCGAGCGGGGCAGGCCGAGGTGGGAGAGTTCGAAGACCTCGTCCGTGCACGTCGCCACCACACGGGTAGCGCCGCGGGCAATCAACTGCTCCAGGTGAATTCGGTTGTGGGTGCTCGACGTGTCGGCGTGCTCGAACCGTTGCTCGACCACTCCCAGTGCGTGGAACGTCTGGACCACCGGAATGCCGAGTGTGCGGGCCGCGAGTTGCGTCGCGATCCCGGACATCCAGTAGTGGGCGTGGACGATGTCGGGCCGCTCGGCCTCCCATTCGGCCTTCAGGAAGCTGCCGAATGCCCCCATCAGCGGGAGGATCTCGGCCTCCGGCATCGGCCGTGCGGGGCCGACCGGAACGTGCACGACGGTGTACCCGCCCGCGGTTGTGACCCGTGCCGGGGCGTCCTCGCTCTCCGCCCGCGTGTAGACCGTGACGTCGTGGCCCTCCCTCGTGAGGGCCGCCGACAGTTCGGCGAGATGAATGCTCTGCCCTCCGACTTCGGCGCCGTCCGACACGTCGAGGGGACTGGCGTTGGCGGAGACCATCGAAATCCGTAATCGTCTCGAGGTGCCGACGGCGGTCGTTCTCATCGGCTGCCCGCCGCACACGGGAGGTCTGGGTTCGCGATGAATGGCCGTCATGCCACGGGGATTCCCGAAGTTCGGGTTTGTAAACCGACCGACTCGCATTCGGTCACGGGACGGGTGACACGAGCCGGCCGGTGTTGCGTTCTAGTACCAGCGACGCCTGCCGCCGACCGCACGCCCGGTCGCGCCGAGAATCCACAGGACCGCACCGATCACCACGAGGATGATGCCGATGGTCCAGAGCCAGTTGATGCCGGCCAGCCATCCGATCAGGAGCAAGATCAGTCCGAGCACGATCATGACGTTCCTCGATTCTTCATCCCACCGAAGTGAGGGGCGAGTCCGTTCGCGGACCCTCCCGCACCTCGTCGACCCCTGCGCCCATTGCGTAGGTCAGATGCCCGCCGAGCGCGCCGCCGATGCCGATCGCGAGGAGTCCCGCGGTGCTGGTGGCGACAGCGCGTCCGTCGGTCCCGTGTCTGCGGCGAAGGTAGGAGGCGAGCATGGCCACGACACCGATGGCGTTGGCCTCGGCGTGGATCAGTCCGACGCGGCGCTGAACGGTGTCGCGGTCGGCCCAATCCGCCCAGCCGGTCATCAGCGTCGGGGGAGTGGCGAGTAGTCCCAGGGCGATCAGCCTGCGTGCGCCGACGTGATCGCGGAATGCCAGATCGAAGATGCTCGCGCCGACCCACGCGCCGATGGGAATGCTGACGAGAACGGGATGCACGGGGTGCCCGAGCCAGGACCCGCGCAACAACGGGCCCGCGCCGGACGAACCGAGCGCCCCCTGGATCCGCTGCTGCAGAAACCGGCTGCCGCCGTCGAGGAATCCGGCGGCCTCCGCTTTCCGGAACACGCTCTCGAGGTTCATGACATTCGATTACCCACCGCGGCTCGAAGAAAACCGGCCCGCCTTGTCGTCGGTGCAGGTCGGGCGTAGCGTCGGGACCACGTTCTCGAAGGTGAGGTGAGTGCAATGAAACTCAATCTCTTCGCAGCTTGGGTCAGCTTCGCACTGGTTCTGCTCTCGGTGGTCTGTCTCGGCGGGTTCCTCGTCGCCGCGGGATCCGGGCAGGGCGGCTGGGCGGTGATCTCCGGGTCTCTGTGCGTCGTCGCACTGGCCGGAGCGATGGCGCTGTACGGCGGAACCGTGCGCCACGACCACAGGTTGCATCACGAATCGCCGCACCTCTTCTGACTGCGGCGCTCCCGGTCGGCGTCAGGATTCCGCGAGCCGCCGCTTTTCCGCGTCGATGTCGAAAGTGGCGGGCGGCCAGTCGAGGTCGAGTTTCTCGAGTGCGTCGATCAGCAGTTCGGTGACCGCGAGCCGGCTGTACCACTTGCGGTCGCACGGAACCACGTGCCACGGCGCGTAGTCGGTCGACGTCAGGTCGAGCATGGCCTGATACGCGTCCTGGTACGCCGGCCACAGCAAGCGCTCGTCGACGTCCGACGGGTTGTACTTCCAGTATTTGTCGCGGCGTTCCACACGCTCGCGCAACCGCGACTTCTGCTCGTCGAGTGACACGAACATCGCGACCTTGACCAGGGTCGTGCCGCTCGCGACGAGTTCCTTCTCGAATTGATTGATCTCGTCGTAGCGGCCGCTCCAGACTGCCTCGGGCACGAGATCGTGAACCCGGACCACCAGCACGTCCTCGTAATGCGACCGGTCGAACACGCCGAGTTGCCCGCCGCGGGGGACGGCCTTGCCGATCCGCCACAGGAAGTGGTGACGCTTCTCCTCGGGAGTGGGAACACCGAAGGAGGCGTGATCGACTCCCTGCGGGTCCACGTGCCCGATGACATGGCGGACCATCCCGCCCTTACCCGCGGTGTCCATACCCTGGAGCACGAGGAGCACCGACCGCCGGTCGCCGGATCGTCCGTTGGCGTAGAGCTTCTCCTGCAGGGCGGACAGCACCGCGCCGCGTTCCTCGAACAGCTGGACGCCGTCCGACTTGTCGCCGACGAATCCGGGTGTGCTCCCGCAGTCGAGTTCGGCGATCCGCCGACCCGGGTGTGACCGCAGGGCCTCGGTTGCCGGCGTCGTCCAGAATCCGCGTGCGTTCTCTGCCATGTACAGACAGTGCCACAGGAGCGTTACATGGAGGTGTGGGCGGCGAGGTGCATCAGTGCCGTGTCCTGGTGATCGGGACCGGGTTCTCCGGTCTGGGCACGGCCATCCAGCTACGCAAGCGTGGGCGCGACGACTTCATCCTGCTGGAGAAGGCGCGGGAGGTCGGCGGTACGTGGCGGGAGAATACATATCCGGGCTGTGCGTGTGACGTGCCCTCGCACCTGTATTCGTTCTCGTTCGAGCCGAACGCGGACTGGACGCAGATGTGGTCGGGGCAGGCGGAGATCTTCGACTATCTGCGCGGACTGGCCGACAAGTACGACCTGCGGCGCAACATTCATTTCGGCCGCACGATGATGGGCGGCTACTGGGACGCCGAACACTGCCGCTGGCACATCCACACCGAGTCGGGCGACGAGTACGTCGCCCAGTTCGTGGTGTCCGGGATCGGCTCCCTGCACATCCCGAACGTCCCGGATCTGCCGGGAGCCGGCACGTTCGAGGGCACCGCGTTTCATTCGGCGCGGTGGAACCACGATTACGACCTGCGGGGCAAGAAGGTCGCGGTGATCGGCACGGGCGCCAGCGCGATCCAGTTCGTTCCCGAAATCGTGGGCGACGTCGCCGAGTTGCAGTTGTATCAGCGGACGCCGCCCTGGGTGATCCCGGGCTTGAACTTCCGTATCCCGCAGAAGGCGCGGCGCCTGTTCGGCCGGGTCCCGCTGGCACGACGGATGGCGCGTGCCGCCGTCTACTGGACTTACGAATCGCTCGCGCTCGGGTTCAACGGGCATTTCCGCCTGATGAAGCCGATCGAGAGCGCGGCGCGGGGGAATCTGAACAGGACCGTCACCGATCCCGAACTCCGCCGCAAGCTCACCCCGTCCTACGTCATCGGCTGCAAGAGGATCCTCGGGTCGGACAGGTACTACCCGGCGCTGATCTCACCGAGGTCGGTCGTGATCACCGAGGGTATCGCGGAGGTCCGGCCGCACGGCATCGTCGCGGGGGACGGGACGGAGCGGGACGTGGACGCGATCATCTACGCCACCGGATTCCACGTCACCGACGGCTTCGAGAGCGTCGCCCTCACCGGGGTCGACGGCAGGCGCCTCGCCGATGAATGGCAGGAGCACGGCATCCGCACTCATCTCGGTATCACCGTCGCGGGTTACCCCAACGCGTTCTTCCTCCTCGGCCCCAACACCGGGCTCGGTCACAATTCGGTCGTGTTCATGATCGAGTCGCAGATTCGCTACGCCCTCCGGCTGATGGATCTCGTCGACCGGCGCGGCGCGGACGCTGCGGTCGTCCGGCCGGCCGTGCAGAGCAGGTTCAACGCAGACATTCAGCGGAAGCTGTCGAAGGGCGTGTGGTCCCGTGGCGGATGCGTGAGCTGGTATCTGGACTCGCACGGCGTCAACCGCGCGATCTGGCCGGGCTCGACCGTGCGTTACTGGCGGCAGACGCGGGAGGTCGATCCGGCGGACTTCGAGTTCACACCCGGCTGAAGGGTGGGGGCGTCACTCCGTCGACGAGATGGCTTCCCCAGAGATCCACTCCGGTGATCCGGGCGGTGGCCGTGCCTTCCGGGCTGGTGATCCGGAGTTCCGTGCCTGCGGACAGGTCTGCGTCCGCGCCGAGGGCATCCGTCAGGGTGCGGACGCGGCCGTGCCAGACGTACCGACCGCTGATGGGTTCGAAGTTTCCCGCCAACTGGACCTGCACGGTCACGGCGGGACGGTCGCCGACGACGACGTCGGCGGGGCCGCGGTAGCCCTCTTCTTCTTCCTCGTGTTCGTTCACACGGGCAAGTTTACCTGTAACTGTGAGTTACACAAGATTGACCGATGCCTATTCGGTCGCGTCGGCAGGCGGCAGCAGCGGGTGCGGGATCGCATTGAAGCGGGCGGGCGAGCCGTTGACCGCGGCGATGCCCGTGACGCCACCCCAGGTCATCATCGTGAGGTAGTTGATCAGGTCCTCGACCGACATCGACCGGTTGGAGATCCACCAGTGGGTGGCCAGTTGCACACCGCCGACGATTCCGTACGCCCAGGGAACTGCGCCGCCGGAGTCCATCTCCATCTGCCGCAGCCGCTCGCCGAGAACGGTGGAGAGCACCTCGGCGATCATCCGTTCCGAGTCGGCGACCGTCTCGCGGCCGGGGCCGGAACCGTTGGCCATGATGTAGAGGTAGACGTCGGGATCCGACGCCACCGTCTCCACGTATGCGGTGATCGTGGCGCGGGTCAACTCGAAGTCGTCGAGGTCTCCGCCGATGGCCTCGTAGATCCGGGGGGCGAGCGTGGTCTCCACGTACCGCGCCATGGTCGCGTTCGTCAGGTCGCTCTTGTCCGCGAAATAGCGGTACAGGACGGTCTTGGAGACGCCGATCTCGGACGCGATCTCGTCCATGCCGATGTCCCGTCCACGCAGGCGGATGGCGGCGATCGTTCCGTCGACGAGTTCTTCTCGGCGCGCGATCTTGTGCTCACGCCAGCGGCGCTTGCGCCCATCGGGCTTTGCCGCCTTGTCCAGCTTGGTCATCGACTCGGTCACCTGCTCGGGATCCTTCACGCCGTCGTTCGCCACTGACTCTCTTCACATCCGTTTCGTGTCGCGATCTCCTGTCAGCTTAGTGCGCGGGTCTTGTCTCACGGCACAACGCCGTCTGTGCGGGCGCGCGTCCCGCGGCTGGGCGACCGCCCCCGCGTCGACCTTGGGCACAATGGCGTCTGTGGATCAATTGAGCCTTTCCGTCTTCGACGACGATGCGAAGCGTCGCGATCTTCGCAAGATGAAGGCTGTCGCGACGGGCTTCCTCGTCTTCGCCACCGTGGTCTACCTCGTGTGCCGGTGGCAGGAATCTCGGGGCGCGGGGGCGTGGGTCGGCTACGTGCGGGCCGCGTCGGAGGCAGGCATGGTCGGCGCGCTGGCCGACTGGTTCGCGGTGACGGCCCTGTTCCGGCATCCGCTGGGGTTGCCGATCCCGCACACCGCGATCATCAAGCGCAAGAAGGATCAGCTGGGGGCGAGCCTCAGCAGCTTCGTCGGCCAGAACTTCCTGGCCCCCGAGGTGGTGTCCGCCAAGGTGGAGGCCGCGGAGATCCCGCTCCGGCTGGGCACGTGGATGGCGCAGCCGAAGCATGCCGCGCGGGTCGCCGCCGAGACAGCCACCATCCTGCGCGGCTTCGTCGAGATCCTCCGCGACGAGGACGTGCAGCAGATCATCGACAGCACGCTGGTGCGCCGGCTGGCCGAGCCCCAGTGGGGGCCGCCGATCGGACGGGTGCTCGGCGAACTGCTGCGAGAGAACCGGCAGTTGCCGATCCTGGATCTGCTCGCCGAGCGGGCGCACCAGTGGGCCCTCGGGAGTCAGGAGACCATCGACCGGATCGTCAGCCGCGATTCGCCGGCCTGGTCGCCCAAGTTCGTCGACGCCATGCTCGGCGAGAAGATCCACCGGGAACTCGTCGAATTCACCTGGAAGGTGCGGTCCAACCCGGAGCACGAGGTGCGGCAGGCGGCCAACCGCTTCCTCGTCGACTTCGCCGACGACCTGCAGAACGATCCCGCGACCATGGAGAAGGCCGAGAAGATCAAGGCCGAGATCATGGGACGCGAGGAGGTGACCGGCCTCGCCGCGGCGACGTGGAAGGTCGCCAAGCGCCTGATCATGGAGTCCGTCGACGACCCGGACAGCACGCTGCGCACGAAGGTCGCGGAGAACGTCGTGCGATTCGGCGAGAGGCTGCGCGACGACCACGAGCTGCGGACCAAGGTCGACGGGTGGGTGCTCGCAGGCACGCGCTACGTCGTCGTCCACTACACCGACGAGATCACCGCGATCATCTCCGACACCGTCGAGCGCTGGGACGCCGAGGAGGCGTCCAAGAAGATCGAGCTCCAGGTGGGCCGCGATCTCCAGTTCATCCGTATCAACGGCACCGTGGTCGGTGCGATCGCGGGCCTGCTGATCTACACGTTCTCGACGTTGCTGTTCGGCTGACGTCCCGCGGAACGGCCCGCTAGCTGGGTGCTAACAGAGTGCTTGCAATTGCTAGCACCCTGCTTTAGGCTTGGTGCTGCCCAGCAACACGGAGGACTGATGGCCAGCGATGACCGCGATGCGGCCGGTGCAGGAGATCTGGCAGCTCGCGTAGTCAGCAACGCCGCTCACGACATCGGAGGTTTCATTCGTGCCCAGCGCGAAGCAGCCCAGGTGTCGATGCGGCAGTTGGCGCAGCTGGCCGGTGTCAGTAATCCGTATCTGAGTCAGATCGAACGTGGGTTGCGCAAGCCCTCGGCCGAGGTGCTTGGGCAGATAGCCAAGGGTCTCCGGGTCTCGTCGGAGGTCCTGTACGTCCAGGCGGGTTACCTCGAGCAGCGGCCACACGGTCCCCTCCGTGACGCTCTGCTCGCGGATACGGCCATAACCGAGCGGCAGAAGCAGGTGCTGCTCGAGATCTACGAGTCGTTCTGTCGTGAGAACGAATCGGCGGAAGCGGCCGAATCCCGGACGTCCGAGCTTCGGACAGAAGAACACCAGCGTTCTGATTCCCAGACGCCGGAACCAGAACCCCCCACCGTTGAAGAGGAGAAAGCCGATGACTGACCAGAAGACCATCGACAGCGTCAAGACCTCGCTGTATGCGGCCGTAGGTGCCGGAGACGTCGTGGTGCAGGCCGTGGCCGACGTCGTCGCCCAGGTCCGCTCGCGCGCCGAGTCCACCCAGGGTGACGTCGAAGAGCGTGTCGGCGGCGCCAAGGAGCGCTTCGCCGGACTGCAGGAAGAGGTCACCGAGGGTGTCGAGAACCTTCGCGACCGCCTCGCCGGACTGCCGTCCGAGCTGCCCGAGGAGCTCGCCGAGCTGCGTGAGAAGTTCACCGCCGACGAGCTGCGCAAGGTCGCCGAGGCCTACCTGAAGGTCGCATCCGACCTGTACACGTCGCTCGCGGAGCGCGGCGAGGACACCGTCGAGCGCATCCGCAAGCAGCCGGTCGTCGAGGAGGGCATCGGCCGCGCCGAGACCGCCTTCGGCGACGCAGTCGAGCTGACCGAGGAAGCTCTCGGCACCGTGGCCCGCCAGACGCGCGCCGTGGGCGAGCAGGCCGCGAAGCTCGCGGGCCGCGCTTCGGGTCGCATCTCCGACACCGCCGAGGGACTCGGCGAGGCCATCGCCGACGCCGGCGACGAGGCTGCCCTGAAGGTTCTCGACCTGGGCGACCAGGCTGAGGAAGCGTCGAAGGGCGCTGCCGATCGCGTCACCGCCACCGCGGCCGACGTCCATGCCCGCGCCGACCAGGCGGTCCCGGCCAAGCATGCTGCCGCTCCCGCGAAGAAGGCTGCTCCGGCTCCCGCTCCGGCCAAGGCTGCGGCAACTCCGGCTCCGGCCAAGAAGGCCGCCGCTCCGGTGAAGAAGGCTGCTCCGGTCAAGAAGGCTTGATCCTTCACGCTTTTCGGCCCCCGCACGTTCGGTGCGGGGGCCGTTTGCGTGCCCACCTCGTAGGATGGGGCTGTGATTCAAGTTGACGGCGTCGTCTCGGTGATCTTGTTGGTGATTCGCATCGTCGCTCTGGGTGGTGCTGCGTACGCGCTGTTCCACGCGGCCCGCCAGCGCAAGGATGCGTTCACCGCCGTGGACAAATTGAGCAAACCGATCTGGCTGAGCATTCTCGCGGTCGCGTTTCTCGTCCTCCTGCTGTTCCCCGCCGTGCAGTTGTTCGGCATCGTCGCGGTCGTCGCGGTGTGCGTCTATCTCGTGGACGTGCGCCCCCGTGTCGACGACGTGCAGCGCGGACCTCGCTGGTAGGCATTCCGGCCGGACAGTTACCGCTCCTCCTCACGGCTCCGTGAAGGTCGGGGCCTTTCGCGCCCTGACGATGACAATGGACATTGTGTCAATGCTATGGTGGTTGTACGGCTACCGAGGGAGCTGACATGTCCGTCGTCCATCAGCGTGAATCGGCGAGCGATGCCCGCCCGACGTCCCGGCTGCTGCTCCGACGGGCGAACACCGTCCGATGACGGAATACCGGATCGACGACCTCGCACGCGAGGCGCGGGTGAGCGTGCGCAACGTGCGCGTCTACCAGGACCGCGGACTGCTCCCGCCGCCGCGGAAGCAGGGGCGCACGGGGTGGTACAACGACTCGCACCTCGCGCGGCTGCACCTGATCGGGCGGATGCTCGATCGCGGCTACACATTCGCGACCATCAGCGAACTGCTCACCGCCGCGCACTACGGACTCCAGGTCAAGGACGTTCTGGAGACCGACGACCCGGGCAGCCGCTGGAAGAAGCGCAGGCCCGCGGCACGCCTGACGATCGCCGAGCTGAAACGCATGTTCGGGGCGCAGACCACCGAGGCCAACATCGCCCGCGGCACCGAACTCGGTGTGCTCGTTCCCGCCGGGGACGACTATTCGGTCGACAATCCGCGACTGATCGAGGCGGCGCAGGTCCTCGTCGACGCAGGCATCCCGCTCGAGGACGTCCTCGAGCAGACCGCGGCGGTGCGACGCGATCTCTCGGACGTCGCCGCGCGGTTCGTTGCCGTCGTCGCAGACCGCTACCTCGCCGCCGAGGGGGAGCCGCTCGAACTCGACGAGGCGAAGGTCTCGGCAATCGCGCGCCTCGTCGACCAGATGCGTCCCCTCGCGCACGACGCCGTCCAGTCGCTGTTCGAAGAGGCGATGGAGGAGCAGATCTCCCGGGCCCTCGAGCGGGCGGCCCGGCAACTCGGCGAGACACCGGGTCCGGCGTCGGGCACAGACACCAACAGAGCAAGTGAGACAGGACAGGGGCAGGAATGACCAGCAGTTCGCGCACCATCGCCTTCCGGGCGCTCGCAGGCGCAGCCGGGGTCGGCGCCGTCGCCGCCGCGGCAGCGGCGATCCGTCACAAGCGCGCCACCCGCGGGTTGACGTTGTCGACCGAGGTGGCCCCGAACGAATTGCTGCGCACCCCGGACCTGCGCCCGGACGTGACGGAGATCCTCACCGACGACGGAGCGACGCTGTACGTGCGCGCCTACGGTCCGGTGGACGGCGATCCCATTGTGCTGAGCCATGGTTGGACGTGTTCGACCGAGTACTGGTACCCGCAGGTGAATGCGCTCGCCGAGGAGTACCGCGTCATCACCTACGACCAGCGTGGGCACGGCCGCAGCTCGGTCGGATCGCTTCCGCTCGGTCCCGACGTCCTCGCCGACGACCTGTCGGAGGTGCTGAAGGCGACGGTGCGTGAAGGCAAGAAGGCCGTGCTCGTGGGTCACAGCATGGGTGGCATGAGCATCATGGCGTGGGCGGGACGGTACCCCGGCGAGGTCAAGGAATATGCGTCCGCGGTCCTGCTCGCCAGCACCGCCTGCGACCGGCTCGTCGCCGAGACCACCGTCATACCGTTGCCGAATCGGTTTCCGCGCGTGCCGGTTCCGGTCGGCCGCGCCGTCCTGAGCACCCCGGTCCCGTTGGTGTCTTCGCCGGTGATGACGCGAGCGCTGCAGTACGTGTCGATGTCGCCGAACGCTTCGCGCGCCGAGGTCCAGTTCTGCGAGAACATCGTCCGGGACTGCAAGCCGCGCATCCGCGGCGGCTGGGGTGCTGCCCTCAGCGGCCTCGACATCCACGAGGCACTCGACCACCTCGCGGTTCCGACGACGGTGCTCGTCGGTTCCATGGACCGGTTGACCCCACCCGTCCATGCCCGCAAGCTCGCTCGCGTCCTGGACGAGGCCGGTCACCTCGAGCGCCTGATCGTCCTGCCCGGCGTCGGTCACATGAGTTCCGTCGAGAGCATCGACGAGTTCGACAAGGAGATCGTGCGGCTGCGCAACCTCTGACCTTTCGGCTGCCCCGCAGTCGGTCGGGCCCACACGCCGGGTGGCGTGTGGGCCCGATTTTTTTGTGGCGGTGTGAGGCTTGACACACCGACAACATTACATCTAACGTAATTTGTATCACTGTAAAACGTGACGCGACCCAGCGTTCCACCGATCCGGTCATCAGGCGATAGGAGCTCACGTTGGCTCATGTAGTTACGCAATCCTGCTGCAACGACGCGAGTTGCGTCGCGGTCTGCCCAGTCGATTGCATCCATCCCACTCCGAACGAGCCCGGCTACGGCAGCGCGGAGATGCTGTACATCGATCCGGTCGGCTGCATCGACTGCGGCGCATGCATCGATGCGTGCCCGGTCGACGCGATCGTTCCCGACTACGACCTGACTCCGGAAACCGCGCGCTACGAGGAGATCAACGCGGCGTTCTACGCGAACCGGGATCAGCCCGTCCCCGTACCCGAACGTCCCGTTGCCGAGGCTGCCCGGGTGTCCGAACGCGCACTGCTGCGGGTGGCGATCGTCGGTTCCGGGCCGTCCGGCTGCTACGCGGCCGAGAACCTGCTGTCCCGGATCGGTCCCGCCGTGGAAATCTCCTTCTTCGAGAAGCTTGCGACACCATTCGGGCTGATCCGATTCGGTGTCGCACCGGACCATCAGGGGACCAAGGCGGTCGCCTCCCTCTTCCAGAAGACGGCGTCGCGGAAGAATGTGGACTTCTACCTCAACGTCGAGGTCGGCACGCACCTGACTCACGACGACCTGCTCGCGCATCACGATGCGGTGATCTACGCGGTCGGCGCCCCCGCCGACTGCTCGCTGGGGATTCCCGGTGAGGACCTGCCCGGAAGCCACTCGGCAACGGAATTCGTGGCCTGGTACAACGGTCACCCCGACCACGCGCACCGCACGTTCGACCTGTCGGGCGAGCGCGCCGTGATCATCGGCAACGGCAATGTGGCGTTGGACGTGGCCCGAGTGCTCGTCGCCGGCACCGCCGAGTTGACCAAGACCGACATCGCCCCGCACGCATTGAAAGCGTTGTCGGAGAGCAGGATCAGAGAAGTGCTCGTCGTCGGCCGGAGAGGTCCGGCGCAAGCGGCGTATACGAATCCGGAGTTGCTCGCGCTCGGCCATCTCCCCGGCGTGACTGTCGCGGTACGGCCCGAGGAGGTGGTGCGGGAGGCAGATGGGCGGACCGACTCGATCGAGGCGATGAAAGCCAGGATCGTCGCAGAGTTCGCCGCCGCCCCGCACATTCCGGGATACAAACGTATTGCGCTGCGCTACCTGCTTTCTCCGGTATCGGTTCTGGGAGACGGCCGGGTAGAGGGGATCCGCCTGGTCCGCAACGAGCTGGTTCAGGATGCGGACGGCCGTTCCAGGGCGGCTCCCACAAGTGTCGTCGAGGACGTCGACTGTGGTCTGGTCCTGCGGTCGGTGGGGTACCGGGGGATCCCCGTCGCGGGAATCCCCGTCTCGGGTGCACGATCCACGATGCTGAACGTCGGAGGTCGTGTGCTGGAACCGGACGCGAGTGGACCGATGTCCGGTGTGTACACCGTCGGGTGGATCAAGCGAGGTCCCTCCGGCGTCATCGGAACCAACAAGGCGTGCGCCGCCGAAACTGTCGACAAACTCGTAGACGACTTCCACTCCGGTCGATTGGCGGCTCCCGGGGGTGGCCGGCAGGATCTCCGCCGGCTGGTTGCGGAGCGGCGTCCCGAGCGCATCGACTACGACGGATGGAAGGCGATCGACGCGCACGAGCGGCGACTCGGCAGGGAATCGGGCCGGCCGCGCGTGAAGCTCGTGGACACCGCCTCGATGATTGAAATCGCTTCGAGTGCATCTATTTCCGGCTGATATCACCCTGATGCGCGCCGACCCGGCGCGCGTCGAAGAAAGTGATTGACGTCTCATCACCTAACGGTATAAGGTTTAGTCGGATCGGGGATGCGGCCCGCACTCGATCCTCTCGACCGGCGACAGCCCCGCCGTCGAGGATCGGAACAGTCTCGCCGCCCGACTTCGCCGGACGATGTCCCATGCACCGCAAGTCTCCGGCATCTGACGAATCATCACAGAGGAGTTCACATGAAACTTCAGGACAAAGTCGCCGTCATCACCGGAGGTGGATCCGGGCTCGGACGCCAGGGTGCGCAGTTGTTCGCATCGGAAGGCGCGAAGGTGGCGGTCGTCGACATCGACGGCGACCGAGCCGAACAGACCGCGAAACTGGTTGAACAGCAGGGCGGAACGGCGATCGCCATCACCGCCGACGTGAGTGACGAGGCCGCCGTCTACCGCAGCGTCGAGACCACCGTCGAGCAGTTCGGCAAGCTCGACATCATGTGGGCCAACGCGGGTGTCGTCTCCCGCGGTGGTGTCCCGTCGGTGGCGGGCGGCGAACACGTGGAGTTCCAGGACCTCACGGATGCGGACTGGCAGCACGTTCTCGGAGTCAACCTCAGCGGCGTCGTGTACTCCTGTAAGGCTGCTGTGCCTGCGATGCGGGCCAACGGCGGCGGCACCATCCTGGCGACGTCGTCCGCGGCTTCCTTCGCCGCCTATCACAGCATCGCGATGTACTCGGCGACGAAAGCCGGTGTCAACGGCCTGGTTCGTGGCCTCAGCCTGGATCTCGGACGCTACGGCATCCGCGTCAATGCCCTCGCACCCACGCACGGGATGTCGCCGAACTTCCTGATGGGCCCGGGCACCCCGGTGATCGGCCAGTCCTACGAGGAGACCGCGGGACCGTGGGATCCGGGCGTCTCGCCGATTCCGCTCAAGCTCCAGCGTCCGCCGTCGCTCGTGGACAACGCGAAGGTCGCACTCTTCCTCGTGTCGGACGACTCCGCATACATTTCCGGTCTGACGCTGCCCGCGACGGACGGTGGCACACTGTCACGAGTCGCGATGATGTTCGAAGAGGACACGCCGACTCCCACGCTTCCCGTCGACTGAGCGGAGCGTCCGTCGATGACCATTCATGCGCAGAACCGTGCGCAGTCGTTGAAGGTCGACCGATCCGCCTGTGCGGGCCACGGCCTCTGCTACGGCGCGGAACCCGAGATAGTCGACAGCGACGACCAGGGCTTCCCCATCGTCGTGGCCGAACCTGTTCCCGAGGAACTACGAGATCAACTGGGTGCCCTCGTCGAGATGTGCCCCGAACGCGCGCTGAGCGTCGAACTCCCGAATTCGGAAGGCTGAGAAGCAGTGACGACAACCCAACTACCCGAGAACCTCATCGTGGACTTCGACGTCTACGACCAGACGTTGGCGATGCCCGAGGACGTGTTCCAGGAACGCGCGGCGGCGCTGCGGGCCATCGGCCCAGTCGTGTATTCGAAGGCGCACGGCGGTCACTGGATCGTGACGCGCTACGAGGAGATACACCAGGTCCTGCGTGATCCGGAGACCTTCTCCAGCTACCCGAACAATCTCGTGAACGCGGGCCAGGGGAAGTTCATCCCGATCGAGCTGGACCCGCCGGAGCACACGTTCTACCGGCAGGCGCTGCAACCGCTGTTCAGTCCCAAGCGGATGAAGGAACTCGAGCCCCAGATCCGGGACGTCATCAACGAGCTCATCGACGACTTCGCGGCACGCGGTGAAGCCGAGTTCATCTCGGAGTTCGCCCACGAGCTGCCGACGCGGGTGTTCCTGGCCCTGATGGGCTGGCCCCTCGAAGACGCCGAGATGTTCACCAAGACGACGGACGTTGCACTGCAGGGCATTCCCGGTGGAACGGAAGAAGAATCGGCCAAGGCCCGCGAGGATGCGGCCAACCAGATCTTCGGCTACTTCGGTGCCATCGTCGCCGGAGTGCGGTCCGGTGAGAACACCTCGGACAGTCTGACCGCGCAGATCATCAACACCCCGATCGAGATGGAGGACGGGGTACGGCTGCTCACCGACGAAGAGCTGTATCGCATGTTCTTCCTCCTGCTCATCGCGGGCCTGCACACGGTCCAGGGTTCACTGGCGTGGGGGATCATCCACCTGGCGAACAATCCGGGGCAGCGGCAGGAGATCGTGGACGATCCCGACACCATCCCGGCGGCGGTCGAGGAGATTCTGAGGATCGAGGCTGCGGTGATCGCGGGCCGGCGAGCGACCCGCGACGTCGAGATCGGCGGCGTCACGATCGCGGAGGGGGAACAGCTCATCGTGCTGCTCTGCTCGGCGAATCGCGACGGCAACGAGTTCGAGGATCCGGACGAGCTGAGGATCGACCGCTCGCCCAACCGTCACCTCTCTTTCGGTGCCGGTCCTCATCGGTGCATCGGGTCTCACCTGGCACGAATCGAGCTCAAGCTGGCCATGGAGGAGATTCACAAGCGGTTGCCCGATTACCGACTGGTTCCGGAGGATCCGCCGATCCTGCACGCCACCCAGGTTCGCGGCTGCATCCGGCTCCCGATCACCTTCACTCCGTCGGCCTGAGGCCGGGCGGACGTCCGAGGCAGTTGTCCGTGGTCCTGTGGGACTTCGGGCAGCTGCCTCGCTCTTTTGGTGTAATGGAGTGGACGTCGCCCCCGGTATGCAACAACTTACGTGTATTGTCATTTGTATCGCGACTGGTCGGGTGGCTGGTCGGAAGTGACGGTGTCTGGAGCGAGGATGGCAAGAAGGAAGACCGCCGGTGTGCTGAGCCAGGACGCCGATGTCGCACGGTCTCAGATACTCGTGGCAGCCCAGACGATGATTCTTCGTTTCGGGATCTCGAAGACCACCATGGAGGACATTGCCAAGGAGGCGGGGGTCTCTCGCCCGACCGTCTACCGGTATTTCCAGGACCGCGAGACGCTCACCACCGAGTTGATCAGGTGGCGATCGCGTCAGACGCTCGAACGTGGCCGCAAGTTCCTGATGGAGTGTGCGACGTTCGAGGACAGGCTGATCGAAGGCCTCATCTACCTGGTGTACGACGGGATCAACGATCCGATCGTGCGCATCCTCGTCAGCCCCGAACACGTCGGCGGCGAGTCGTGGCTCGAGACGATCCCCCTCGCAACGAGTCTGACCACCGAACTGTGGGGGCCGATCTTCGACGACGCCAAGGCAGGCGGCGAAATGAGGTCGGATATAGACACCGACGAGGCGTGCTCCTGGATCACCCTCGTGCAGCTGATGCTCGCTCCGAGACTGGATAATTCGGATCCTGCCGATCCCTCGCACCGGCAGATGATGAGGCAATTCGTCCTGCCGGCCTTCCTGCCGTAGTCGCCCGCGTCCAAAAGAAGCCGTGTCCCCGAGGGGGCACGGCTTCTTTGTGCTTTCACCCGGTAAATCTAATGTCCTTAAGTATGCTGGTCGACGGTTCCCGTGCCTGGTCACGGCCGAATCGGTCGGGAATGCCTATGC
Source organism: Rhodococcus sp. ACS1 (assembly GCF_002300155.1). Classification (NCBI taxonomy): domain Bacteria; kingdom Bacillati; phylum Actinomycetota; class Actinomycetes; order Mycobacteriales; family Nocardiaceae; genus Rhodococcus; species Rhodococcus sp. ACS1. The sequence goes on from NZ_NSDZ01000004.1 coordinate 1,480,075, forward strand.
CGGCGCGTATTTCGCAGATGAGCCATTTCGCTTCCTGCTCTTGCCTGGACGGTCAAAAGCCGTATAACGTATTACGTGCGACGTAATTTGTATCACAGCTGGAGGTCGTGAACTCGCCGTCCATCGTCCGCGATTCGATGAAAAATGCTGCAAACAAGCTGTATTCGATGTGCGCGGCGGGACGGCTGTGGGTTCCGGCCCGAGGCCGCAAGTGCCCTGCAACATCCGAGGCGCGTTCGACGCCTGAATACACGGAGGTAATGGTGGGAGTCGAGGTATCCGTCGAGGGACTGACCAAGTCCTTCGGCTCGCAGAGGATCTGGCAGAACGTCACGTTGACCCTTCCGGCCGGTGAGGTCAGTGCGTTGCTCGGGCCGTCGGGCACGGGTAAGTCGGTGTTCCTGAAGTCGCTGATCGGTCTGCTCCGTCCGGAGCAGGGGTCGATCGTCATCGACGGCACCAACATTCTCGAGTGCTCCTCGAAGGAGCTGTACGAGATCCGGAAGTTGTTCGGGGTGCTGTTCCAGGACGGCGCGCTGTTCGGGTCGATGAACCTGTTCGACAACGTGGCATTCCCGTTGCGCGAGCACACGAAGAAGTCCGAGTCCGAGATCCGCAAGATCGTGATGGAGAAGATGGAACTGGTCGGCCTGCTCGGGGCCGAGGACAAGCTGCCCGGCGAGATCTCCGGTGGTATGCGCAAGCGTGCCGGGCTGGCGCGGGCGCTGGTGCTGGATCCGCAGATCATTCTCGTCGACGAGCCGGACTCGGGTCTGGATCCGGTGCGCACCACCTACATTTCGCAGACGTTGATCGACATCAACGCGGAGATCGATGCGACGATTCTGATCGTGTCGCACAACATCAATCTGGCTCGGACGGTGCCGGACAACATCGGGATGTTGTTCCGCCGGCATCTGGTGATGTTCGGTCCGCGGGAGGTGCTGCTCACCAGCGAGGAGCCGGTGGTCAAGCAGTTCCTGAACGGCACGATGATCGGTCCGATCGGGATGTCGGAGGAGAAGGACGAGGCGCAGATGGCGCAGGAGCAGGCGATGGTCGATGCCGGGCATCATGCCGGTGGTGTCGACGATGTGGAGGGGATCGTTCCGCAGATGAAGGCGACGCCGGGGATGCCGTTCCGGCAGGCCGTGGCCCGTCGTCAGGAACGGGTCCGGCACATCATGCACACCCTGCCGGAGAACGCGCAGATCGCGATCCAGGAAAGCCTCGGAGCGGACGGCGTCGGCGACGAGTGGAGTCCGGGAGACGCAGACACGGACCGAATGTACTTCGAGGCAGCGGGATTCGACACGGGAGTTGCGAAGTGACGAGTGTGAAGGTCCCGATCGCCGTGGACGTCGCGCCGATCGAGCCGGACGCAGCGGAGAAGCGACGGCGGCCGCGTCCGTCGATCGCCGCGGTGGGGAAATACCTGAAGGACACGCCCATTCGCAGCCTCGCGACTTTGGGGCGATCCGGTGAGCTCGCCGTGAACATCCTGAAATACACGGTATCCGACACGATCGCCCTGCGGTTGCCCCTCGAGGAGGTGGCCACGCAGATGTGGAAACTTCTCAAGGTCACCGCACTTCCCGCGCTGCTGATGGCGGTGCCGATCGGTGCCGAGGTCTCGGTGCAGGTCGGTGGAATCATGAACCAGGTCGGCGCGAACTCGCTGGCAGGAGCCGCGAGTGGGCTGGGCGTGGTGGGGCAGGGGGCGCCGATGGCGGCGGGACTGCTGATGAGCGGTGCGGCCGCATCGGCGATCGCCTCCGATCTCGGTGCCCGTGCGATCCGCGAGGAGATCGAAGCGATCCGGGTCATGGGAATCGACCCGGTCCAGCGACTGGTCGTTCCGCGGTTCATCGCGATGGTCGCCATCGCACCGATGCTGTGCATCGTCATCGTCGCGGCCGGTGTGGCGGCGGGGCTGGTGATTTCGGCGAATGTCAACGATGTGGTGCCCGGCAGTTTCTGGCAATCGTTCGGCTCCTTCGCGACACCGACCGATCTGGTCTTCTCCGTGCTCAAGTCGGTGATCTTCGCGGCGCTCGTCGTGTTGATCGCCAGCCTGCGAGGTCTCGAAGCGAAGGGCGGCCCGAAAGGCGTGGCCAACGCGGTCAATGCCTCGGTGGTACTCAGTGTCTTCTGCATCTTCATGACCAATCTCGTGGTCAGTCAGATCCAGATGATGTTCTTTCCGGCCCGGTTGGCGTGACATGAACACACACTCCACGCATCGCAGGGGACCTGTCGGCGGGGTTCTGCTGCAACCGATTCGCTCGGTGGGTCGCGCTGCGACGTCGGTGATCGAGGAAATCGGTCAGGTGACGGTCTTCACCGTCAAGACGGTCGCATTGCTGCCCACAACGCTGCGGCACTACCGCAAGCAGACGATGACCACCATGAACAACATGGCGTGGGGGAACGGATCCCTCGTCGTCGACGGTGGTGTCGTCAGCCTGATGTTCTTCCTGGGACTGGCCGTCGGCGCCGTCGTCGCGATCCAGGCGTTCATGGCCTTCGATCTGCTGGGCTTCGGCGCGTTGACCGGGATCATCGGATCGTTCGGCAATGTCCGGGTCATCGCCCCGATCATCACCGGAATTGGATTCGCCGCGCAGGCCGGCTGCCGGATGACCGCCGAGATCGGCTCGATGCGCATCTCCGAGGAGATCGACGCCACCGAATCGATGGGATTGCAGGCCATTCCGTTCGTGGTCGGGACGCGGCTGATCGGAAGCATGCTCATCGTGATCCCCGGGTATCTGATGGCGCTCGTGGTCAGTTTCTTCACCGGAGGGTTGATCATCAAGACGTTTCACCGCCAGCCTTCGGGTACCTACGATCACTACTTCAGCCAATTTCTCAGTGTTCCGGACCTCGTGGCGTCGCTGGTCAAAGCAGTCGTCTTCTGTGCCGTCGTCACGATGATCCACTGCTACTACGGATACTTCGCCGGTGGCGGGCCCGCGGGGGTCGGCGCGGCGTCCGGGCGGGCTATCCGGGCGAGCCTCGTCGCGATCGTCGTCCTGAATTTCTGTATGACTGTGGCGATCTGGGGCCTCAGTCCCGAACTGGTGTTCAAAGGATGAGTCAATGAGCAGAGCGAGGAGTCAGGACTTCCTGAGAGGGGTCCCCGGCCGTCAGAGCCGAGTGCTGCACGGGGCGGGGCTGGGGGTCGTCGTGACGACCTGCGCAGTGATCGCTGCAGTCTGGGTATACCCGAGCAGCGCGGACACGGAAGGGTTGCCGATCAGCATCGACGTCCCCTACGTGGGCCCGGGCGTCGACTCCGGCACGAAGGTGATCCTGCGGGGCGGTGAGGTCGGTGTCGTCACCGGATTGGAACGGACGGGCGCGGACTCCGTCCGCATGGACCTCCAGCTGGATCCCGATCAGATCGGCGGCCTGACCGATGCCTTCGATGTCGACTTCCGGCCGCAGAACTACTTCGGATCCACCGCCGTCAATCTGGTCGGCAGGCCCGGCGGTTCCGGTCTGGAGGCACACCGCACCCTGGACCGCACGCCCACAGGAGATTTCACGATGTCGACCATGATCGAGAAGGGTTCGCTGGCCGTCGACGGCACCCTGACGGACTCGATGATCACCAGCTTGGACAAGGTTGTCCGGTACACCGACGGCCTGACACCGATGTTCGATGCGGCACTCGTGCTCGGCGACCGGGTCGCGCAGACTCAGCAGGCACTTCCGGCCGACCTGCTCGGGCGTGTCAACGACGTCCTCGACGTGTTCCCGGCGTTCAATCGACAGGCGATCGATTCGCTGACCCACATCTACAACAGCACCTACAACCAGCGACCCGACGGTTCGGTAGGGGTCGACGACCCGTTCATGGACGAGGCGGACGCCGGTCTGACCCTGGCGGCCGGACAATTGTTCGGACAGGCCGGGCAGTTGCTGAAATCTCACGGTGACGAACTGGTACCGGTCACCGAGGTGGTCTCGGAACTCGCCGGCGTGGTGCCGCACCTGTACGACGGTGGGGCGCGCCCCGAGCGACTGCGCACCGCCGTCGAGCGGCTGGACTCGGCGTTCGAGGACAGCGGCGACGGGCAGCGGCTCAATCTCCGGATCGTCCTGGACGATCTGCCCGCACTGGCGGCCCCGCTCGCGTTGACCGGTGCCCCGCCGTCCGAGGACGGGGCCGGCCGATGAGCAACCGAACCAGGTACATCGTCACGCTCGTCAAGCTCGCCGTCGCGGCTGCGGTCTCCGTGGTCCTCTTCATCATCGTGATCAGCGCGATGAAGAGCCCGGTGACCAATGAGACAAACAGCTACACAGCGGAATTCACCGATGTCTCCGGGCTCGGTGCACACGGGGACATCCGAACGAAGGGGGTCCGGATCGGCAAGGTCGAATCGGTCGAACTGATCCGGGACGGCGGGCGGAGTCTCGCGGAAGTGCACTTCACGATGGAGAAGCCGTATCAGCTCACCTCCGACACGATCCTCGCGGTGAAGTACCAGAACCTCACCGGCGTTCGCTACATCGACGCCGAATTCCCCGAAAATCCGGGCGGAGCAGTCGATCGACTGCCTGCCGACAAGACGCGGGCCTCGTTCGACATCACCGAGTTGTTCAACGGACTGCAACCGGTACTCGCGACCATGAGCACCGACGACATCAACACCTTCACCGAGAACGCGATCTCGCTTCTGCAAGGAGACGGAAACGGACTGTCACCGATGCTCGAAGACGCACAGAAACTCGCCGGCCTCGCCCACGACCGCGAACAGGTCATCTCGACCCTCACCGGCAATCTCGCACGGATCTCCGACAGCATGGGAGGCCGGTCGCCCGAGGTCGTCGAGTTCCTGCGCTCGGTGAGTTTCCCGATCGCGAAGGCGATGACGGTTATCGACGAGTTCCCGAAGACGGCTGCGTTCGGCCCCGAATTCCTCACACCGATCCAACGGTTGATCGATGCTCTCGGTCTGCAACCGGGAATGGACGTCGAGCAGATGCTCTCCGACGCATTCGCATCGGTGCCGGACACCGCGGAAGCGTTGCGACTGCTGCCGGTCGCCTTCGCCGGTCTGCAGGTTCCGCAGACCGCCGGGGCAGGCCCGGGCGGTATCCAGTGCACGAACGGTGTGGCGCAGCTACCCACCGACGTCGAGGTTCTGCTGAGAGGGAGTGAGGTCGTCGTATGCAACCCGTGACGAAAAACCGTGCCCAGCGTATCGGCGGGGTGTTGGGCCGGGCGCGGGCGCTGGTCGGCAGGGAGGTCGCGTTCGGCGCGGGCATCGTTCTCCTGGTGGTCTTCGCACTCGTGACCACCGCCGTCCTCTACGCGAACCCACCGGGACGGATGTCGTTCTCGTTCCGTACCGACGACGCCTCCTCGATCGACATCGGCCAGGACGTCCGGGTGGCGGGCATCGGCGTGGGAACCGTCACGGACGTGTTGATCGAGCCGGACGCGGTACTGGTGACGGCCGAGATCGACGACGCGGTACCGGTCGGCTCGGACTCCCGTGTGGAGGTGCGCATGCTCACCCCGGTCGGGGGATACGCGATCACCCTCGTCCCTCTCGGCGTTCTGCCGCTCGGGGACACCCCGCTGCCCGTCGAGCAGGTCAGCGTTCCGTATTCGATCGGCGATGTCCTCCAGGCCGCGCCGCACACGACCGACAACGTCGAGGGCGGCACCGTCGACGCGAACCTCGACGAGATGGCCCGGGCGCTCGAGGAGAACCCGACGTCGATCGCGTCCATGATCTCGGGCCTGACCAGCATCGCCCGCGTGATGGATCAGCAGCGTGCGCAGGTCCGCACGATCGCCGACCTCGCCGCGGAGTATCTCCAGAGTTTCGAGGCCGATCAGGGCATGGTGTTCGACCTGATCCGCGAGATCGACGTGGTTCTCTCGACGTACAACACCACCCACGCCGGATTCAACGAGGCGTATTCCCTGCTCGGCAACGTCCTGATGACGATTCAGCCGTTCGAGGCGTTCTATCTCGACCACAAGACGGAGGTACTCGACGCTGTGAACCACGCGAAGGGTGTGATCGACGAGTTCCGGACGTCGATGGGCCCAGCCATCGACAATCTTCAGTCGTTGCGCACTCAGCTTGCCGAATGGCTGACGCCCGAAGGAATGGCCGCGATCAAGGGCGGCACACTCATGGCCTCGGACTTCTGTGTCCCCGTTCCCGGACGGACGTGCTGAGATGTCCGGGAAATCACGCCTGATCGTCAAGGTGCTGGCCGTCGTGTGCGCGGCCGCCGCCGTCGGTGGCGCCGGTGTGGCGGTCGCGACGACGGGGGAGCCGGCAGACCGGTCGGCGTTCTGCGCGCTCATGCCCGACGCCATCGGCCTCTACGCCGGCAACCCGGTCACCCAGATGGGTTACGAGGTGGGCCGTGTCGAAGGTATCGAGCCGCAGGGCGACCACGTGCAGGTCACCTTCTCGCTCGCGAGTGGCCGGTCCTATCCGTTCGATGTCCGAGCGGTCACCCGCTCGAAGTCCCTGCTCGCCGATCGGAGTCTCGAACTCGTCGGCAACTACACGTCCGGTCCGGAACTCGCGCCGGAACAGTGCATCCCGCTGGGGCACAGTCACACTCCGAAGAGCATCTCCGAGATCGCTGGTTCGGCAGCGGATTTCATCGATGCGATCGCTCCGGACGACGGTGAGGAGAACGTCCGGAAGACGGTGCTCGGTCTGGACGAGGCGCTCCGCGGCCAGGGGGAGAACGCCGCGGACATGATGAGGCATGCCGCCGAGGCGGCAGCCGATCCGGACAAACTCGTCGCCGACATCGGCTCGTCGATCGCGAACATGGCCCCGCTGACGGACGAAGCGCTGCGTCGGTGGAGTTCGATCCGGTCGATCGTGGAGCAGATGCCTGCCGTCGTGGCCGCGGGCATCGATCTGTGGCCCGGAGTCATCGAGGTGTGCGAGGGAATCGGTTGGCTGGTAGCGACTTTGCACGACATCCAGCAGAACTACGGCGCCGACATCTGGCCCTTCGTGCACGGACCGGCGACCGACGCCCTGAAGCTGGCGGCGACACGGTCGAACGACATGGCAGGCCTGATCTCGACGATTCCGTCGGTTGCACCCTTCCTCGCGCAGCAGACGACGCGCGACGGAGCACTCACCATTGCCTACCAGCCGCCGACCGTGGCTCTGACGACCACCGGAACCGAGGTGCCGATGGATCGGCTGCTCGACCTCGTGCGGACGGGAAGGAACTGAGATGAATCTGTCGAGAAGAACGCGGCAGCTTCTGTGCGCCGCCTCCGTGAGCGCGGTGGTGCTGACGGTGCCGGCATGTTCCCTGGGACCGGACGACCTGCCCTCGGTCCGCGGTGGCGTCGGCGACACCTACGACCTGTCGCTCGAGTTCGCCAGTGTGATGAATCTGCCCGCCGGTGCCGACGTGATGATGGACGGCCTGCGGGTCGGCGAGGTCCGGTCTTTGCAGGTGTCCGGATCGACGGTGACGGTGTCGGCCGGAGTCGGAAGCGGCACCAGGATTCCCGCCGATGCGCGGGCGATCGTCCGTCAGGACACTCTCCTCGGCGACACCTATATCGCGGTCACCGGTGACGGCGAACATTCCGCCGACGGGTACCTGCCTGCCGGTGGCACGATCCCCGTCGCCCGCACCATCTCGCCACCGCAGTTGGAGGACACCATCGCAGTCCTCGCGAACTTCGTCAACGGCGGCAGCATCCAGCGGATCGAGGATGTGATGGCCCGCGTCAATGCCGTCGTGCCGCCGCTCCCGGCCGTGCGCGACGCGGCGTCCGTGGCGGCGCTGGACCTGCAGGACCTCGCTGCCAGGACGCAGGAGATCGACCGGACGCTGACGGGGTTGAACGAGACCGCACTGTCGTTCGACGATCGCACCGACGCGCTTTCGGCCATGTTCGACAGTTCCAGCGTGCATTACTGGCGGCGACTCGCGATCTCGGTGGTGTCGCACATCGGCCAGATCCTGCCCTCCGTCGGCAGCGTCTACGAAGGCGGACTGTGGATGGTTCCCATGCTGAACACGCTGGCCGACACGGGGGACGTGGCGCGCGACGTCTGGGACGAGGGCCCGGACACGACCGTCGTGCTGTCCCGTTTCCTGCGCAGCAGGATCGTGCCGTTCGCGCAGAAGCCTTCCGTCGAGATCGAGGGCATCGAATCTGCCGGGGGAGACCAGATCGTGGCCGACGCGGAGAACCTGCTCCGTATGCTGGGAGCAGTGAAATGACTGTCAAGACTTCGTTGTCGATTCTCGGCATGGTGGTGATCGCCGTGCTGTCGTTCCTGTACATGGGCCGGGCGGGTCTGCACGTCTCCCGGTTCGACGACGTACGCACCGCCACGTTGGACGTGCCGGACACGAACGGGCTCGTCGTCGGCTCCCGTGTGCTGCTCCGGGGGGTGGCGATCGGACACATCAGTGACGTGACGGCGTCGGCCGATCACATCGAGGTCGCGTGGAACTACGAGAGTGACCGGTCGATCCCCGCCGACAGCGAGTTCCGCGTCGACAACCTGTCGGCGCTGGGCGAACCGTTCCTCGCGGTGCTGCCCTCGTCCGCAGCGGGGCCGTATCTCGAGGACGGGGACACCGTCCCGGCGAACCAGGTCGTGGTGCCGACCACGTTCAAGGAGCTCTCGGAGCGCCTGACCAGGCTCCTCGGGCAGGTGGATCCCGTTCGGGTACAAGCGATCTTCGACACGATCGACGTCGCGCTTCCCGACGACTTCGCGGTCCTGAACAATCTCACGCGGGCAGGCGAACTACTCGCGGCGACGCTCACCCAGCAGTCCGACAACCTCACGACGCTGTTCGACACCCTGCAACCACTGCTGATGGACAGTGCCACCCTCCCTCAGGGTTTCCGGGATACGACACCGATCGTCGCCGAGTTCGGCAGCGGGTTCCACGACGTGCTCGGCGGAATCCGGTTCGCCACCGAGAAGGGTCCGCTGCGCGACGGAATCGCAGGCGGAGCAAGCCCTTTCATCGGGGAACTGCAGACGTTCCTCGATCACACCGCCCCGGACCTGCAGGTGATCGGCGTGAATCTCCTGCCCTCGGTCCAGGCCGGGGCGGCGTCGATGCGGACCGTCGACGTGGGCCGCCTGCTCGACAACGTCATGGCGTCCACCGCATCCGGAGATGCACTGACAGTCCACCTCAGCCCGTCGGGGCGGTAGAGCCGACCGCACCCCAGACGTACTCGATCGTCCACCCCCGGAGATCGGACAGCCCAGCGAAAGGCGAGCGATGCAGAAATCAATGGAACTCGTGAACTCCGGAACCGCCCCCGAGGCCGGACCCTCCGATGGTGCGGGCGATCGTGAGCGTCGAGGTGGCAGGAACGTGCCACTGCGGTCGGTGGTGGTCGGGGGCCTGGTCGCCGTTCTCGTCGTCGCACTGGCGGTGCTCGGGTGGCAACTTCGGAGCACGACCGACGAACTCGACCAACTCCACGACGCGGCGGCGAGCAGGCAGCAGGCCGAACGGATCGCCCTCGACTACGCGACCGGCGCCGCCGAAATGGACTTTCGCGACCTGCCCGCGTGGCGAACACGGCTGACGGCGGGCACCGCCCCGGAACTGTCCAACCGTCTCACCCAGGCCGCGACGTCGATGGAGCAGATCATCGCTCCGCTCCAGTGGACGTCGAGCGCACAGCCGATCTCGGCGAAAGCAGAACCGGGACCGGACGGAACCTATTCGGTCGACTGCTTCGTCAGCGTCCTGACGAAGAACAGCCAGGAACCGGACGGACTGCAGTCGACCGCGACCTACAAGATGACGGTCGACAGCGGAAACGACTGGAAGATCACCGAGATCAGCGGAATCGATTCCGCACTCGACGGGGACACGGCGCCGCGGTAGCCGGAGTTCGGGGCCCTCTGCCGGCGGCGCCGTACCGTGCGTACTCAGTCGCCGGCAGGCAGCGCGGCACGAACAACCGAGGGGACCAGGAACGTGCGGATCTTCTCGCGGAACCGTTCCAGCGAGCCGGTGCCGCCGTTGAGTTGGCTGATACACATGATCTCGAGTTCCGAGATCCATTCGCACAGCAATGTCAGATCCAGGTCGGCGCGGAGGTCGCCGGCCTCCTGCGCTTCGCGCAGAATCGGCTCCCACAGCTCACTCGTCAGTTCGACGGCCTTGCCCGACGTGGTCAGCAGGGAGTTCGCCAGGGTCATCTCCGCGGGGGAGACGAGCAGGTGGACCATGGGGTCCCGCAGGCCGCTCTCGACGTTCTGGCAGATGCCCTCGACGAGTCGCTCCTCGATAGTGGGCCACTTCGCGATGAAGGCGCGGGCGGGCGTCATGTTCTTGCGCGCGCGCCGCGCGACCGATTCGATGATCAGACTCTCCCGGTCGGAGAAATACCGGTAGACGGTTGCGCGGGACATGTCCGCCGCGCGGGCGACGTCCTCCATGGTCGTCTTGGTGATCCCGAAGCGTTCGAAGCACGACTCCGCTGCGGTGAGGATCGTCGAGCGGACGTCGGTCGCGGGGTCGTTTCCAGTCCTTGCAGCCACGAGGAAACAGTACAACCACAATCTGCCGTGAGACGCTAGACAATGAATGTCTCATGTGCCACTCTCGGTGTATGGAGCGCGAAGACAAGATCACACTCACCGAGCGACTGATCGCACACGTCGACAACAACAGCACCGACTACGCGGACGACCTGCTTCGAGTGCCGTTCTCGGTGTTCAACGACCCCGAACTCGCCGAACGCGAGCGCACGGTGGTCCGGCGGCTGCCGCACATCGTCGCCCACGTCGACGAGCTGAAGAAGGCGGGCGACTTCGTCACGACCGAGCTGATCGGCACGCCGCTACTGGTGGTCAAGCAGACGGACGGCAGCGTCAAGGCCTTCTCCAACGTCTGCAGGCACCGGGGCTCGAAGGTGGAGTTCGAGGAGGCCGGCTGCAAGCGCGTCTTCAGCTGCCCGTATCACAACTGGGCGTACGGCCGCGGTGGAGATCTGCGGGGAATGCCGCATGCGGAAGGCTTCGACGGCATGGACCGCTCGCAATACGGGCTCGTCGAATTTCCCTGCGAGGTGCGGCACGGCCTGGTCTGGGTGGTTCCGACGGTCGGCGCCGAACTCGACATCGCCGGGATTCTCGGCGCCAAGCACGACGCGGAGGTGACGGACACCGGGATGGCCGAGTCGTTCCAGGTGCGCAAGGAGACCTGGAAACTCGACATGAACTGGAAGATCGCCGTCGACGGCGTCCAGGACTCGTACCACCTGTGCCAGCTGCACACCAAGACCGTGTGCAACTACCTCGAGGGCAACATCACGGCCTACGACCTGGTCGACCGTTCGTGGCGAATCGTCGTGGCCCGCAAGTCGATCACCGAGGTTCGCGGCGCAGATCCCGACTCGTTCGACGTCCGCGACTACTCCCTCGCGAACTACACGATCTACCCGGGCACGATGCTCGTGACCGAGCCCAACCACTTCGAGATCTGGACGATCGTGCCCGACACCGAAGATCCCAACGTGTCGTACTGCACCATTCGCCTTCTCTCCCCGAAGGAACCCGAGACTCCGCGGGAGAAGCGGATTCTGGACAAGAACTGGGAACTCCTGATGGAGACCCTGCACGCCGAGGACTGGTTCGTCACGAAGACGATCACGGCCAACGCGGCGCACGGGCAGGTCGACGAGCTGATTTACGGACGCAACGAGCTTCCCGGTCAGGTGTTCCACAAGATGATCACCCGCGATGCCGAGGAGGTCGCTCGGCAGGAGGCCGCGGCCGGCGGTGTGAGGTGACGACGGGCGACCTGCGCCGATCGTCGCCCGCGCCCGGAGTGCTGCAACTCGAACTCGCGCGGCCCGACGTGCACAACGCGATCACCCTCGGCCTGCAACGTGAACTCGATGCCGCGCTCGCCGAGGCGGCGGACGACCCGGACGTCCGGGTGGTGCTGCTGGCAGGGGAGGGTACCGCCGCGTTCTCCGCGGGATACGACCTGAAGGAACTCCGGGCGATGACGGCGGACGCCTGCGCCCTCAGCCTGCTCGAACGGGACGAACTGTTGTGGAGATACTTCACGTTCCCCAAACCCACCGTCGCCGCGGTCCAGGGAATGGCCTACGGCGCGGGCACCCTGCTGGCGGCGTGTTCTGATCTGCGCGTCGGAGGTCCCGGCACCCGCATCACTGTCACCGCGGCGAAGTACGGCGGCGCCAACCTCACGTGGGTACTCGACCACCTGATCGGTGCCGGACTCGCCCGCGATCTGCTGATGACGTCCCGGGCAGTCACCGGTGAGGAGGCCCACCGGATGGGTCTCGTCTCCCGGTATGCCGCCGACGACGACGTGCTCGGCGCCGCGCTCGAGGCGGCCGGGCAGATCGCCGCCCAGCCCCCGGAGTCGATGCGCGAGATCAAGACTCTGCTGCTCGACGGACCGGGACGCGACCTGCGGTCCCGGTACGACCGGGAGAACGTCGTGTCGCGCACGACGCTCCGGCCGCGTCCGGTCGAGGAGATGTTCGGCTCCTACTTCGGACGGCGCGCCCGGTGAACCGCGGGCCGTCACTCGTCAGCACCGCAAGCGAGGTCCGGATGGACGTCACCCTCTCGACTCCCGACGACATCTGGAGTCCCAGCTGGGACGACCCATTCGAACCGACCGCGGACGGTGACGACGAGTTCGCGGAACTGGCCGAGGCTCTGCGCTCCGTGCAGGAGGCCGTCACCCGCAGTCGCCCGGGTCCGGACGCGGCGAGTCGCGCGGCGCGTACGCTCCGCGGCCTCGCAGCACGACTGGCGGAGTTCGAGGTCGGTGAGGACGAACAGATCGCCGGCAGGCGCTGGGATCTTCCCGGCCGGGCACAGGCGCTGACGCCACCCCTCCACGTCGACGAGGTGACCGCGACCCGGGCGCGGGGGCGCGTCACGGTCGGCAGATTCCATTCCGGGCGCTACGCGATGAACGGCGGCGTGACGCCGCTGATCTTCGACGAGATACTCGCGCGCCTCGCCAACAGTTCCGGCAGGCACTGGGCACGCACGGCGTACCTGCACGTCAACTACCGAGCCCCCGCGCCGCTCGGCGTCGAATTGCGCGTGGAGGCGGAGCTGGCCGGGCAGGAGGGCCGCAAGCGATTCCTGCGCGGCGCGATGTATCACGGCGACGTCCTCGTCGCCGACGTCGACGGACTCTGGATCGAACTGAAACCGGAACAGACACAGAATGTCTCGCTGGCCGTCGGCCGGGGAGCGAAGGAGGGTTCATGAGTGGGTACTCGCTGCTGGACGGCGTTCGGATCCTCGAGGTCGCGCAGCTGGCGCCGTCGTCGCTCGGCGGGCATCTCGCCGATCTGGGTGCGGACGTGATCAAGGTCGAATCTGGTCCGCTCGGGGATCCCGTGCGCATCGGCGGCAGCCGTGCCGTCGGAGGAGAGGACGGGCCTGCCTTCATGCACCTGCGATGGAATCGCGGAAAGCGCAGCGTCGCACTCGATCTGCGCACACCCGTAGGCAAGCAGGCGTTCCTCGACCTCGCGCGGTCGTGCGACGCGGTCATCGAGGGCATGCGGGGCGGGTACCTCGACTGGCTCGGCATCGGCTACGAGCAACTGCGACAGGTGAATCCGAAGATCGTGCTGTGCACGGTGTCGGGCATGGGCACCGACGGACCGTACCGTGTTCTCGGCACCGGAGGTCCGGTGTTCGACGCGTACGCCGGGCTCCGCGAGGTCGGCACTCCCTCGGAGCCGCCGACCGAGGGGATGGCGGGATCCACGACGCCGCCGATCGCGATGTACGCGCTCGGCGCGTACGGGGCGATGGGCCTGCTCGCGGCGCTGCACAAGGCCGGCGCCACCGGTACCGGCTGTCACGTCGAGGTGGCGGGCATCGACGTCGCCGCCGCGTGGATGCCGGACCTGGTGGACGCGGAGTTGAACAGGGACCGCTCGATTCCCCGGCCGACCTGGCTGCCGGACGGCCGGCTGCCCGACTGGCCACGGCTCGAGGCCTACCGCACCAGCGACGGCGAGGCGATCCTGTTCGGGTCGCACGTGGAGAAGTTCTGGCACAACTTCCTGGTCGCGGTCGGACGCCAGGACCTGATCGACGTCGACCTCACCGGCACCGACGACGGTGCCCCCGCCCGCGCGGACCTGGTGTGGCGCGCGCTGACGGAGATCTTCGCGCAGCGCACCCGCGCCGAGTGGGTGCAGCTGTTTCTCGAACACGGCATCGCGGGAGGCCCGGTCAACAGCGTGGCCGACATGCTCGACGACCCGCACTTCCGGGCGCGGGACAACACCTACCGGGTCGACTACCCGGGGGTCGGCGAGCTCGAGTTCGTGGTCAGCCCCGTGCGCGTCGCCGGGGAGAAGTTCGCGCCCGCGCTGCCGCCGGTCGTGGGCGCGGACACCGCGGAGGTGCTGCGGACGGTGGCGCGGTACGACACCACGCGGGTCGCCGCGGCAACCGACTCGGCGAGCCCTCGGCGCGAGGCACCTCCCGCCGGCTGACCGGACGCATTCCGCGGAAGCAACACTCACACGAAATACACTGTGTGGGTGTTGTTTTCGTGCGACGGTCCGGTTCTGCCGGGTGCCCGAAATTCCCGAATCGAGCATTGCGCCGTTCGCCTACAACTGTTAGGTTTACGGCACACGAAGTGAGGGTGGTCACACCCGGCTGACGAGCACGAGGAGCACAGATGAATCTCGCGGACCTGACCCGGTTCTGGGGTAAGACACGTTCGCAGCAGCAGGCCATCGTGTTCGGGGACACGGCACAGACCTGGGCCGAGGTCGACGCGATCACCGACGCACTCGCCCGCGGCCTCGCGGCGCGGGGCGTCCGCAAGGGGGACCGGGTGGCGGTGATGATGCTCAATCGCCCCGAACTCGCCCACATCATCCTGGCGACCCTCAAGCTCGGCGCCATCAGCGTGCCGCTGAACTTCCGGCTCACCGGCAAGGAGCTGGCGCCGATGGTGCTCGACTCCGCGCCGCGCGTGGTGATCGTCGAGGACAGCTTCGCGTCGCTGCTCGAGGTCGCCGCCGAGCAGGCGGAGTTCGAGACGTACGCGATCGGGGGCAGTGCCCATCCGCCGTACGAGCGGCTGATCGACCCCGGGACCGCACCCGTCGTCGCCATCGACGCCGACGACCCCGGCTTCATCTGCTACACGTCGGGGACCACCGGCGTGCAGAAGGGCGCCCTGATCACCCACCGCAACGCGATGACTCCCGGCATCTCGCAGTCGATCACGTTCGGCTTCTCGTCCCGCGACCGGGTGCTGTGCTCCGCCCCGCTGGTGTACACCGGCTCGGTCCTGTCGATCTTCATGCAGCTCGTCGTCGTGCCCGGCGCGACGATGGTCCTGTTGCGCGAGTACGACCCGGAGATCGCCCTCGACACGTTCGAGCGTGAGCAGATCACGGCCACCACGACCGTCCCCGTGATCTGGGAACGGATGACGATGCTGCCCGACTTCGGCACCCGCAAGCTCGCGAAGTTCACGTTCGCCGGCACCGGTGGCGCTCCCGTCAGCCTCGACCTGCTCGACTTCTACCGCTCGCACGGCATCCCGCTCACCCAGTGCTACGGCCTGACCGAGGCGTCCGGCATGGTCTCGACGCTCGCCTACGAGGACGCCGTGTCCCGTCCCGGCTTCGCGGGGCTGCCGCTGGTCGGCACCCACATCCGGATCGGTGATCCGGGAGTCGACACCCCGGCCGGGGAGGTCGGCGAGATCCTGGTCCGCGGCGAGCACGTGCTGCGGGAGTACTGGAACAAGCCCGAGGCCACCGCGGCGACCCTCGGCGACGGGTGGCTGCGTACCGGCGACCTCGGCATGCAGGACGAGGGTGGATTCCTGAAGATCGTCGACCGTAGCAAGGACATGCTGATCTCCGGGGGCCTCAACGTCTACCCCGCCGAGATCGAGAAGGCGTTGCACGGCATCGACGGCCTGGTCGACCTCGCGGTCATCGGCGTCAAGGACGACCGATGGGGCGAGGTGCCGATGGTGGTGTTCCACAGTGAGCGCCCCGCCGCCGAGATCGTCGCCGACATCGCCGAGGTCGCCGGCGAGAACCTGGCGAAGTTCAAGCGCCCCAAGCACGCCGTCGCGCTCGGCGAGCCGCTGCCGCGCACGTTCTCCGGAAAGCTCGCGAAACCGTCTCTGCGCCAGCGGTTCCCCGAGGTGCCCGCCGACGCACTCGCGGTCGACGGCACCGTCACCCCCGTCTAGCAAGACCCATCCAGTTCGAGGCTTCATCTCCCGCGGTTCCCCCCTTCGAGAGGAATGCACGTCGTGGCCCCAACTCGTGAAGTCGACATCTCCCAACTCATCGACGCCGCACCGGTGTCGGCCCTCCAGAAGCGTGCCATCGCGTTGTGCCTGGCGCTCGCGATCCTCGACGGCATGGACGCCCAGCTGATCGGATTCGCGATTCCCGCGCTGTCCGAGGACTGGGGCCTGTCCAAGGCCTCGTTCGGGCTGCTGCTGGCGCTCAGCAGCGGCGCGATGGTCGTCGGCAGCCTGCTGTTCGGTCCCGTCGCCGACCGCTGGGGCCGGCGGCGGGTGATCCTGCTGTGCACCGTGCTGTTCGCGGTGTTCACCCTCGCGTCCGCGTTCGCGCCGTCGATGGGGGTGCTGATCGTGCTGCGCATTCTCGCCGGAATCGGGCTCGGCGGCGTCACCCCGAACCTGATTGCGCTGACCAGTGAATACAGCCCCGCTCGCAGCCGCTCCACCCTGGTCACCATCGTCGTCGCGGGCATGTCGCTCGGCGGCTTCCTCGGCGGACTCGCTGCCGCTCAACTGATCCCGGCGTACGGGTGGCAGTCGATCTTCGTGGCCGGCGGCGTCCTCCCGCTGATCGTGGCGGCGCTCGCGTGGGCCGGGCTGCCGGAATCGGGCAAGTTCCTCGCCTCCCGCGGTGATCACGCCGGCGCCGCGAAGATCCTCTCGGCGATCGCACCGCAGGCGGGCATCACCGGATCGGTGACGTTCACCGTGGACGCCGCCGTGGCCACCAGATCGCCTATCCGGGAACTCTTCGCCGGCGGCCGGGCGCTGGACACGGTGCTGCTGTGGGTCGTGTTCGTCATCAACTTCCTGGTGATCTACTTCCTGTTCGGGTGGATGCCGTCGCTGTTCAGCCAGGCCGGGCAGAGCCCCTCCCACGCGATCCTCGCCGCGGCGCTGTTCAACCTCGGCGGCATGGCAGGCGCACTGTCGATCGGGTGGATCACCGACCGCGTCGGCACTGCGTGGCGCCGGTCGCGGGGCGCGGACGCCGCCTACGCGGTGGTGATGGCCGGCTACACACTCGGCGCCCTGTTCATCGGCGTCGTCGCGATGTTCCTGGCGAACTCCACCCTGCTGCTGATCACGATCTGCATCGTCGGATTCGGGATGTCCGGCAGTTCGGCGGGCATCATCGCGATCGCGGCGTCGATCTACCCGGTCGCGGCACGCTCGACCGGCATCGGCTGGGCCATGGGAATCGGGCGGATCGGGTCCATCGCCGGGCCCACCCTCGGCGCCGCCCTGATCGCGGCCGGGATGGATGCCCGCACGATCTTCCTGCTGATGATCGTGCCGACCGCCCTCGCCGTCCTCACGCTCGGTGCGCTGTTCGCGCGGGAACGACTGCGCGTTCGCACCGTCGCCGGGGCCGCGGAGTCGACCGCCGTCACCGCCGAGGCGCACTGAGCCATGCGATCCGTCACGTCGAGGGCCACGTCGTACTGCAGGCTGTGTGCCTCCTCGTGCGGGGTCCTGCTCGACATCGAGGACGGGCGGATCGCGCGGGTGCTCGGCGATGCCCACCATCCGATCTCCGGCGGCTACACCTGCCCGAAGGGGCGCCGAGGCGGCGACCTCGTCCACGGGCCGGACCGGCTCACCACCTCGATGCGCCGCACCGCGGCAGGCACCCACGAGCCGGTGCCGGTGGCGCGGGCGGTCACCGACATCGCGGACCGGCTGCGCGCAATCGTCGACCGGCACGGGCCGGATGCGGTCGCGTTGTTCATGGGGACACAGCAGAACTTCGCCGCACTCACCCCGCCGATGGCCCGGGCCTGGTTCCGGGGTACCGGCTCGCACAAGCTGTTCTCCACGATGACCATCGACCAATCCGCGAAATGGGTTGTTGCCGAACGGATGGGAACGTACCTCGGCGGCCGGCAGCGATTCGAGGACGCAGACGTGTGGTTGCTCGCGGGCACCAACCCCGTCGTCTCCGGCAACGGCGGCGACGGGGACGGCGCGGTGGTGCAGAACCCGTCCGTCACCCTGAGGGCGGCGCGGGAACGGGGCCTGCGGCTCATCGTCGTCGACCCGCGACGCACCGAGACCGCGGCGCTCGCCGACATCCACCTGGCACCCCGGCCGGGCACGGACGCAGTGCTGTTCGCCGGTCTCCTGCACGTCGTCCTCACCGAGCGCCTCCACGACGCCGGCTTCTGCCACCGGTACACGGCCGACCTGGCCGTGCTCGCCGATGCCGTCGCCGGCGCGACCCCCGGCGTCGTGCAGCGGATCTGCGGTATTCCCGCAGCGCGGATCCGCAACGCGGCACGGGTGTTCGCAGGCGCGGCACGGGGAATGGCGACCAGCGGCACCGGGTTGTGCATGGGCCCGCACTCGAACCTCGCGGAACACCTCGTCGCGGCACTGAACGTGGTGTGCGGCCGGTATCTGCGGGAGGGGGAGCGGGCCGACGATCGCGCCGTCCTGACCCGGCACCAACCGGCGCGCGCGGAGGTCGCCCCGGCCACCCGGGCATTCGAGCACGGATTCCGCAGCCGGATCGGTGGGGTCCGGGCGATCCGCGGCGAACTTCCGTCCGGCATCCTCGCCGACGAGATCCTCGAACCCGGCCCCGACCGGGTGCGGGCGCTGATCGTCTCCGGCGGAAACCCGGCGGCGGCGCTGCCCGATCGCGGGAAAGCGTTGCGCGCGATGCGATCACTCGACCTGCTGGTGTGCGTCGACCCGCGCATGTCGGACACCGCGCGGCTCGCCGACTACGTGATCGCCCCGACCACGATGTACGAGCGTGCCGATCACACCGCGATCATGGAACCGTTCTTCCCGCAGCCGTTCGCGCAGTACACCCCCGCGGTCGTGACCGCGCCGCCCGGCGTCGTCGACGACTGGCGATTCTTCCTCGACCTCGCCGCCGCCTCCGGGCAGCCCGTCAAGTTCGCCGGTCGCATCCTCGACCCCGCCGCGCCACCGACCCCCGAGCAGTTGCTGGCCATGATGGCCGAGCGGGGGCGCATCCCGTTCGCGGACCTGGTCGCCGCCCCGCACGGACACCTCGCCGGACGCAGCGGCGCCGTCGTCGGTCCGGCGGCCGAGGAGAATGCCGGGCACCGCCTGACACTGATGCCCGAGGACGTGCGCGCCGAACTGCACGCAGCGCTGACGGACCGGGCCGTCGCAGCACAGTTCCCGCTCCTGTTGACGGTGCGGCGGATCCGGGAGGCCGTCAACTCCACCGGCACCCGCGTGCCCGGACTCGTTCCCGGTGGCGCCAACCCCGCGAGCCTGCACCCGGACGACCTCGCCGCCGTGGGCATCGCCGACGGGCAGGCGGTGACCGTGCGCTCGGCGTCCGGGCACCTGCGTGCGACCGCGCGGGCGGACGCCACCCTGGCCCGCGGCACGGTGTCGATGACGCACTGCTTCGGGAGCGTCGACCCGTGCGACGACGTCGGAGTGAACGTGAACGCGCTGACCGGAACCGGTGACGGCGTCCAGTCGATCAACGCGATGCCCACCATGACCGCGGTTCCCGTCGCGGTCGAGCCCACCACCATCGAACAGGACGTGTGATGACGACGGCAGAACCGATCGCCGGGCACCGGATCTGCCCGCTGTGCGAGTCGACCTGCGGGCTGCTGGTCGAACTCGACGGTCGCGCCATCACGAGGGTCGCGCCGAACCCCGACGACGTGATGAGCGCCGGGCACAGCTGCGCGAAGGGGCTCGGCCTCGGGCGCATCGAGGGCGACCCGGACCGGATCCGGACCCCGCTCCTGCGCACCGCAGACGGTGGGTTCCGCGAGGCCACCTGGGACGAGGCGTTCGCCGAGATCGAGCGTCGGCTACCGGAGTTCGTCACCGGTGACCCGGGCAGCTGCGCCGTCTACCACGGGAATCCGGCCGCCCACCACCTGGATTCGACGTTCTACCTGGGTGAGCTGATCGGTGCGGTCGGCACCCGGAACATCTACTCGCCGGCCAGCGTCGACACCTGGCCGAAGAACCTCGCGCACATGCTGCTGTACGGCACCGGGCTGGGAATGAGCTTGCCCGACCTCGACCGCACCGACTACCTGCTGATCCTCGGTTCTAATCCGATGGTCTCCAACGGCAGCACCGTCACCGCCCCCGGCATGCACCACCGCCTGCAGGCGTTGCGTGAGCGGGGCGGCATCCTCGTCGTGGTGGATCCGGTCCGCACCCGCACCGCCGAGGTCGCGGATCTGCACGTGCCGATCCGGCCCGGGACCGACGCCCTGTTCCTGCTCGGGGTGCTGTCCGTCATCGCGTCCGAGGGGCTGTCCCGACCCGATCGGGTGCCTGCGGTGGTGGACGGCCTGGACGCCGTGCTCGCCATGGCGGCGGACGTCGACCCCCACGCCGTCGCCGCCGCGTGCGGGATCGACGCCGATATGATCCGCGCGGTCGCGCGGGGGTTCGCGGGCGCGCCTGCAGCGGTGGCGCATTCACGGATAGGGACGTGCATGCAGGAGTTCGGCACCCTCGCGAACTGGCTCGTCGAGGTGCTCACCATCGTCACCGGCAACCTGGACCGGCCCGGAGGGGCGATGTTCGCGCTGCCGCCGGCCGGCGGGCAGAACACCTGGCCGGTGACCAGACCGCCGAAGCTGATGTTCGACCGGTGGCGTTCGCGAGTGCGGGGGCTGCCGGAGGCGATGGGGGAGTTGCCCGCGGTGTGCTTCGCCGAGGAGATCCTCACGCCCGGACCGGGCCGTACCCGGGCGCTGATCACCCTGGCCGGGAACCCGGCCCGCTCCCTGCCCAACAGTGGGGCGATCGAGGAGGCGCTCGGCGCCCTCGACTTCATGGTGTCGGTGGACTGCTACCTCAACGAGACCACCCGCCACGCCGACGTCATCCTGCCGCCGCCACCGCTGGCGACCCGCGGCCACCACGACGTGACGCTGGCGCACTTCCAGATCCGGAACGTCGCCCGGTACACCCCACCCCTGCTCGACCTCGCCGACGGTGAGCAGGCGGAATGGCAGATCCTGCTGCGGATCGCCGCGATCGCCCAGGGAACCCCGCACCGCCCGGTCGAGGAGATGGACGACGAGGTGGCGGCCGTCGCCGCCCGGCGCGCCGCGAGACTCGCCGGCTGCGAGGCGGTACAGGCACTGCACGCCGTCACCGGCCGGCGCGGCCCTCAGCGACTGCTGGACTTGCGTCTGCGCAGCGGACCCTACGGCGACCGTTTCGGGCTGGACCCCGACGGGCTGACTCTCGCACTGCTGGAGGCCAACCCGGACGGCATCGACTACGGGCCGCTGACACCGCGCGTCCCGGAGGTGCTGCGCACCCCGGACGGGCGGATCGACCTGATGCCGGAGATGATCGTCGGGGATCTGCCGCGGGTGCGGGCGAGCATGACCCGGGCCGCCCCGGATCTGCTGCTGATCAACCGGCGTCAGCGTCGTGGCATGAATTCGTGGCTGCACAATGCCCTGCCCCAACCGGACGGCGGCCAGTGCGCCCTGCTGATCAGCCCACGCGACGCGGCCGAGCGCGGCCTGGTCGGCGGCGACCGGGTGGCGGTGACGTCCAAGGTCGCCACCGTGACGGCCGAACTGCGAATCGACGACGCGTTGCGACCCGGTGTGGTGAGCATGCCCCACGGGTGGGGCCACGACGGGCCCGGCCTGCGAACGTCCCGGTCGGCGTCGGTCCCGGGCAGCAACTACAACGCTTTGGTGGACGACACCACCGACCTCGAGGCGCTGACGGCGTCCCCGATCTTCAACGGCGTCCCGGTCACCGTGACGCGCACCAGCGAGGAGCATCCCTGATGGCGTACGTGGTCACCCAGAACTGCTGCAACGAAGCGACTTGTGTCGCGGTCTGCCCGGTCGATTGCATCCATCCGACTCCCGCCGAGCGGGAGTACACGCGCACCGAGATGCTGTACATCGATCCGGGTGCGTGCATCGACTGCGGCGCCTGCTCCGACGTGTGCCCGGTGGACGCGATCGTCCCCGGCGACGCCCCCGCGCCGGACATCGACCGGTACCGCGACATCAATGCCGAGTACTTCCAGCGGAATCCGCGCACCGCGGCGCCGGGTGCGCACGTGCAGCCACTCCCGCTGGCCCTCGCGACCACCGGCGTCACCGATCCCCCCGCGCTGCGGGTGGCGATCGTCGGATCCGGACCGTCGGCGTTCTACGCCGCCGAGGAACTGCTGGCCCGCCGCGACATCGCCGCCGAGGTCACCATGTTCGAACGGCTGCCCGTCGCAGGCGGACTCGTGCGGTTCGGCGTCGCGCCGGACCACTGGCACACGAAGACGGTGGACCGGGTGTTCGACCGCACCGCACGACGCGACGGCTTCACCTTCCACCTCGGCGTCGAGGTCGGGCGGGACGTGACGATCGACGAGGTGCTGGCACACCACCACGCGGTGATCCACGCGTCCGGGGCGTCGGGGGACCGGCGCCTCGGCATCCCCGGCGAGGACCTGCCGGGCAGCTACGCCGCCCGGGAGTTCGTCGCCTGGTACAACGGCCACCCCGATCACGCCGATCGCGCCTTCGACCTGTCCGCGCGCCGCGCCGTCGTGGTCGGCAACGGCAACGTCGCCCTGGACGTCGCCCGCATCCTCGTCTCCGATGTGGACACCCTGCGCCGCACCGACATCGCCGACCACGCCCTCGCCGCCCTGGCCGACAGCCGGGTCGAGGAGGTGGTGGTGCTCGGTCGGCGCGGACCCGAGCACGCGGCCTGCACCACGCCGGAACTGCTCGCGCTCGGCTCGCTGCCGGGAATCGACGTTCTCGTCGACGGTCCGGTGACGGCGGCACCGGACGCACCGGCCAAGCTGCGGATCCTCGCCGACTACTCCCGGCGGAAGGCGACGCCGGGGAACAAGCGCATTGTGCTGCGCTTCGGTACCTCCCCACGAGAGGTGCTCGGTGCGGGTCGTGCCGAGTCGCTTCTGGTGGCCCACGGCGACACCGCTGACCGGATCGAGTGCGGTCTGATCCTCCGGGCGGTCGGGTACCGCGGACTGCCGATCGTCGGCCTCCCGTTCGACGAGGCCGCCGGGACCGTCGCCAACGCCGCGGGCCGCGTCGCGCTGCCGGGAACGGGGGAAACCGTCCCCCGTCAGTACGTGGCGGGGTGGATCAAACGCGGTGCCACCGGTGTGATCGGCACCAATCGCTACTGCGCGGCGGAGACCGTCGAGGCACTCCTCGCCGATCACCGCGCGGGACTGCTCGCCGCCCCGACCCAGGCCGCTGCGGACCTGGCGGCGCTGGTGCGCGAACGCAGGCCCGACGCGCTCGGCGGCGCGGACTGGCGCGCGATCGACCGCTTCGAGCGCGAGCAGGGGCGGGCCGTCGGCCGTCCTCGGGTCAAGATCGTCGCCGCCGCCGCGGCGGGCGATGTCGCGAGAGCCGCGCGGGTGGGATCGTGACGCGGAAGGTCCACACGTTCTGCCGGATCTGCGAGCCGGGGTGCGGCCTGCTCGCGGAGGTGGACGGTGACGAGGTCGTCCGGCTGCGGCCGGACACGGATCATCCGGTGCACAAGGGGTTCTCCTGCCACAAGGGTGTGCACTACCTCCAGGTCCATCACGATCCGGACCGGCTGGCCCGGCCGCTGAAGAGGATGAATCCGCGGAGCGAGGAGCGCGGTGTCTTCGAACCCGTCGAGTGGGACGTCGCGGCGCGTGAGATCGCAGCACGGCTCCAGGAGGTGCGCCGCGAGCACGGCCGCAACGCCCTTGCCGTCTATCAGGGCAACCCGTCGGCGTTCAACGGCGCCTACTACGCGAACGCCGCCACGATCGCGCGCGGCTTCGACACCCGGATGCGCTTCAGCGCCGGAACCCAGGACACCTCGGCCAAATACGCTGCCAGCGAGGCGATCTACGGGGCGTCGATGGCACATCCGATTCCCGACCTGCTGCACACCGACTACTTCCTGTGCCTCGGCAGCAACCCGCAGGTCTCGCACATGACGCTGATCCACATCTCGGATCCGATGGCCAAGATCCGCGCAGTGAAGAGCCGTGGCGGGACCGTCCTGTTCGTCAATCCGCGCCGCATCGAGTCGTCGTCGCCGGAGACCGGTGACGTGTTGTTGATCAAGCCGGACACCGACTTCTACTTCCTCGCCGGAATCCTGCACGAGATCGTCTTCCGGATCGGGTACGACCGAACGGAGGTGGAACGTCACGCTCGCCGCGTCGACGAGTTGCTCGACTTCGTCCGGCAGTATCCCGTCGACCGGATCGCCGCGGTCACCGGCATCGAGGCCGACACGATCCGGCAGGTCGCCGACGAGTTCTGCGCGGCACCGAGCGCGAGCGTCTACATGGCGACCGGGGTGAACCAGGGCCGTCAGGGCACCCTGGCCTACTGGATGCTCACCATGGTCAGCCTGTTCTCCGGCAACCTCGGCAGGCGCGGTGGCAACATCTACTCGCGTGGCGTCGCCGACGTGGTGCAGGGTTCGAAGCGCAAACGGGAGGACCCGTTCTACGAGGGTCCCTTCGGTGAGATGCGCACCGTCGGCGGTGATCTCCCCGCCGCGCTCCTGCCGGACTTCATCGAGAATCCCGACGACCCGGTCCGCGCGCTGATCGTGGTGTCGGGCAACCCGCTGCTGTCGGTCGGAGGCGACGACCGCCTGCGCCGGGCGTTCGAGCAGTTGGACCTGATCGTGACCGTCGATCTGTACCGCACGGTCACCGGTGAGATGGCGGACTATGTTCTGCCGGCTACGGACTGGCTGGAACGGGAGGACGTCAACTTCCTCAACACGATGGGCGTGGCGATGGAGCCGTACGTGCAGTACACGCCCGCCGTCGTCCCCGCGAAGGGGGAGCGCCGCGACGACTGGTGGATCCTGTCCCGCATCCAGCAGGCGATGGGTGTCCCGACCCTGCTCGACGACCCCGACCCGAATCCGTTCGCCGCGGTCGACGCGATGATGCGGGAGCCGGGTCTGAGCATCGATCTCCTCGCGACCATGCCGTGCCAGACCGCGGTGCTGCCGGAGGCCGAACCGTCGCACGTGTTCAGTATCGCGGTCCAGCACGACGACGGTCTGATCGACTGCTGTCCCGCGCTGTTCCAGCGCTCGTACGGGACCGCGGAACGCATCTTCGAGGAGTTGGCCGCGGAGCCCGCGGACCAGCTCAAACTGATCACCCGGCGCACCCACTACATGGTCAACAGCTGGCTGCACAATCTTCCGGTGTTCAAACAGGGCGTCCACCAGAGCAATCCGCTGTGGATGCACCCGGACGACGCGCGGAGCCGGGACCTCGTCGAGGGCGACGACGTCACCGTGCGCAACCGCCACGGCGAGGTCGACGCGATGCTGATCTACGACGACACCCTCCGGCTGGGCGTCGTGGCGATGACCCACGGCTGGGGGCAGCGCACGGCCCGGGGGCTGGACGTCGCGAGGCGCAACCCGGGTGTGAACGTCAACCGTCTCGCGCCCACCGGGACGTACGGCTACGACCCGCTGAGCAACCAGTCGCAGCTCACCGGCATCAACGTCGAGGTGGTGCGCCTCCGGCACCCGTGAGTACTTGTTAACCGCCGGGGGGATGTTGCGGAATTGAGTGAGGGTGGTGTGGCCCTCTCGTGGCTTGTGGCGGGTGCCGGTGCGGGCGGGGGTGGCCCCGCCTGGTCAGGTGGTGGCCGGGAGGGTGTGTCCTGCGGTCAGGTGGGTGAGGATCTTGCCGATGTTGTGGACCGCGGCGTGGAAGGCCCATTCGCTGCGGGCCCGGTCGAGGCCGCGGCTGGTGAACCGGCGGAATCCGAGGTTGTGTTTGGCGTGCCCGAACACGGTTTCGGCGATGGGTGAGCGTTGGCGGTAGGTGGCGATGCCGGCCTCGGTGCGCAGTCGGTGGGTCATCGCTGCGATCGGATCGGCGTGTGGTGGTGGGGATCCGGTGACCGGGTTCTCGGCCGCCGCGGTTTCGAGATCACGGGCTTTGCCGGTGGCGATCAACCGGTCCGGGCCCGGGGCGGTCAGATTCTCGCGGGAACAGTAGCCGGCGTCGAAGAGCATCACCCCGATCAACTCCTCCGGAGCCGGAGCCGGAGCCGGAGCGGGGGCGGGGTTCGGGTTGGTGTGGCGGCGGGTGGTGTCGATCAGTTGCGCGGCCTTACCGGCCTTGTCGACCATCTCGGGGAAGTAGTCGTAGTCGGCGGGGCCGGTCCCGACCCCGGTGGCCAGGATCACCCCGTCCACGCTGGTGAAGGCCTGGCAGTTGTAGCCCTGCAGCCAGCCGCCGCCGCGTAGCGGCTGCAGCCGCGAGTCGGGGTCGGTGGTGTTGCGGCGACGCTGCCCGGCGGTGGCATCGCGTGCGGCCTGCTTGCGCAGGGCGGTGTCGAGTTCGGTGCGCCGCCGCCGGACCAGGTGGTGCTCGTCGACCGGTTTCGGGACGAACCCGCCCCGGGCCCCGGACGCGGTGCGCTCCTCGAATCGGTCGAGCACCGCCTGCTGGGCGGTGACCGCCTGGGCCAGTCGCCGCTCGGCGGCGGCGACCTCGGCCCCGACCGGGACCCGGCCCATCACCGTCTGGCCGGCGTCGAGCCGGGCCAGGTAGTGCCGTGACTTCCCGTCCCGCTCGGCCTGCTCGGCCCGCTTGTCCGCGTCGAGCTGCGCCAACGCCTCCGCGATCCGCGCCGACCGGGTGCCCGGATCGGCCAACTCCGCCGGCACCTGGCCCGGGCCCGGATCGTCCTCGCCGTAGAGGTCGTCCTCGGCATCATCGGTGGCCGCGTGCGCCGCCGCGGCGGCCGCGGCGATCCGCGCGGCCTCGGCGGCGGCGGCCTTGCGGAGCCCGGCCTCGGTGCGGTTGGCGTCCTTCGAGGCGTTCGAGGCGATCTTCACCCCGTCCAACGCGATCGTTTCGAGCCGCCCCAACCCCAGCGACGCCGCCAGGATCAGGACCTGCGTGAACAGGTCCTGACAGGCGGTGTGATTGTCCTTGCGGAACCGGGAGATCGTCACGTGGTCGGGGGTGTCGCCGGCGCAGATCACCCGGTAGGACACCACCTCGGTGCAGGCCCGCTCGATCTGCCGGGAGGACCGCATCCCCCGTGACCACGCCCAGATCAGCAGGGTCACCAGCATGTCCGGGTCGTACCCGGCCCGGCCGGCGCCCCCGGTGCGACGAGAAGCGTGGAACGCCGAGGTGTCGAGGTGCTCGTCGACGATCTCGATCACCGTCCACACCGGATGCGTGGGCGGCACCCACTCCCGCATGTCCGGCGGCAACAGGAACTGCTGATCACGATTCACCGGTCGATATCCCTTGGCCACCAACACATTATCCAGGAAACCCCAGGTCAGACCATGGTGACACGCGGACACCCCGACCCGGAATTTTGCAACAGCCCCCCGGACGTTGACAAGTACTCACGGCGCGAAGCGCGCCTTGCCGGATTTAACAACAACCTTTAGATTTAGCAGCTGTGACGGGCGGCACAGTGCGACCGAACGCACGAGTCCCTTCACGGAGAACTTCGGTTTCGACCCCGCCGGTCGCGGCCGGGCACACAGGAGGCAATGAATGAGCGGAACCGTGATCGACGCGCTGAATTTCTGGGCGCGGATCGTCCCCGGCCAACCGGCCATCGATTTCGACGGCGACGTCGTCACGTATGCGGAACTGTCGAGGTGGGCCGACGGCGTCGCCCACGACCTCGCGGCGCGCGGCGTCCTGCCGGGCGACCGGGTCAGCTTCGTGGGAACCAACACCCTCGAATGGTGCGCGGCGGCGCTGGGGGCGATGAAGGTGGGCGCCATCGCCGCGCCGTTCAATCAGCGGATGCTCGCCGGCGAGCTCACTGCGCTGGTCGAGGATTGCGAGCCGAAGATCGTCTACTGCGATCAGGCGTACCTTCCGAGACTCGAAGAGGTCCTGAAGGCGCACGACACCTTCTCGATCGCCGTCCTCGAACACGACGTGCGGCCCCTGCGCGGCGGGGAGCACGCGACGTTCCCGACTCCCGTGGTCGACGTCTCGACACCGACCGCGATCGTCTTCACCAGCGGCACCACGGGCAGGCCCAAGGGGGTGGTGTTCACCCACGCCACCATCGCGGGCGAGATGCACGAGTGGTCGCTGATGGAACCCATCCTGCCCAACGGTTTGCGGCCTCTGCTCGTGCTGCCGTTGTTCACCGCGGCGGGCATCATCTGGGGCATCTCCCGCACCGTCATCCACGGCGGCACGCTCTTCCTGCAACCGGGATTCGACCCGCAGGCGGCCCTGCGTGTTCTCGTCGAGGACAAGGCGACGACGCTCACCGGTCCACCCATCCTGTTCGAGCAGATCGCGAAGGTCCCGGGATTCGCCGACGCCGACCTCCGCCACCTCACCACCGCGCACGTGGGCGGTGCCCGGGTGCCTGCACACCTGCTGAGGATCTGGCAGGACCGGGGTGTGCAGTTGCGGCAGATCTACGGGCAGACCGAGATCGGCGGTTCCGCCACCGTGATGCCCCGTGACGAGGCGGCCGAGCATCCGGACAAGTGCGGGTGGGGTGGCATCTTCACCAAGATCCGAGTCGTCGACGCGTCCGGAAACGACTGCGCGCCCGGCGAAACCGGGCAGATCCTCCTCCGCGGTCCGGGGATGATGCCGGGCTACTGGCGCAACGAGGACGCGACGAAAGCCACGCTGATCGACGGCTGGTTGCACACGGGAGATCTCGGAAAGCTCGACGAGAACGGCTACCTGACCTACGTGGACCGGCTCAAGGACATGATCATCTCCGGTGGGCTCAACATCTCGCCCGCCGAAATCGAATCGGTGATCAATCAGATCCCCGAGGTCGAGGAAGTCGCGGTGATCAGCGTGCCCGACGCGAAATTCGGAGAGACTCCGGCTGCTCTCGTGAAGGCGGCGCCGGGCCTGACCGAGGCGGATGTCGTCGAGTTCTGCAATCGGCGCCTCGCCGACTTCAAGGTCCCGCGTTACGTCGTCCTGCTGGACGAGCCGTTGCCGCGGATGGCCAGCGGCAAGATCGCCAAACGGGAACTGCGCGACACATACGCGGACGTGCCGGACACCCACCGGAAGGTGCGCTGAATGACGAACGCGGGTGAACAGAAGGTTGCCGTCGTCACCGGGGGTGGCAGGGGCATCGGTGCGGCAATCGCGCAGCGCCTCGCGTCGGACGGTTTCGCCGTGGCGGTGAACTATTCGCGCAGCGAGACGCATGCGGCCGACGTGGTCGCGAAGATCGTCGCGGGCGGTGGCCGTGCGGTGGCGATCAAGGCGGACATCGGGAACGCGGCCTCCGCCGAGGAGCTGATCTCACGGACCGCCGACACGCTCGGGGCGCCGACGGTACTGGTCAACAACGCGGGCATGAACCTCGCCGGCTCGGTCCGCAAGCAGGAACCGGACGACTGGGATCGCGTGATCGCGGTCAACCTCAGCGGGGCGTTCTACTGCACGCACGCCGCGTTGCCTGCGATGTACGAGAACGGCTGGGGCCGCGTCGTCTTCTTCGGAAGCCCGTCCGGCGGACGCCGGCCGTCGCCCGGGATGAGCGCCTACTCGGCGGCGAAAGCCGGTCTGACCGGGATGACCCGGACGTTGGCGCTCGAGGTCGCGCGGCGCGGCATCACCGTCAACACCGTCGTCCCCGGTTTCGTCGAGACCGACATCATCAGTTCCGGGGGCGACGCCGCCGTCGACGTCCTGGCCGCCCATTGGCCGCGGATCCCGGCGGAGTCCGTGGCGGCGACCGTGTCGTTCCTCGTCAGTGACGACGCCCGCCATGTGTCGGGTGAAGAGGTCGGCGTCTGGCTCGGCGGTCCGGTGTAGGCAGCTCCGCTGCCCGTGCGCGGTTGACGAGTCCCAGGACTCGTCAACCGCGCACAGGTGCGTCAGCGCCTGTAGTTGGCGGGCCACGCCTTCCCGAGGGTCAGGCCCCCGTCGACGACGAGGTTCTGCCCGGTCACGAACGTTGCGTCGTCGGAGACCAGATAGGCGATGGCGCCGGCGATGTCGTGGCCCTCGCCGGCGCGGGGGATCGGCTGGAATGTCGCGAGACCCTGCCGCACGCTGTCGACGCTGGCGTCCAGCGCGTCTCCGTCCAGGCCGGCGCCGTGACCGACGATGCGGGTGGCGACGCCGCCGGGGGTGACCGCGTTGACCCGGACGTGAAATTCCGCGAGTTCGCGTGCGGCGCTGCGGGTCATCTGCAGCACGGCGGCCTTCGCGGCGCCGTACGGGTGCGGGCCGAAGCCGGTGCGCACCCCCGCCACGGACGACACGTTGACCACGGTGCCGAACCCCTGCTCGCGCATCACCCGGGCGGCGTGTTTGGTCCCGAGGAAGGCGCTGCGCGCCAGGACGGCGAACGAGGAGTCCCACTCGTCGACGGTCGTGTCGGCGACGTACGTCCAGGCCCCGACCCGGCCGGCGTTGTTGACCATCGCGTCGAGGCGTCCGAAGCGCTCGGTCGCGACGCGGACCGCGGCCGCGACATCCTCCTCGCGGGTGACGTCGGTGTGCAGGTAGACACCGTGCTCGCCGAGGGCGGCCGCGACCGCCTCGCCGCGTTCGTCGTCGATGTCCGTGACCACCACCCGCGCACCCCGCTCCGCGAGGAGTGCGCAGGTCGCCGCCCCGATCCCGCTCGCTCCACCGGTCACCACCGCGACCTTGCCGTGCAGTTCCGCCATTGTGTTCTGTCCTTTCGCGCCGTCCGTCCGAACTGTGGATCTTGAGGTATTAACCTAAAGGTATTAGCTTGATATGTCGACGGTACCGACACGAAGCGGAGGCCGTCGGAACCACACGAGGGGAAGGCCCCGAATGTCCGAACTGATACTGACCGAGCAGCCGCGGCCCGGCATCCTGCTCGTGCGACTGAACCGACCCGAAGCGCTCAACGCGATGAACGCGGAGATGATCGGCGAACTGCACCGGGTTCTGGCCCGGGTGCGGGACGACTCGACCATCCGGGCGATCGTCCTCACCGGCGCGGGCAAGGCGTTCTGCGCCGGCCTGGACCTGCGTGGGTACGGAACCCCGGACGGCGCCGCGGACGGCGAGGGTCGCCCCCAGGCCGGGCTGCGGGTGCAGAAGCACATCGCCGACCTGGTGGAGGCGTTTCGCGGCGCGCGGCCGCCGATCATCGCCGCGATCAACGGCGCAGCGGCAGGCGGCGGGATGGCGCTCGCGCTGATGGCCGATATCCGCATCATCGCCGACTCGGCCGCCCTGCACGCGTCGTTCATCAAACGTGGCCTGTCCAACTGCGACATCGGGGTCAGCTGGCTGCTGCCCCGCATGATCGGGTTCTCGCGCGCCGCGCAGATCCTGCTCACCGGCCGGACGATCGACGCCTTGGAGGCGGAACGAATCGGAATCGCCTCGTCCGTCGAATCGGAAAGCACCCTGATCGACGCGGCGCTGGGCACCGCCGAGGCGATTGCGCAGAACACCCCGTTCGGGGTGTGGATGACCAAAGAGGTGATGTGGTCGAACCTCGAGGTGCCGAGTCTCCGGGCGGCGATCGACCTCGAGAACCGCACCCAGATCCTGGCAGCCATGACCAAGGACCACCGCGAGGCGGTGAAGTCCTTCCTCGAGAAGCGCCCGCCCGAGTATCTGAATCACTGAACTTCAGCGACCAGCAACACCGGCCCAACGGGGCAGTAAGTGAGGAATACCAGTGAAAGTCGGTATCGCCGCGGGATATTGGGGCTCCGGTCCGCCGCGCAACGTCGACCGCATGCTCGCCGAAGCCGAGGCGCTCGGCGTGGACAGCTTCTGGACGGCGGAGACCTACGGATCGGACGCGCTGACCCCCCTCGCCTGGTGGGGATCACGCACGTCCACCATCACACTCGGGACCGCGGTCTGCCAGATGTCGGCCCGGACGCCGACGGCCCTGGCGATGGCGGCGCAGACGGTCGACCACCTCAGCGGGGGCCGGGTGATCGTCGGCATCGGCGCGTCGGGACCGCAGGTGGTCGAGGGCTGGTACGGGCAACCGTATCCCCGGCCGCTCGAGCGAACCCGCGAGTATGTCGAGATCATGCGTGCGGTGTGGGCCCGGGAGAAGCCGGTAACCTACGGAGGCAGGCACTATCAGCTACCGCTGGACGGTGGCAGCGGTCTCGGAAAGCCGTTGAAGTCGATCGTTCACCCACTGCGCGAGGACATTCCGGTCTATCTCGGGGCGGAGGGCCCGAAGAATGTCGCGCTCGCCGCGGAGATCGCGGACGGCTGGACCCCGCTGTGGTTCTCGCCCAAGAGCGACGAGTTCTACCGCGCCGCGCTGGCCGAGGGGTTCGGCCGGGACGGGGCCCGCCGGTCGCCGTCGGATTTCGAGATCGCCAACGTGTGCTGGCTGGTCGAAAACGACGATGTGGAAAAGGCGGCGGCCAAGATCAAACCCGTCGTCGCGTTGTACGCCGGTGGCATGGGCGCCAAGGGCGCCAATTTCCACAACGACGTCTTCGCCCGCATGGGCTGGGCCGACGCCTGCGCCGAGATCCAGGAGTTGTACCTGCGTGGGCGGCCCGATCTCGCCGCGCAGGCCGTTCCGACGGAGATGGTCGAGGACGTCGCGCTGATCGGGCCTGCCGACAAGATCTGTGAGGACATCGTGAACCGCTGGAAACCCACCTGCTTGACGACGCTGATCCTCGGCGGCTGGCCGAGGCCGGAGAACCGGGAACGCATCCTCGAGGCGGTGATGTCGTGACGCTCGATCCGCGCACCCCGATCCTCGTCGGCGGCGGACAGGTCAACGAGCGGACCGGGGGAGTGGAACCCGTCGATCTGATCGTCGCGGCGGCCCGCGCCGCCGCCTCAGAGGCAGGATCGTCGCGTCTGCTCGAACTCGTTGACTCGGTCCGGTTGATCGGGATGCTGTCGTGGCGGTACCGCGACCCCGGGGCGCTGGTCGGCGAACGCATCGGCGCCGCCGTCCGGCACACCGGGTACACCGGCAGCGGGGGCAGCGGCCCGCAGGTCCTCGTCAACCAGGCGGCCGAGGACATCGCGGCGGGCCGGGCCGACGTGGTCCTGGTGGGCGGCGCCGAGTCCTGGCGGACCCGGATGAAGTTGCGGTCTCGGGGTGTTCGCCCGGAGTGGACCGTGCAGGACGACTCGGTTCCACCCGCGGAGGTCCTCGTCCCCGAGGTGCCGATGGTCTTCGACGGTCAGTCCAGGATCGGGCTCGACCGGCCCGCCTACGTGTACCCCCTGTTCGAGCAGGCGCTGCGGATCTCGTCGGGGCGGTCGCAGGACGAGCATCGTGCCGCGATCGGCGCACTCTGGTCGGGATTCAGCAAGGTGGCGGCGACGAACCCGCACGCGTGGACCGGCCGTGAGTACACGGCCGACGAGATCGTCACGCCGTCCGAGGACAATCGGTGGATCAGCCGGCCGTACACCAAGCTGATGAATTCGAACAACATGGTAGAGCAGGGCGCGGCGCTGCTCCTCTGTTCCGTCGGCGTTGCCACCCGCCTCGGGATTCCCCGCGACAACTGGGTCTTTCCGCACGCAGGCACCGAGGCGCACGACACGTACGACATCGCCGAACGGGAGGCGCTCGATCGGTCACCCGCCATCCGGCTGGCGGGGGGCCGTGCCCTGGAACTGTCGGGAATCGGGCGGGACGACCTGGCGCACGTGGACGTGTATTCGTGCTTCCCGTCGGCCGTCCAGGTCGCCGCGGCCGAGTTGGGGCTGCCCCTCGACGACCCCGGTCGACCGCTGACGCTCACCGGCGGCCTCACGTTCGCGGGCGGTCCGTGGAACAACTACAGCACCCACGCGATCGCCACCCTGGCGACCCGGCTGCGCGAGGCGCCGGGAACGTACGGGCTGATCACGGCGAACGGCGGCTACCTCACCAAGCACGCGTTCGGCGTCTACCGGACGGAGCCGCCGCGCAGCGGCTTCCGGCGCCAGGACGTTCAGGCCGACGTCGATGCGCTGCCGACCACGCGAGCGCTCACCGGTTATGAGGGGTCCGGCTCGATCGAGTCCTGGACCGTCGTGCACGGTCGCGACGGCGCCCCGGAGCGCGGCTTCGTGGCGGTGCGGACCGGCAGCGGCGAACGCACGCTGGCCACCACGACGGAAGCGGGCGCGCTGGCCCGTCTGGTCGGCGTCGACGTCGCGCGGGACACAGCGGTCGTCGCAGCCGACGGCACGTTCCGGTTCGCGGACGATTGACTTCGGTTTACCTAACGACATAAGGTATAGGAATCGAGGGCATCCGCCGTGAGGCGTGAGGTTCTCACGGAGAAAAGGAGTTTCGAATGTCTGTCGAAGACTTCCGCGAACTGTACGAGCGGCACGTCGGATACGTGGTGTCCGGAGACATGAAGTCCGCACTCGCCGACATGGTTCAGGAGAACCTGCCCGCCGTGTTCGACGGTGTCACCGTTCCCCGCGGCGACGTCGACGGGTTCGAGATCAAGGACGTCCGGGCCGACGGCGACCGCCGCATCGGCGAGACGGTGTACACGACCCCGGGCGGCACGATCGGCCTGCGATCGATCTGGGAGCGTCACGACGGCCGCTGGCTGGCCGCGGCGCTCGAGAACTTCCCCGCCGAAGGAGGGCGTCCGGCATGACGGGAGAACCGTGGGGACCGTCCGCCGACGGCCTCGACCAACCGTACTGGGACGGGCTCACCCGAGGTGAGCTGCGACTCCAGCGTTGCGGCAATTGCCAGACCTGGATCTGGGGACCGCAATGGGTCTGCGGATCCTGCCACACCCTCGACCCGAACTGGGAGTCCGTGACGCCCACCGGGACCGTGTACAGCTGGTCGCGCAGCTGGTACCCGTTCATCACCGAACTGGCCGACCGGGTCCCGTACGTGACGGTCCTGGTCGAACTTCCCGAGGCCGGGCACCGCCGGGTACTCGGAATCCTGACCGGCGACGACACCGACGCCATCCGCATCGGCGACCCGGTCGTCGGGCACATCGAGCACGACGAAGGCGCGACCTGGCCGCTGCTGCGCTGGCGTCGATCCACAGAAGGAGCGCAGGCATGAGTGCACTCACCATGCGCGGGGCGGCCGCCGTCGTCGGCGTGTCCGAATTGCACTACCGCCGCGGCGAGGCCCCGGCGGGTGAACTGAGGATGACGCTCGAGGCGATCCTCGCGGCATGCTCGGACGCCGGCATCTCGCCGCGCGAACTCGACGGATTCGTGTCGTATGCGGGCGGCGGGCACGACGGTGCGGTCATCGGCGGCGCACTGGGCGTCGACGACGTCCGGTGGTCGAACATGATGTGGGGCGGTGGCGGCGGGACGGTCGCTGCCGCGATCAACAATGCCGCCGTCGCGATCGCTGCCGGGCAGGCCGAGTGCGTCGTCGTCTATCGCTCGATGGCACAGGCGGATACCGGGCGGCTCGGCTACGCGAAGTACCACTACGGCCCGCACTTCCTCGCGCACGGCGTCGGATCGCCCGCCCAGGTGTGCGCGCTGCGGACACAGCGACTGCTCGAGCACGACGGGGTCCCGCGCGAGACCATGCGTGCGCTGGTGCTCGCCGCGTACCGGCACGCCCAGAACAATCCGACCGCGCAGGGTTACGGCAAGCCGCTCGACGAGGCGACGTACGATTCGTCCCGCCTGATCACCGAACCGTTTCACCTGTACGACTGCTCGCGGGAGAGCGACGGCGCCGTCGCGCTGGTGCTGGTCTCCGCCGACCGCGCGAAGTCGCTGCGACCCGATCCCGCGTACGTTCTCGCGGGAGCGCAGGGCGCACCGGGCGGCTACTCCTCGATCATCGACAACGACGACCAGTACGCCACAGCGGGTTTCGCGGCGCCACCGGACGGCCCGGGGTCGCGGACCGCCTCTGGGCCGCAGCAGGTCTGGGCCCCGACGACGTGGACGTCGTCCAGGTGTACGAGAACTTCAGCGGGCCCGCCGTCGCCGCGCTCATCGACCACGGCCTGGCGCCGTCCGGCCCCGCCGCAGGCGAGGTCCTCACCGTCGACAACCTCACCGCGGGCGTCGGCAAGCTCCCCGTGAACACGAGTGGCGGCAACATCGCCGACTCGTTCGTCAACGGAATGGGGCTCGCGGTCGAAGCGGTGCGGCAGATCCGCGGCACGTCGACCAATCCGGTGGCGCACGCCAAGACGTCGCTGTTCATCGGCGGCCCGATGGCACCGCTCGTCAGTTCGACGCTCTTCGCCCACGAAGACGTGCTGTAGCACCCCGACTCTGTGAGAAGGATCGACATGGACAACATGACCGTGGACCGCGACGCTCTGTTCATCGGTGGCCGGTGGGTCGCCCCGCAGGAGGGTGCCGCGGCCGACGTCGTCGGGGCTGCCACGGAGAAGGTGCTCGGGCGTTCGGCTCTCGCTTCCGCCGCCGACATCGACGCCGCCGTCTCCGCCGCACGCGACGCACTCCGCGGACCGTGGGGTCAGCTCGACAACCGCGCTCGCGCAGACCTTCTCGACGTGTTCGCGTCCGCGCTGAAGAAGCGTGGTCGCGACACCGCGACGTTGGTGAGCCGCGAGAACGGGATGCCGATCTCACTCTCCGCCGGGGTCAACGGTTTCGGACCCGCCGCCATGATCCGCTACTACGCCGCGCTCGTCCGCGAGGCGGCGTCCGAGGACATCCGTCCCAGCGCGTTCGGCGGTCGCACGGTGGTCCGGCGTGAGCCGGTGGGCGTCGTCGCCGCGATCACCCCGTGGAACTACCCGCAACCCCTCGCCGCGATGAAGATCGCGCCCGCGCTCGCGGCCGGGTGCACCGTGGTGCTCAAGGCCGCCCCCGAAACCGCGCTCGACGCGTTCGCGTTCGCGGATGCCGCCGAGGAGGCCGGTCTGCCTCCCGGCGTCCTGAACATCGTGCCCGCGGGCCGCGAGGCGAGCGCCTACCTGGTGCAGCACCCGGGGGTCGACAAGGTCGCGTTCACCGGTTCGACGGCGGCGGGACGAGCGATCGGCGAGGTGTGTGGCAGGCTGCTGCGCCCCGTCACGCTCGAACTCGGCGGCAAATCGGCTGCAATCGTGGCAGCCGACGCCGACCTGTCCGTGTTCGCCGCGAACCTCGCGGAGGTGTCGCTGGTGAACAACGGCCAGACGTGCCATGCGAGTACCCGGATCCTCGCCCCCCGTGCCCGGTACGAGGAGGTCGTCGAGGCGGTCACCGAGACGGTCCGGGGTCTCGTCGTCGGGGATCCCCTCGACAAGGCCACCGCGATCGGGCCGCTGGTCAGCGCCGCCCAGCGCGAGCGCGTGCTCGGCTACATCGAGGACGGGCGCAGCGCGGGCTACCGCACGACGACCGGCGGGGGCGTACCGGATTCGCAGCCGCTCGGCTGGTTCGTCGAGCCGACGGTATTCGTGGACGTGGACAACTCCGCGCGCATCGCCCAGGAGGAGATCTTCGGGCCCGTTCTGACGATCACCCCCTACACGGACGAGGACGAGGCCGTGGCGATCGCCAACGACTCCGAATACGGCCTGGGCGGCACGGTCTGGACCGCCGACGAGGAGCACGGCCTCGCCCTGGCCTCCCGGATCCACAGCGGGACTGTCGGCGTCAACCATTACGCCCTCGACCTCGACGCGCCGTTCGGCGGCGTCAAGTCGTCCGGTCTCGGACGTGAACTCGGTCCGGAAGGCCTGACCCCCTATTTCGCGACGAAGTCCGTGTACTTCGGAACACGCTGAGTCGAACAGCTTTTCATTCACCATCAGATCTGATCGAACGGAGCAGGCGATGACGCTACCGCTGACCGGTGTCCGCGTACTGGACCTCACCGACGGCCTCGGTGAGTCGTGTGGCCGGTACCTCGCCGACCTCGGCGCGCAGGTGACGAAGGTGGAAGGTCCGGGAGGCGCCCGCTCACGCCGCGCCGAGCCGGTGGTGGACGGGGTCAGCATCCCGTTCGCGCTGCGCAACGCGAACAAGCGGGGGATCGTCGTGGACCTCGACGATCCCGCAGGCCGGGACCGGCTGCGGGCACTCGCCGCGGAATCCGACATCCTGATCGAATCGCACGCGCCGGGCCTGCTGAGCGAACGCGGAGTGGGCGCGGCCGAACTCCTTGCTCTCGCACCGTCACTGGTGTGCGTGTCGGTCACGCCGTTCGGGCAGACCGGGCCCTACCGGGACTGGGCGGCCACGGAACAGGTGCTGTACGCACTGAGCGGTGTGCTGTCCCGCTCCGGCGCTCCCGGAGCCGAACCCCTGCTTCCTCCCGCCGGCCTGGTGGAGGAGACGGTGGGGATGCACGCCGCCTGGTCGGCGCTGCTCGCCTACTACGACCGCATCAACACCGGTCGCGGCCAGGTCGTGGATCTGTCTGCCTTCGAAGCGCTCGTCCACGGCTTCGATCCCGGTTTCGGGACGCAGGGTTCCGCGGCCGCGGGGCGCTCCGACGACTTCCCCCGGAATCGACCGGACGCGTCGAACTTCTATCCGGTGTTCCCCTGTGCCGACGGCTACGTGCGGATCTGCCTGCTGGCAAAACGGCAGTGGCGGGGAATGTTCGAATGGCTCGGCGAGCCGGAGGAATTCGCCGACCCGAAGTACGACACGATTCCGGCCCGATTCGCCGCCGCCGACGCCCTGCACCCCCTGATCGAGGCGCTGTTCGCGACCCGCACCCGCGACCAACTCGTCGCGGAGGGCGCGACCAGGGGAGTGCCCGTCGGTGGCGTCCTCTCGCTCGGGGAAGTGCTGACGACCGAGCACTTTGACGCGGCTGGTGCCCTCGCGGACCTGGAGATCGCCACCGGGGTGCGCGCCCGGGTTCCGACGGGCTACGTGTCGTTCGACGGCGCACGCGTCGGAATCAGGACCCCGGCGCCCGAGGTCGGGGAGCACGACGCCCAGCCCCAGGCGACGCGGGAGACACCGGCGGGCGAGGCGTCCGGGATGCGGCAACGGGGCACCCGCCCACTCGACGGCCTACGCGTCCTCGACCTGGGCGTGATCGTCTTCGGCGCCGAACTCAGCCGTCAGTTCGCCGACTACGGCGCCGACGTCGTCAAGGTCGAGAATGCCAAGTTCCCCGACGGTCTCCGCCAGTCGAAGCGCGGCGCCGCGCTGGCCGCGTCCGTCGCCTGGGGGCACCGCAACAAGCGCAGCCTCGGTCTGGACCTGCGCAGCCCGGAGGGCGGGGAGTTGTTCCGCCGACTCGTCGCCGAGGCCGACGTGGTCCTGGCCAATTTCAAGCCCGGAACACTCGCGTCGATGGGCCTGTCGTACGACGAACTCGCCGCACTCAACCCCCGCATCATCGTCTCCGAGAGCAGCGCGTTCGGCAGTGTCGGACCGTGGAACAACCGACTCGGATACGGCCCGCTGGTGCGTGCCGCGTGCGGTGTGTCCGCCCTGTGGCGGTACCCCGGGAACGAGGACCTGCTCTGTGACGGCTCGACCGTCTATCCCGATCACATCGCCGCGCACGTCACGGCGATCGCGGTGCTCGCGGCTTTGATCCAGCGGACCCGCACGGGTAGGGGCGCAGCGCTCGAGGTGGCGCAGGCGGACACCGCGCTCGTCCAACTCGGTGCTCAACTCGTCACCGAATCGCTGCGACCGGGTACCGTCTCCGCGCCCGGCAACTCGGACCCGTTCGCCGCGCCGGCCGGGGTGTTCGCCTGTGCGGGTGACGACGAGTGGTGCGTCGTGTCGGTCAGGGACGACGACGACTGGGTGCGACTGTGCGCCGCGATCGGCACGCCCGAACTGGCAGACGTTCCAGCGTTCCGCACCCGGGCCGAGCGGATCCACAACCGCGTGGACGTCGACGCCGTGCTGGGTGAGTGGCTGCAGACGCGTTCTCCCGCAGCGGCGGTCGCGCAGTTGCAGGCGGCGGGGGTGCCCGCCGGGATGATGCTGCGACTTCCCGAACTGCTCACCGATCCGCACCTGGCGGCCCGCGACGCCTACACGGTCACGCATCACGCGTTGCTTCCGAAGGCGTTGCCCACGGCGGCCCGCGTCGCGCGCTTCTCGGCCATTTCCGATCCGCCGCTGCGCCAGGCCCCGGCCGCCGGGCAGCACAGCCGGGAGATCTGTGAGGAGCTGCTGAACATGACGACCGCCGAGGTGGATCGTCTCGTGGACGACGGAATCCTGCAACCGCCCGTCACGGATCCCCCGCTCGGGGTGGCCGCCTCCACCTCGAGGTGACACATGAGTGGATTCGACAGCGGCCCGGGTCACCCTGGGCCGCTGTCGAATCACGCCCATGTCACCGGTGTTCCGGTGAGGTCGAAATACCGAAGGTAAAGCCTAGACAAACCTAATGGCTATTGGTTAACGTGGCACCCGTCACAATCATTCTCGAACTCTTCGAGACCGCACGACACGGAGTGTGTGAATGACAACCAGCGTCTACATAGATCTCATACTCTCTGCCGTTGGTGTGGCGGAGGTTGGAGATGTAGGTGTGTCACGGCTACCCGCATCTGCGGGTTTGACCGTGTCCCACACCGACGCTTGTGGCGCAGGAACATGCTGTTTCGAATTCACCCCCAACCGCGGTATCACGGTGGGCAAGCTGCGTCGGACGCGGCGATGCCGCGGCCGACGCGGGGTCGGACTGGTCTTGTCCCGGGACCTGTGGACCGGCGCGTGCTCGGCCACCCGAATCGCGGGCAGCTGCCCCCGCCGCCGAGTCACCCTGCGTTTGCCGACGAGCGCCCGTTTGGCTAGGTTCACCCCCGCGACGTGGTCGCGGTTGCCGCCGAGCAGGCAACCTGAACACCACGCGCTGTGATAGCCGCCGGGGCGGGTAAGCGGTTCGTCGCACCCCGGACACTGTGCGGAGGATCCGCGTGCCGGCACCGTGACCACCGCGATACCCACACCGGCGGCGGTGTGCGCGAGGGCGGTGACCGCCTTACGGCGGGCGGACTGCGCGGCCCGGTTGTTGTTGACCCGTCCATGTCCGCGGGTCTCGAGGGTCGTGAGATCCTCCACCGCGATCACCTGCGCACCCGCCGCCTCGGCGTAGTCGGTGACCTGGCGGGCAAAGTGGAATCCCAGCTCCCGGTTGATCTTCCCGCGCTTGACGCCCACCGCGGTGCGGTGGTCATTCAGGACGGCGACCTTCGCCTCCAGTTGCGTGCGGACATCGGGTGGGGCGGTGGCGGCGAGCCGCGTCAACCGGGCCGCCTTGCGATGCAGCATCTGGCCTTCCGCTTGCAGGCGGGCGAGTTTGGTCCCGAGTCCGCGGTCGTCGTAGGTGAAGCCCCGAAAGTCCGAGGACAGCCCGTCCGAGTTCTCGGTAGTGATGGCGGCGGCGCCGAGCGTGGACGGTGACCAATCGACCCCGACCGCGACGGTCGCCGATCCCAGATCGTCGGCGGGGATGAGTTCGGTCGCCGCGCACCGCCACAACAAACCTTTCCGGTCAAGAACCACCGTGGGCAGATGCCAGTCGGTGATCGCCCGGCCGTGCAGGTGTGCGGGGATCGCGGCGGTCAGCCGGACTCGCCGCCACTGCGCCCGCCCAGCCGGGGCCGGGCAGGTGGGCAGCTTCACCGTCAACACCAGCTCACGCCCTGTCGCGGTGATCTGCGCGAGCTGCCGGTCGGCGGCCGAGAGTCGGGCCATCGCCGCGACCTGCGGCGGTTCCTGGATGTCGGTGATCCGCAACCGGCCGGCCATTGCCCCGCCCTCGCGGCGGGCGCGGGCGACGAGCTGGCGACGCACGCCCCGAGCGAAACCGGGCGGCACCCATTCGCCCGGTTCGGTCGGCGGTGCCAGGGTGCCGGTGGCCGGGTCGAACCGCTGCGAGAGTGCCGTGATCGCGGTGTCCCGGTAGGCGAGGATCCGCAGGGTCGCCATCACCTGCGCCGTCACCACCCGCGTGACCCGCGAGGGCACATACACCCCGTCCGGATAGATCGGGTTCCAGTCGAGGCGCGCCGCGGCGACATGGCCCTGTGCGGGCAGCCTGCGACCCGCATGGTCCAGTCCGGCGGCGAGCACATCGAAGGTGGCCGGTTGCCACGACCGCGCCGTCAACTCGGTGCCGGCCGCGGCGATCAGGTCTAGCAGCCACCCCACCCGGGTGTCGACGTCGTCGAGCCCGATCGACTCGCCCGTCGCGTCGTCGACCGCCACGTGGGCACGGGTGGTGAACGCGAACTGACGCGGCGCAGTCGCTCCCGGACCGCTCACGTCGGCCGGTCCGGCGCCAGGCGCAACCCGAACAAACCCGGGCCCATCGGTCTTCCGAGAACAGTCGCCCGACAAGCTCATCGATTCCCCCCCATTGACCA
This sequence comes from Rhodococcus sp. ACS1, assembly GCF_002300155.1. NCBI lineage: Bacteria > Bacillati > Actinomycetota > Actinomycetes > Mycobacteriales > Nocardiaceae > Rhodococcus > Rhodococcus sp. ACS1. The sequence continues at coordinate 1,522,639 of NZ_NSDZ01000004.1, forward strand.
CCGTCTACCACTCCATCTCTCGCAGAGCCTCGACTCTAACGCTGACCTCCGACAAGAACCGCTCGGCCCTCTCCACCGGCTAACCGGGGCAATCGATCTCGCCATACCACATCACACGGGTGCCGGTTCTCGACGTCATCCGCCGGCAACCACGTGCGATCCTGTCCGTACTCCTGAGGTGTTCGAGCAGGCCGGTCTCGGCTATTTCTATCTCGTCTTCATCCCGACGTTCGGCCGCAACCAACTGGGCATGGGGCAGACCGACATCCTGATCGGCCTGGTACTCGCGCAATTGAGTTGTGCAGCATTCATTCCCCTGTTTGGGATGCTGTCGGACCGGGTGGACCGAAGGGCTCCGAGAACTGCCACCGTGCGTGCGCGTGCACCCATCGCGTCCGACTCCTCTGTCCCAGAGTGATCTTTTACCTATCCAGTGTAGATTCAGTCCGGGTGTGCTCGGGGCGGGAACAACGAGAAGGGGTACGGCGAAGAATTCTTCGCCGTACCCCTTCTCGCGGGAATCGTTCAGGCCTTCATCAGGTCTCGGTGGATGATTTCCTTCATGATCTCGTTGGTGCCGCCGTAGATCCGCTGGATCCGCGCGTCGATGTACGCCTTGGCGACGGGATACTCCATCATGTAGCCGTATCCACCGTGGAACTGCACCCCGGCATCGATGACACGGCCCTGCAGTTCCGTTGCCCAGAGTTTGGCCTTCGCCGCATCCACGGCGGTGAGGGTGCCGGCGTTGTGCTCACGCACACACCGGTCGATGTATGCGCGGGACACCTCGACGGCCGTCTGCAGTTCGGCGAGGGTGAAGCCGAGGCCCTGAAATTCCCCGACCCGCTTGCCGAAGGCCGTCCGCTCCCTGACGTAGTCGAGGGTCCAGCCGAGGACCGCCTCGGCGGACACCTGCGCGGCGATACCGATGCCGAGTCGTTCGAGGGGGAGGCTCTGCATCAGATACGCGAATCCCGAACCGATCTCACCGAGCAGATTCTCCTTGGGGACGCGGACGTCCTCGAAGAACAATTCGGCGGTGTCCTGGGCGTGCAGACCGAGCTTGTCCAGCTTGCGGCCCCGGGCGAATCCCGGCGTCCCGTCTTCGACGACGAAGAGGCTGAAGCCGCGGGAGCCGGCGGAAGGATCGGTCTTCGCGAACACGATCACCAGGTCGGCGAGGATTCCGCTGGTGATGAACGTCTTGGACCCGTTGATCACCCAGCTGTCGCCGTCGGCGACCGCAGTGGTCTGGATGGCGCGCAGATCGCTGCCCGCGGCAGGCTCGCTCATCGCGATCGCGCCGATGGTCTCGCCGGTGACGAACCCGGGCAGCCAGCGCCGACGCTGCTCTTCGTCGGCGTGACGGAGCAGGTAGTTCAGGACGATGTCGTCGTTCGTGGAGAAGCCGGACTGTAGTGCCGACGCGCCGACCCGGGCAATCTCTTGCTGGATCACGAAGCGGAAGCGGTAGTCCAGTTCGCCGGGCCCGCCGTACTCTTCGGGGACGGACAGTCCGAGCAGACCCTGGCGACCGGCTGTCAGCCAGGTCTCGCGATCGATCAGGCGATCCGCATCCCATTTCTCGAGTTGGGGCACCACGTGCTTGTCGACGAATCCCCGCACGGATTCGCGGAACAACTCGTGGTCCCGGTCGAACAGATCGCTCTGCATGTCTTCCTCCTGATGCGGGAAGCCCGTGGGGCGCCCCGCACATCATGTGTTGTCAGTTCGTTGCGAGTAGTTTCTGCGTCTCACGCCGGAACACCTGGTTGGCGACCTCGTTCTGGCCCAGCACCATCCGGCCGGCATTGGCGCTGGTCATGCCGTGCTGCGAGTCCCGCAGGAGGGGGAAATCCTCCGCGTGGAGAACGGCGAGGAGGATCTCCCAGTTCTTGGTCCACAGGCGGTTCCACCTCTCCTCGGTCATCTCGGTCTCCGCGACCGGCGGCACGATCAGGCGCATCTCCATGCGGCAGCGCTGCGGATCGGTGGGGTGCGGCCGGAAGGTGAGGAGCTGGAAGTGATCCGGCTGCCGCAGCAGGGTGCTGTTGGGGAGCAGGAAATGGGTTTCCGTGATGTCCTTGGCCAGGCTCCGGTCGCCGGGATCCTCTTCGATCCACCGGTCGATCGACTTGCGTGGCGCGATGAAACGGCAGTGCCTGCCGAAGTCCTCGAACGCCAGCACGTTGGTGTGGATGTGCTTGGCCGCGGTATTCGGGTGGGCGTACTGGATGTGATACCCGTCGAGGAAGGCGTCCTGCATGATCTTCCAGTTCACCGGCTCGTCGAATCCCTCGGACTGGAAGGCGATCTTGGAACCGAGGTCGTAGCCGGCGACGATCGTATCCATCTCTTCGCCGAGCCAGCCCGCCACGTCGATCTCGGCGTCCGCGTCGTCGACGACCCAGATGAAACCGTGACGTTCCTCGGTCGGCAATTCCACGAGTCCCATGTTGGTGGTGTCGGTCTCGCCGAACGTGTTGTCGCGGGTGATCGTCCGGAGGCTGCCGTCCGTGTCGTACGACCACCGGTGGTAGGGGCAGGAGAAGAGTCGGCAACGGCCCTTCTCCTCCTTTTCGAGGAGGGCGCCACGGTGCCGGCAGAGGTTGACGAACGTCTTGACGCCGCCGTCGCGCTGTCGGACCACGATGATGTTGTTCCGCGGCATCTGCAGGGTGAAGAAGTCGCCGGCGCGGGGGATCTCGGAACCGTGAGCGACGATCGAGGGGACACGTCCGAAGATGAGGTCACGTTCCCGCTTGGCCACCGCTGGATCGGTGAATTCCTCCGGCTGGAACCAGGTGATGTGGTCGAATTCGTCCGTCGTGTCGTTGCGCAGGTGATCCAGGGCGCGGCGAATGCGTTCCTCGCGGGGGGCTCCGACCTCGGTCATTGCGTTTCCTCCAGTGTCGTGCGGAGTCGAGGGGCCGGCGTTGTCGCCGCTACCCGTCACCGGCTCCGAATGCGGTGTGGATCGACCCATTAAATCTAACTCACATAGATTTATGTGTAAACCCTCGCAGGTCCGGCCGTTGCGGGTGTTATCAATGAGCATTAGGTTTAGGTGACACCGTCCGATGAGGAGTGATACGGATGATTTCCTGTCAATGGTGCGAGGAACTCGCAGACGACGACCGCGACGAGGTTCTCGCCCTGGTGGGCGCGGCCGCGGAATACGACGACGAAGCGGGGTTCTCGCGCATCGAACCGCGTGACGTCACGGCACGTTCGCGGCCGGGGGTGTCGGTATCGCATCTTGCCGTCAAGGCGCGCCGGGGCCTGAGCGCTCTCGACGACGTTCCGCTCGTCGTGGTCGCGTACCTCACTATCGCCGTGGACGACGACGGTCTCGGGACCGTCCAGTTCGTCGTGCACCCCGACTATCGATCGCGGGGGATTGCGACCCTGCTCGTCGAGGAACTGGGCCTCGACGTCGACCGGCCGGACGGCTGGATGGGTACCGGTGCGCGCACGCTGCGCGTCTGGGCCTTCGGCACGCATCCCGCGGCCGAGCGCCTGACTCGACGGTTCGGGATCTCGTCGGTGAGCCGGCTGTGGACCCTGTTCCGCAGCCTGACCGGGCCGTTCGCGGTTCCGCTCGATCCGGTGCACCTCCCGGCCGGGTCCGTGCTGGAGGCACCGCGCGGGCTGGAGGCCCCCGAGTCGGTGAAGGCTCTCGACGACGTGCTGGGCCGTTCGGGAATTCCGGCCGCTCAGCTCGAGAAACTGTCGGAGAGCCGTGCCCACGGAACCGGGTCCGTCGTACTCGCGTCCGGCGACGCCGGCCGCCCCCAGGGGTTCGTCTGGCTGGACCCGTCGCTGCACACGCACCTCGAACTGCGGGCGGCGTGGATCCGTGCGCTGGTGCTCGAGAAGGAGGCACGGGGCGGCGGCCTGGGTGCGGCGCTGCTCGTGCGCGCGCTCGAGGTGCTGCGCGACGCGGGGGCCCAGATCGCCTTGATGAGAATCGATCCCGACGACGACGGTGCGGTCCGGCTCTGCCGGTTGCTGTCGTTCGAGCAGGAGGATGCGCACACGTGCTACCAGGTCGGTGAGTGGCATGAGGCCCCCGGCTACCTCTGAGGCATGAGACGGAGAACGATATTTGTGTCACTGTTGACGAGCGGCGAATCCCGCGATACTGTCCTGTGACACGGCTCACAAGCGGTGTCCGTTTCGAGGGCGTCCGGCCGACGGCCCTCGAACCCAAGACCCACATCCAGTGCTCACATCGCGCGCACGCCGCGCGACATTTCGGGGCACATCACCGACATCTCAGACTCGGTTGAACGAGAGGACACGTCATGGCACGACTCGAGGGGAAGGTCGCGTTCGTCACCGGTGCGGCACGCGGACAGGGACGTTCGCACGCGGTGCGACTGGCGGAGGAGGGCGCCTCCGTCATCGCGATGGACATCTGCGAGCAGATCGACACCGTCTTCTATCCGATGGCGACCACGGATGATCTTGCCGAGACCGAACGCCTGGTCAAGGAGGCCGGCGGTTCCATCGTCACGTCGGTGGGCGACGTCCGGAACCGCGCCGACGTCCAGCGCGCGTACGACGCCGGGATCGAACAGTTCGGTCACGTCGACATCGTCCTGCCCAACGCCGGCATCATGCCCGTCATCGGACCCGGAAATCAGCCGCAGGCGTGGCACGACGCCATCGACGTGATGCTCACCGGCGTGTGGCACGTACTCGAGGTGACGGTGCCCGGGCTGATCGAGCGGGGCGAGGGCGGGTCGATCGTCATCACCAGTTCCGCCGCGGGCCTCACCAGCATCGGGCTCAACACGTTCCCCGGCCAGGCCGGTTACTCCGCGGCCAAACACGGCGTCGTCGGTCTCATGCGCCTGTACTCGAAGCAGCTTGCGAAGCACAGCATTCGGGTCAACACCGTGCATCCCACCGGGGTGAACACCCCGATGGTGGCCAACGCCGAATACGGCGAGTTCGTCAACTCGCACCCCGAGGTCGCGAACGACGAATCGTACAAGAATCCGATGCCGGTCGAGCTGATCGAGGCCGTCGACATCAGCAACGCCATCGTGTTCCTCGCCTCCGACGAGGCGCGGTACGTCACGGGCGTGACCCTGCCGGTCGATGCCGGCTACAACAACCGCTGAGCGAAGGGAATTTTCGACCATGACGACAACAGAGTCGGCGGCCGCAGCGCCTCCGAAGATCGCCGATCGCGAGCAGGTGTTCGTGGGCGGCCGGTGGGTGGAGTCGACGGGAGACGAGTGGATCGACCTCGTCGACCCGTTCACCGAGAATAAGGCGGCGCGAATCCGCAGCGCCACAACCGAAGACGTCGAACGCGCCGTGCAGGCCGCTCGCACGTCATTCGATTCCGGTGGGTGGGCGTCGCGCACGATGGCCGAACGCGCCGACGTCCTCGACGAGATCGCTTCGCGACTCGAGAGCCGCGTGGAGGAGTTGACCCCGCTCGGCGTGATCGAGGTCGGCATCCCCGTCGCGGTCAGCGGCCCGACCCAGCAGATGACCGCCGGGTTGTTCCGCGCCGTGGCGGCCGTGGCCCGCGACTACTCCACCCGCGACGACCGGACCCGCGCCGACGGCGGGGTCTCGCGAATCCTGAAGGAACCGACCGGGGTCGTGGCAGCCATCATCCCCTGGAACGGGCCCATCGGGACGATCGCCTTCAAGGTGGCCCCCGCCCTCGCCGCAGGGTGCTCGGTGATCCTCAAGACGGCGCCGGAAGCCCCACTGTCGCCGTCCGTGTTCGCCGACGTCATCGGGGAACTGACGGCCGAAGGGAAGATTCCGGATGGCGTCGTCAGCGTTCTCTGCGCCGACCGGGAGGTGTCCGAAACTCTCGTCACCAATCCCGACGTCGATCACATCACGTTCACCGGAAGCACTCTCGCCGGGCGGCGCATCATGTCGCTCGCCGGTGAGCGCATCGCCCGGGTGTCGCTCGAACTCGGTGGCAAGTCGGCGGCGATCATCCTCGACGACGCCGATCTGGGGCACGTCATGCAGTCGCTCCCGATGGGTGGCTGCATGCAGAGCGGTCAGGCGTGTATCGCGCTGACGCGGGTGCTCGTGTCACGCAAGCGCCACGACGAGGTGGTCGAGGCGCTCAAGGGCGCACTGGGCTTCCTCACCATGGGAAACCCGTGGGAGCAGACGACATTCCTCGGCCCGCTCGCCATGGAACGGCAGCGTGACCGGGTCGAGAGCTACATTGCCTCGGCGAAGGAGGAGGGCGCGACCGTCGTGCTCGGAGGCGGCCGCCCCGCAGGCGTCGACCACGGCTTCTTCGTCGAACCGACCCTGATCGACGGCGTGCGCAACGACATGCGGGTCGCGCAGGAGGAGATCTTCGGTCCCGTCGTCTCCGTGATCACCTACGAGGACGAGGACGAGGCGATCGCCATCGCCAACGACTCGATCTACGGACTGTCCGGCGCGGTGTACACGGCCGACCTCGAGCACGGTTTCGAGGTGGCCCAGCGTATCCGGACCGGAACGGTCAGCGTGAACGCCACCATCATCGACTTCACCGTGCCCTTCGGCGGCTACAAGCAGTCCGGCGTCGGACGTGAAGGCGGCGTCGAGGGTCTCGAGGAGTTCTTCGAGACCAAGACGGTGCATCTGCCCGCCATCGGGTAGCGGATCGCCGGCACCGAGATGACGAAGGGCCCCTGGAACATCGTGTCCCAGGGGCCCTTCGCCTCGTCGGGTGCCGGCGTGTCAGGCGGAGCGTTCCTGCGGTGCGTTCGCGGCGGCCGCATCGTTTCGCATCACGCCGTACAGGAAGCTGCGGATCATCTCCTCGAACAATCGCTTCGACGATAGTTCGTTGGCGGCAAGCGCTTCGGCGAGGAGTGGCTGAGACTCCGGATCGACGTTCGGGAAGATCGTTGCCCGGGTGCTCGGCTTGCACATCGCCTCCGTGAGGACCGCGCCGATCGACAACGTCTCCATCCCGTCCAGAATCTGGACGTGGAGATGCGTCGGCACACCGGAGTCCAGCAGGAACCGGGCCGTGTCCTCGTACGTGCCGATCAGGAGGTCCCGCGGCAGATACTGCAGGAGGATCGGCGCGGCGTTCCGGTGGCGCAGGATGGCCTGGCGGAAATTCATGCTCAACGCCACGAAGAACTCGGGCCAGTCGGGACCGGGTTTGCGGCGGGGACGGACTACGGACGCGCCGGCGATGTGCCGAGCCACCGCGGAGAGGATCTCGCTCTTATCCGCGAAGTGGTGGTACAACGACGGCGCCTGCACTCCGAGGTGCTTGGCCAGTCGCGGCAGACTGAATGCCTCGAGTCCTTGGGAATCGATGATCTCGATGGACGCCTGCACCGCAGCCGCGCGGCTGATCAGGGGCTTCGATGGTCGGGGCATGTCAGGCTTTCCGGTCAGGGTGTTCGCTCGGATGGTTGTCAGTCATGATGAGGTGAATCGTAGTCGGTCGTGGTCACCTCATGGGTGTAGGCGACGTCGCCGTCGAGGAAATCGAGCAGGCCGCCGCTGAGCAGGTCGTTGTCGTCGCCGCTGACCATGTGCCCGGCCCCTCCGACATCGATGTGACGGGCCGTCGGGATCAGTTCCAGCAGGTCACGGGCACCGTCCGCGCTGACGACGTCGGACTGCGCGCCCCGGATGAGGAGGGTCGGGACGCGCACCGCGCGCGCCGCGGCACGGGCCCGCGCCTCCCGGACCTCGGCGTGGTCGTCGGTGTTCTCCCGATACGTGATCATCCGTGGATCCCAGTGCCAGTACCAGCGCCCGTCGCGGAGGCGAAGGTTCTTGCGAAGTCCCTCGACGCGCGGCGGACGACGACGGTGCGGGTTGTAGGCGACGACGGCGTCGAGCGCGTCGTCGAGGGTGTCGAAACCGGCGAGGCCGCTCTCCATGAACGACGTGATCTTGGCGAGGCCGCCGGGTTCGGCGCGGGGGGTGATGTCCACCAGGACCAGCGCGCGGCCGATGCCGTGGTCGCCCTGCGCGAGCAACGACGCCATTCCGCCCATGGACGCGCCGACCAGCACCGGTGGCTCGTCGAGACCGGCGGCGACGGCCGCGAGGTCGCGCGCGTGGGCGTTGCTGCCGTAGTCGCCGTCCTCGGCCCACTCGCTCTCACCGTGACCGCGAGCGTCGATGGCCAGGGCGCACCAGCCGTTGTCGGCGAGTCGAATTCCGGTGCGCTGCCACGAATGACGGGTCTGCCCACCACCGTGCAGCAGCAGGACGATTCCCTTCTTCGCGGACGCAGGCTCCCACCGGTCCGCGACGAGAGTGAGTCCGTCGCCTCGCAGTTCGGTGCGAATCGTGGTGATCGGCATGGTCGTTGTCGCCTTTCGTCGGTCAGTGACCGGAGGTTCCGCCGTCGACGGCGAGCGTCGAACCGGTGATGTAGCCCGAGGCCCGGCTGGCGAGGAAGACCACCGCCGCGTCGAGTTCGCGCTGGGTGGCGGTTCGTCCGAGTGAACAGTCGTGGAGGAATGCCGCGAGTGTCTCCGCCGACATCTCGCCGATCATGTCGGTGTCGACGAATCCCGGTGCGATCGCATTGACCCGGATGCCCTTGCGCCCCGACCACTGGTTCGACAGATCCCTGGTCAAGCCGATAAGCCCCGCCTTGCTCGACGAGTACGCGGCCTGCGGGAGTACCGACTTCACCAGGCCGAGCATGCTGGTGATGTTGACGATGCTGGAACCGGGGCCCATCACGCGGGCGCAGGCCTGCGCGGCCCAGTAGGCGCCGAAGAGGTTCACGTCGAGCACCGCCCGATAGTCCTCGGGCCGCTCGCGGGTGGCGGGTGCAGCGTGGGTGACCCCGGCATTGTTCACCAGGATGTCGAGTCTGCCGAACCGGTCGATCGCCGCCCGGGCGAGCGCGTCGCACTGCTGTGGATCGGTCACGTCGGTGGGGACGACCAGGCAGTCGCGACCGCGTTCGGTCACCGATCGGGCGACCGCGTCGAGTCGGTCGCGCCGTCGTGCGGCGATCACGACATCCGCGCCCGCCTCGGCGAGCGCGCACGCGAAACCTGCGCCGAGGCCGCTGCCCGCGCCGGTGACGACGGCCACGGAGTCGGTCAGGCGGAACAGGTCGAGCACCGATTCGGTTGCCTGCGGGTTCATGAGCGAGGTCTCCCATCCAAAATTCTAATGCACATAGGTTTATCGCAGGTGCTGCCGCGGGGCAACATCTCCGACGTGCGTCTTGCGTGACATTAATCTAATGACATAAGATTTACGAGCAAGTGGAGTCGAGTGGAACGAGACAGGTACATGACCAGCAATGCGAACCAGGAGCGGCTGCAGATGCAGGTCGCCGGTAAGGAAACGCTTGCCGACGGCGTCGTGCGACTCACGCTGGTCGACGAGTCCGGTGCCGCGGCCCCGGCCTGGACACCGGGTTCACACATCGATCTGGTCCTCGACGACACGATCACCCGCCAGTACTCGCTGTGCGGGGATCCCGGCGACACGACGTCGCTGACCGTGGCCGTGCTCCGTGAGGCCGACGGTCGAGGCGGCTCGATCCGCGTCCACGACAAGCTCGAATCCGGCGACCTCGTCACCGTGGCAGGTCCCCGGAACCACTTCGCCCTCGTCGACGCCGACTCGTACCTGTTCGTGGCCGGCGGGATCGGCATCACGCCCCTGCTCCCCATGGCGCGGGAAGTGGATTCGAAGGGAACGCCCTGGCGCCTGCTCTACGGCGGGCGGACCCGCGCGAGCATGGCATTCGCCGACGAACTCGCGGACGCACACCCGGATCGGGTGCTCCTCCGCCCGCAGGACGAGCACGGACACCTAGATCTCGCCACGGCCCTCGACGAGGCCGAGCCCGGAACCGTCGTCTACTGCTGCGGGCCGGAACCGTTGCTGCAGGCCATCGAATCGGCGTGCCGGGAACGTCCGCACGTCACCCTGCACGTCGAGCGCTTCGCGCCGAAGGCGCTTCCGGAAGGCGACGACGGCGCGTTCGAGGTCGAACTCGGCCGATCCGGGCGCACGGTGCAGGTTGCCGCGGACGAGACGGTTCTCGACGCCGTCCTCCGGGAAGGCCTCGACGTCGACTTCTCCTGCCGGGAGGGCACCTGCGGAACGTGCGAGGTCGCGGTGCTCGGCGGCACCCCTGATCACCGGGACTCCGTTCTCAGCGAGGACGAGCAGGCGGAGAACGACGCGATGATGATCTGCGTGTCCCGGAGTTGCACACCCAAGCTGATCCTGGATCTCTGACGGATGGTGACGACGGGGGCGGAGTCGGCCACGGTCACGGTTCCGGCCCGACGGTCCGGGAAGCGCGATCGGCTGCTGGTCCCGGCGCTGTGCTTCGTCGTCATGACCACGGCCGTCATCCAGACGGCGGTCGTGCCGCTGCTCCCCGCGATGGCGTCGCAACTCGGGGTCGATTCGGCCGCCGTGGGCTGGGTGGTCACCGCGAACCTGCTCGCCGCGGCAGTGTGCACTCCGGTTCTCGGCAGACTCGCCGATCGGCAAGGTCCGCGCCCGGTGCTGCTGGGGACGCTCGTCCTGGTGCTCCTCGGTTCGGTGCTGTGCACCGTCACCGAGCAACTCCCGTTCCTCGTGCTCGGCCGAATCCTTCAGGGGGTGTCGTTCGCGCTGTTCCCGATCGGCGTCGCCGTACTGAGAGGGCGTCTCGACCCGCGCCGGCTCCTGGGGGCCATCGGGCTGATGTCGGGGATCCTGGCCGTGGGCGGGGGACTCGGCATGGTCGCCGCCGGCGTCCTGCACGCCGAGGGCGCGGACTTCCGGCGAGTGTTCGCCCTGCTCGTCGGGCTGAACCTCGCCGCCCTCGTCGTCGCCTGGGTGACCGTACCTCGCGGCGGCGCGGCGCGGACCCGCAGCGGCATGGACCCGGTCGGCGTCGGACTCATGGCCGTGGGCCTGTCCGCGATCCTGATCGCCCTCGCCGAAGGCGGCCGGTGGGGCTGGGCCTCACCGGCGACGATCGGCGTGGCGGCACTGGGGATCGCCGTCACGGCGGGGTGGTACCTGCACGAGCGACGGACCCGGGCGCCTCTCGTCCCGCCGATGCTGCTGACCGGGCGGCGAGTTGCGGGCACGCACCTCGCGGCGTTTCTCGTCGGGATGGCCATGTACATCCAGTTCCTCGGTTCGGCGCAGTTCGTGCAGGCCTCGCGCGCCGCCGTCGGATACGGCTTCGACGCCTCGGTACTGCGCACCAGCCTCCTCGTGCTGCTCCCCGGTTCGGTGGCGGGGGTGGTGGCGGCGTCGGCGAGCGGCCGATTCGTTCACCGCTTCCGCGCCGACCGCGTGCTCGTCGCAGCCTGCGGGATCGGGGTGGCCGGATTCGCGATGCTGGCACTGGCCCACTCCCGGTTGTGGCAGGTGATCGTGGCGCTCGTCGTGATCAACGTCTTCGTGAGCGGGTCCTACGCGGTGCTGCCCGCGTTGCTCGTCGACGCCGTGCCTGCCGAATTCACCGGGGTCGCCAACGGCGTCAACGCGATTGCGCGGACGTTTGGCAGTTCCCTCGCCAGCGCGCTGGTCGCGACACTGCTCGCGTCCGTGACGGTCGCCGGCACGGATCTGGCGTCGGAGCGGGCGTTCGTGATCGCGTTCTGGGTGGGCGGCGCGGCGGCGGGATCGGCCGGGTTGGCAATCGCTCGAGCGGAACACTTTTCGAGAAAACGTGCCGATCGGGGTGTCCGATTCGGTGCAGTATCAGTTAATCTATAGATCATAGGTTTGTAGCGGTGGCGCGAGGCGTCTGCCGTGACATCGATGTCGCCCGGCGGCGACGGCGGAAGGTTGAGTGGAGATGGCTGCGACAATCGGGTCGGCATTGCACTGGTGGGCGGCGACGAAGGGCGACCAGCGGGCGATCGTCGTAGACGACGACGCGCTCACGTACCGGGAACTGCAGGACTGGTCGAGCCGCGTCGCTCGCCGGGTCGTCGAGGCCGGAATCGAGCCGGGTGACCGAGTCGGCGTGCTCGGCCCGAACTCGCTCGAGTGGCCGGCCGTCGCGCTCGGAGTGCTCAAGGCGGGCGCGGTCCTCGTCCCTCTGAACCCCCGGCTCAAGCCGGCGGAACTCCGCAAGGTGGTCGACGACGCGGGAGCCCGGCTGGTGCTGGCGCCCGCCGAATTCGGCGACGCGGTCGACGCGACCCGCACCCTGGGGGCGACGTTCGATTCGCTGCCCTTCGACGAGTTCGCGGCGTTGCGCGGTGGCGGTGTGGACGACTTCCGGATCGACGTCGGTCCCGAAGACCCCACGGCGCTGCTGTTCACCAGCGGGTCGACGGGGCTCTCCAAGGGCGTGATCTGCACCAATCGCACCCTGCTCAACATCGTCTTCGAGGCGTCGCTGACCGAAGAGGGGCTGCGGCCCGGTGCGACGACACTGCTGGTGCTGCCGCTCGTCTTCACCCCGGGCCTCGTGTGGGGTCTGCTCATGACCACCGTGCTCGGCGGCACCATCATCATCGAACGCGAGCTGAAGCCGGGACGCGCCGCGGCGTTGCTGAGCGAACACAAGGTCCAGGCCCTGTTCGGTGTCCCGTTGATCTTCGAGGCCATCTCCCGTGCCCCGGAATTCGACGACGCGGATCTCGGTTCCCTGCGCACGGCGATCGTCGGCGGCGCCGCCGTCGCACCCGCTCTGCTGCAGCGGTGGGCGGACAAGGGAGTGGCGCTCCGGCAGATCTATGGAATGACCGAGGCCGGGGGAGTCGCGACCGCCACCCTCGTGAGCGAGGCATTCGACCACCCCGGGACGTGCGGAAACGGCTCCATCTTCACCGAGATGAAAGTTGTCCGCCCGGACGGGGCAGAGGCCGACCCCGGCGAGGAAGGCGAAATTCTCCTCAGCGGGCCCGGCGTCACGCCCGGCTACTGGAACGACGAGGAGTCCACCGCGGCCGCGCTGCGGGACGGCTGGCTGCACAGCGGTGATCTGGGAACGCGGGACGGCGAAGGGCGTCTGCAGTTCGTCGACCGGCTCAAGGACCTCATCATCACCGGAGGTATCAACATCTCTCCGGTGGAACTCGAACGCGTGATCGGTGAGATCGAGGGAGTGGAGGAAGTGGCGGTGATCGCCGCGAAGGACCCACGATTCGGTGAGACTCCCGCCGCGATCGTGACGGTGACCGGCGACGTCGACGAGGTCGCCATCGTCGAGCACTGCGACCGACTCGTCGCCGACTACAAGGTGCCCCGGTACGTCGTGATCCGGAACGAACCCCTGCCGCGCCTCCCCAGCGGAAAGCTGTCGAAGACCGCGATCAGATCCGAGTACCGCGACGTATCCGAACGGTTCTCGAAGGTGCGCTGACACACCGCGCGACACGGGACCACACGACGAAAAGAGAACAGTTCATGACGAGTATCGCCACCGAGAGCGTCGTCCAACTCGAGCGGGACGGTGAGATCGCGATCGTGCGGCTGAATCGCCCGGATCGACTCAACGCCTTCACTCTCGAGGTGCGGGACCGCATCATCGAGGTCTTCGACGAGTGCGATGCCGACGACACCATCCGTGCGATCGTCCTCACGGGAACCGGCCGGGCCTTCTGCGCCGGGGCCGACCTCGCGAAGGGCGGCGAGACGTTCGTCACGGAGGACGACGCGGAAAGCGGCGAGGCGCCGCCCGATTCGGGCGGTCAGGCGTCGCTGCGGATCTACCGGTCGACGAAGCCGGTGATCGCGGCGATCAACGGTCCTGCAGCGGGAGTCGGTGTGACGATGACACTGCCCGCCGACGTCCGGATCGCCTCCGACACAGCCAAGTTCGGTTTCGTGTTCACCCGTCGCGGGCTCGTGCCCGAAGCCTGTTCCACCTGGTTCCTGCCCCGGATCGTCGGGATCTCGACCGCCGTCGAGTGGGCCGTGGGCGGGAAGATGGTGTCGGCGGCGGAGGCGCTCGAACGCGGCCTCGTCCGCGAGGTCGTCCCCGCCGCAGACGTGCTGCCGCGAGCGATTGCGGTGGCGCGCGAACTGGCGGCGGGCACCTCGCCGGTCTCCGTCGCGCTGACCCGGCAGTTGATGTGGAGAATGCTCGGCGCCGACAGCCCCGAGGTCGCGCACCGGGCCGAGTCGATCGCCATCCACGTCCGCGGAACGTCGGCGGATGTCCGGGAAGGGGTCGCAGCGTTCCTCGACAAGCGGCAACCCGACTTCCCCCAGTCGGTGTCCGACGGCCTGCCCGACGTCTTCCGCTGAATACCGTTGCGCGCGAATTGGTCAGGCTCACACGCAATAGCGTGTGAGCCTGACCAATTCGCCGGCATCTACTGCTTGGCCACCACCTCGAAGCGGCGCAGCGTCAGCGCCGGGTTCTTGGCGCGGACGTCGGCGATGCGCTCGGCGGAGACGGTGCCGATCGCGGTCCCGGTCCGTTCGCCGAGGGACGCGATCACCACGCCCATCGGATCGACGATGACGGACGCGCCCGAACCCACCGGGGCGCACTGATCGGCCGCGGCGACGTAGATGGTGTTCTCGATGGCCCGGGCGCGGACCAGCGTGGTCCAGTGGTCCTCCTTGAGCGGGCCGGGCACCCACTCGGCCGGCAGGACCAGGACGTCGGCGCCCGCGTCGACGATGCGCCGGGTCACCTCCGGGAACCGCAGGTCGTAACACGTCTGCAGGCCGAACGTGATGCCGTCGACCGTGAACGTCTCGGGATCGCCGATGGTCCCCGCCTGCACGAACTCCGACTCCTGGTAGCCGAACGCGTCGTACAGATGCAGCTTTCGGTACGTGGCGGCGATGCCGCCGTCGGGGGCGATCGCGACGAGGGTGTTGAAGATCCTGCGTTCGCCCGGGATCGCCTCGTTGATCCCGGTGACGAGCGTCAGCCCGTGCCGGACGGCGATCTCGCGCAGGCCGGTGACGAATTCACCGTCGAGGGATTCGGCGGAGTCCACGAACCGCTCGTCCATCACCGGGAGCGTGAACATCGCGTATTCGGGAGTCGCCAGCACCCGGGCGCCGCCCGCGGCCGCTTCCTCCGCGAACTTCGCGATCTGCGCGAGGTTGTCGTGCTTGTCCGCACCCGATGCGAACTGTGCGATTGCGACGTCGATCATGTCAGTACCTTTCCGAGGTGATGGGTGCGGGCATGCGTTCGATCTTGCCGAGCACCACGGTGTAGCAGAAGATTCCGCCGACGAGTACGGCTCCGGTCGCGATGAAGGCGCCCGCGAACGAGCCCGTGGAGTCGACCACCATGCCGGTCACGATAGGCGCTGCGATCCCGAGGAGGTTGGCGACGAAGTTGACGATTCCGCCGAGCGATCCGGTGTAGCCCTGCGGTGCGATCAGGGCGACGATGCTCGAACCCGCGGGAACGGACACGGCCAGACCGGCGGCACCGATCGACAGGAAGATCAGCGCGACCGCGATCGATCCCGCATACGCTGCACCCGTCACGGCCAGGGACGCGAGAAGGCTGACCACCAGCACCGTCCGGCGCACCTTGGTGACGTCGCCGGTCCGAGCCAGCCATCGGTCCATCAGGATGCCCGCGATGAGGAACTGCGCGATGACGGCCACCAGCCACGGAATCATCGTGTAGATGCCTCCTTTGAGCAGGTTCACCCCGAACTGCTTCTCCAGGTAGGCGGGCAACCAGGTGAGCAGGACGTAGTACGCGTAGGTGTACGACGCGTAGCCGAGCGCCAGGCCCCACGTCTTGCGCCGGCGCAGAAGGTATCCCAGTCCGTTCAGTGAGCCCGCCGTCTCGGCGTCCTCGTCCTCGGCGCCGCCTTCGCGGATGAAGTCGAATTCCTCCTGGCTGAGGCGCCCCTTGGCGAGCGCCTGCTTCGGGGTGAGATAGAGCAGCCACCACACGGCCAGATAGCCGACGGACAGGATGCCGGTGAAGATGAACGCCGCATGCCAGCTGAACGTCGTGACGAGGAAGGCCATGATCGGGATGCCGATCACGTTGGAGACCTTCGCGCACCCGTCGAAGACGGCCGTCGCGGTTCCGCGCTCCTGGCGGGGGAACCACTGGCCGATCGCCTTCCAGCCCGCGGGTACCGTCGGCGCCTCACCGACGCCGAGGACCAGACGGGCGAGGAGAAGCATGCCGAGACCGCCCGCGGCGGCGGACGCGAACGAGGCGACTGCCCACAGGAACGCCGCCACCCGGTTGACCCACCGGACGCCGATCTTGTCGATGAACGATCCGATCGGCATCTGCAGCATGGCGTAGGTCCAGAGGAACGCCGAGGACACCATGCCCATCTGCGAGGCGCTGATATCGAAGTCCCGCATGATCTCCGGGGCTGCGATCGACAGGTTGACGCGGTCGATGTAGTTGACGAACATGCCGACGCCGAGAACTCCGGCGATCGTCCACCGGGCACGACCCACGCGGGGGCGGACGGCCGCGTCCGTGCCTGTGGGGGAAGCGGATCCCGACGTCCGGGTCGTCATCGTGACTCCCTGATCTGCTTGATCTGCTCGAACGGTCCCGCGAACCCTGCGGCGAGCGCGCCGTGCTGCATGATCAGCGCCATCTGATCGGCCCCGTGCTGCACCGCGAACTCCTTCTCTTCCACGCTCCACGCGGGGAGCACCCACGGCTTGCCCGCTTCGGCGGCTGCCGAGGCCACCGCGGCGAGGTCGGTGAAGTCACCCTCCTTGCGTGAGTATGCTCCCCGCTCGCGGCGGAGGGACAGGTCCGAGGGCCCGACGAACACACCGTCGACGGTGTCGAGCGCCAGGATCTCGGCGATGGCCTCGATCGCTCCGGCGTCCTCGATCATCGGGTAGCAGCGGGTGAACGCGTCCTGCTCCGCGACCCACTCGTCGGTGAAACCGCCGTAGCCGGTGGTCCGCCCGCCCGCGAAGCTCCGGTCGCCGAGCGGCGGAAACTTCGCGAATGCCGTGATTTCCTTTGCATGAGCGGCATTTTCGATGTGCGGGATGACGACCGCGGTCGCGCCGAAGTCCAGCGCCTGCTGAATGGGTCCGCGTTCGGGTCCGAGTACCTTGGCCAAGACCTCCATGCCGAGGCTGCGCAGGAACGGGATGAACCGTTCGAGATCCGCGAGGTCGAACGATCCGTGCTCGATGTCGAGGACCACGGCGCCGTAGCCGATGCCGCGCGCGATTTCCGCTGCGGCGAAGCTCGGGTCGGACAGCCAGATCGCGTAACGCCGATCGGCGGGAGTGCTGTACATGCTGGTGGTCTCCTTTTTCGGGGGTCACTTGCCGGAAACGGGTGGCTCTCGGCCGTCACTGCGCTGTGACCGCTCCCACATCCGCTCTGTATATGTCATGTATACACAAAGAATACTTGGTGTGTCCATAGCTTGTATGATCAATTTGTTACGAGTCCGTCAATCCCGGCGGGTCGTCTGACGAAGGGATCGCGATGTCGGCATCGACGCTCACCGGGCCCACCGGTGAATCCGGACCGGCACGAGATCGGGTGTACGTCTGGCTGCGGGACGAGATCATCCGCGGATCCATCGAAGGCGGCCGATTCCTCGACGAGCTCTGGGTCTCCGGGACGATGGGGGTGTCACGGACTCCGGTGCGAGAAGCGTTCCACCGCCTCGCCGCCGAACGATTCATCACGCTGCTCCCGCGCAAGGGGGCGCAGGTGCGCACGGTCACGGCTCGTGAACTCGAAGAGGTCTACCAGACCCGGCTGCTCATCGAGGGCCACGCGGTGGCCGCCCTGTGCGCGCGGGGAGCCGGCGCACCCGCGCACATGGTCGATCTGATCGAGCCGATGGAAGCCGCCGGGCGCGAGCAGGACTGGTTCGCCGTGTCCGGCCTCGACCGCGAATTCCACCTGACCATGGTCAGTGCCGCACAGAACTCCGTCCTGACCGAACTCTACGATTCGCTGCGGTCACGGCAGCAGCGCGTCGCCGTCCGCGCGCTGCACGTCGGGCCCCAACGGCTCGACACCATCAACGCGCAGCACCGGGCGCTCGTCGCCGCACTCGACGCGGTCGACGCGGACACGGCGCTGGACATCCTCACCGCCCACCTGCGGCCCGTCCCGGAAGTGCTGGCGCTGCTGCCGTCCCAGTAGCCGGGCGGCGAAATCAGCTGAACACCACCGTCTTACGGCCGTGTACGAGGACGCGGTCCTCGAGGTGCCAGCGCAGGCCGCGGGACAGCACGAGCTTCTCGATGTCGCGACCCTGCCGGACCATGTCCGCGACCTCGTCGGCGTGGTCGACGCGGATCACGTCCTGCTCGATGATGGGGCCCGCGTCGAGTTCGGCCGTCACGTAGTGGCAGGTCGCGCCGATCAGCTTCACACCACGGGCGAATGCCTGGTGGTACGGGCGGGCGCCGACGAACGACGGCAGGAAGCTGTGGTGGATGTTGATCGCCCGGCCGGCCCAGTGCTCGCACAGTTCCGACGGCAGCACCTGCATGAACCGTGCCAGCACCACAGCATGGGGGTCGTGGGCGTCGACGAGTTCACGCACCTGCTCGAACGCGGGCCCGCGCTCGGCGGGATCCTTCGGGAACGGCACGTGATGGAAGTCGATGCCGTGCTGTCGCGTGACGGCCTCCAGGTCGCGGTGGTTGCCGATCACCGCGCAGATGTCGGCGGGCAACTCGCCTCCGGCCGCGCGGCCCAGCAGGTCGTGGAGGCAGTGCGCCTCCTTGCTCACCAGCAGCACCACCCGTTTGCGCTCGCCCGTGTCGGACACGGTCCACTCGGTCTCCGGGCCGAGTTCGGCGGCGACGGCCGCGAACCGCTCCCGGAGTTCTCCGATCGACATGTCGACGGACGACGCCCGCACCGCCTGACGGGTGAAGAACCAGCCGGTGTCGGCGTCGGCGTGGTACGCCGCCTCGACGATCCAGCCGCCGACCTCGGCGAGGAACGTCGAGATCCGGGCGACGATGCCGGTGCGGTCGGGGCAGCCGAGAGAAAGGACGTACCGGTGGTCCTCGGTCGAAGCAGCGCTCATGGGCACCAGTCTTTCAGGTCGCACTCCGGCCGTTCACCACGGCGGTGCCGACGAGGGTGCCGGCGTCGACGTCGTGGATCGCGCGTTCGGTGAGCAGCTGCAGGAAATCGAGACGGATCTGCTCGACCGTCCGGTCGTCGAACGGGGACAGCGCGCGGCGCAGGTTCCCGCCCATCACGAGGTCCCATACGAACTCGGGTGTCGCGGGAATGATGTTGGACAGCTCCCGGACCTCGGTCGAGTGCGCGCCCAGCTCGCCGAGCCACTGGTGCAGCCCGTCCGGGGTGTCGATGTGTTCGAGCGCGTCGAACGGCGACCCGCCGGAGTCGGCCTCCGGTTCCCGGTGCCGGGCGACAGCGTCGTGGAGCGCCTCGGCGAAGTCCCGTAACGCGCCCCGCCGCCACACCGTGATCCCGACCTTGCCGCCCGGCCGGACGAGGCGCGCGAGCCGGGTGAACGCGGCGTCCATGTGGGGCAGGAAGAACACGCCGTACGAACAGGCGAGTGCGTCGTAGCCTGCCGCCGGGACGGTGCTCGGCGGCTCCCACGTGGTGGCGTCCGCGCGGACGAACTCGATGTTCTGCAGCCCGCGGTCCGATGCCTTCAGGCGCCCCACCTCCAGGAGTTCGTCGGACAGGTCGACGCCGTGGACGAGACCCGACGGACCCACCGCGGTGGCCGCGGGAAGCGCCGAAGACCCTGCGCCGCAGCACACGTCGAGGACGGCGTCCCCGGGGCGCAATCCGAGTTGGAAGGCGAGGGACTGCCCGGCCGGTCCCCACACGGCCGTCGTCAGCCGGTCGAACTCGAGCCGTGCCTCGTCGAAGACCGATCCCGGATCACTCATACGGCGATGCTAGGCCGTGCGGCGGGCCCGGGAAGGCATTGTGCGAAGCTCACAGGTATGTCCGACGTTGCACTGACCCGCTCCCAGGTGGCCGACCTCGTCGACCACACGCTCCTCAAACCCGAGGCCACCACCGACGACGTGAAGGCGCTGATCGACGAGGCGCGTTCGCTCGGTGTGCTCGCAGTCTGCGTGTCGCCGTCGATGCTTCCGGTCAAGGCACCCGGGCTGGTGACCGCGGCGGTGGTCGGGTTCCCGTCGGGGAAGCACCACTCGCTGGTCAAGGGGGCCGAGGCCAGGCTCGCCGTGGATCAGGGCGCCCAGGAGATCGACATGGTGATCGACATCGGTGCCGCCGTGGCAGGCGACTTCAACGCGGTGCTCGCCGACGTCCTCACCGTGCGCGAGGCAGTCGGCGACAGCACCGTCCTCAAGGTGATCCTCGAGACCGCCGCGCTGAGCGACGAGGCGATCGTGGAAGCGTGCCGGGCCGCCGAGCGGGCAGGCGCGAACTTCGTGAAGACGTCCACCGGGTTCCACCCGGCCGGGGGAGCGACCGTGGAGGCGGTGCGGTTGATGGCGCAGACCGTCGGCGGGCGGATCGGGGTCAAGGCGAGCGGCGGGATCCGCACCGCGGCGGCCGCGCTCGACATGATCGCGGCCGGTGCGACGCGGCTCGGCCTGTCGGGCACCCGCGCCGTCCTGGACGGACTGCCCGACTGACCCGGCCGCCGATCAGACGAGGAGGCCGCAGCTGCTCTGCTGTTCCTGCTGCTGTTGCTGGGTGGGGGCGGCAGGCATCGTGTAGGCGCCGCCTTCGAGGGTGATCTCGATCGCGTCGTCGGTGACCTTCAGCGCCGTCGGCTGCATGCCCAGCGGGTAGGTCTGCAGGCTCGAGGTCAGGATTTGGACCACGCCGTCGACGAGGTCGGTGGGAAGCCCGAAGCCGAGGATCGCAGCGCCCACCGTGTCGACCTTCACGGTCCCGTTCACGACCTCCGGTTTGACGGTCAGATCCGCGAGCCCGGCCGGGCCGACGGAGAACTTCAGGGTTCCCGCGCTCGAATCGGCGGTGACACCGCTGATCAGCGAGCCGAACGCCTGCTGCTGCAGGGTCGCGAGGATGCCGGCGGTCGACCAGGTGACGTCCGCGTCGGAACTGCCGATGGTGCCGCTGCTGTCCGCGGTGTTCTCGATCCGGATGTCGTTGACCTGGGCGTGCACCTGCATTCCCTGTGCGGGGCCGAACTTGGTGTCGTCGCTGTCGATGGTGATGTAGGGGACGTTCTTGTCGATCGACTGCAGCAGGACCGGCTTCCAGCTCAGTCCCACGTCCACCTGCGAGCCGAGTTGGCTCTCGAACTGGTCTGCCATGCAGGTCTTCACTCTGTGGCGGACGAAGAGTTCGCCGCCGACGAGTACCGCCACGAGCGCGGCGATGACGACCAGAGAGATGACGAGCACACGGTTACTTCGGGGTGCGGAGTTCGTTCGGGCTGCCATTACACGGATTCTTCCCGACAACTCTGAACAAATTCTGTGAATGCGTCGGCGGCGGGTCGTCGAGATCCGTAGAAATTGTGATACCTGCCACAATTGCCCAGTAATGTAGGGGAATGTCCGGATGGTTGGCTCCACGTCCCGGTGACCCGGAGCGCGAAGGTGTCGGTGAAGAGCTGACACGCGTCGCGACGGCTCAGGCGGGTTTCTTCACCACTGCGCAGGTGCTGCGCCTCGGGTTCGCTGCCGACGAGATCGGCGAGCGACTCGCCGACGGCTCATGGGTCAAGATAGAGCGAGACCTGTTCCGCTTGAAGGATTGTCCGCACTCCGATCTCGAGGAATTCGCAAAATGGTGCACCTGGTTCGGTGCCGCCGCCGCGGTCTCCCACCAGAGTGCCGCCGAACTTCACGGTCTCGGACACCTGTACCCGCGGTTCATCCACCTCTCGACGGTGCTGTCGCCGCCCTCGCCGACTCAGCAGCTGGCGCTGCACCGGCGGTCACTCCGCCCGGAGGACTGCGAGCAGGTCGGCCCGCTGCGCATCACCACGCCGCTGTGCACGGCCCTCGACCTCGCCGCCAGCGGAATCTCGCAGGAACTGCTCGACGAGGTGGTCGCCGACGGCGTCGCGATCGGGCGACTGAACGCCCGCGCACTGCACGGCGAATGCGGATCCCTGCCGGCGCAGGTGGCGCAGCGCGTCGAACACGCACTGGCCACCTGCACCTGACGGAATACCGCGGCACTCAGAACGGCCACTCGCCGTCCCGGGTGCCCTCCATCAGTGGGATCATCGAGAACCCCGCGTCCGACAGTCCGCCGAACGTGTGACGGTTCGCGGACCCCGCCGGCCCGTGACCGTGCCGGTAGCCCGCCACGTTCCACGTGTAGACGGGGACGTCGGCCGGGACGTGCCGGATCGGATCTCCCCACGCCGCCTGCTCGTCGGTGACGATGACGACGCGATCGTGGCCGCGGTAATGCTTCCGCACCGCCGATGCCGTGTCGGTGCCGCCCAGGTCGCCGAAGCTGTCGACCACCCGCAGGACCGCCTGATGCACGAACGGAACGATCCGGCTGTCCGTGCCGAACTCGACGAGGTCCGCCTGCTCGGCTCGTGCCGCCAGCACGGTGCCGAACACGGCGGCCGCGTCCGCCCTCGTCAGTTCCGACCGCGCCGAGACGCGGCTGTAGAACATCGACCCGGACCGGTCGACGAGAACCAGGGTGCGGCCGGGCAGCGACGGGACCGCGGACGGTGATGCCCCGAGCGCACGCTCGAGCGCGTGCCCCCACCGCAGGCTCGGCGCGTTCCGGTACGCCGCGAGGAAGCGCATCGGCAGCTGCCGCGACTTCGCGACCTCCCCCGGATCGGCGATCCGGGCCGCCACCTGCTCGGCGACGTGGTCGGGGATCCCGGCCTCGTCGAAGTTCCGCAGGTTGCGGAGAAGCCCCATGAATCCCATGGACGGGATCACCGCCTGCCAGGCCGCGGCATCCATCGGTCCCTGCAGCCAGCCGGCGAGCGACTCCCACGTCATGCCGGCCGCCGACAGCCGCTCCGGGGCCCGGAGAACGGCACGCCGGTCCTCCGGCGGGAGTGCCGCCAGCGCCGACCGTTCCGTGAGCATGCGCAGACCGGCAGGCACGGCGTTCTCGCGACCCTGCCGCCGGTCGATCGCGTGCCGGAACAGCTCGCCCTGCCACGCCGCCGACGGCGACGCGTGGGTGAGCTCGAGAACGTCGCCGAAGCGGACGTCCCTGCTCTCGGAATCCCACTTCAGCAGTGAGCGTTCCGAGTACAGCCGGGCGGCGGCGTCCGCGACACCGCGCTTGACCGGCTTCGGGATCGAACGGCCGTGCCGGGACATCCAGTACGCGAGGATCTCGCCCGGCTCGTCGGCCCGCTCCAGTGCGGAGGAGATGACGGCACGGTTGCCGCCGTGCAGACCGGCACCCAGCCGGGCCCGGACGAACTCGGCTGCGGCCACCACCGACGCCGAACGCAGATGCGCATCGCGGCGCAGCCACCCGATCAGGCGGGCGGTCCACTCCGGGTCCGACAGTGCGACTTCGTGGATCAGCGCGACGAACCGCCCGTCGCAGTCCGAAGCCGACTCGTAGAACGTGTGCTCACCGACCATGTTCGTGACCGCGAGGAGGAACAGCTCACTCTTCGCGTCGCGGGCGTAGCCGCTGCCGCCCTCGAAGGTGCGGCCCGACGGTTGCGTCTCCGACGTGATGGGGCTCCGTACCTTGTTGCGGCGCAGCATCTTCGGGTTGAACTTGCTCATGGTCGTTCCTCCTTCCGGGAGGTGCCGGTGCTCGTGGGTGCGCGCCACCCGAGGTCGAGGCGACGACGGGGTGCGGAGTCGAACCGCGTGCCCCACGCACTTCACCAGAGAAGTATCCGTCGTCTGCGCACCGGGTGCGCGCACACATGTCGTGCCGAGTTCGAAGTCGGCGGAGGCACGGACGCGCTCTACCACTGAGCTACAGGGACCTGCGTCCCTGACCGGATTCGAACCGGCGACCACGCGATCCACAGTCGAAGTAGCCCTCGCCTGCGCACCGGCACAACATGTTTCGTGAACCGACTCTACGGGGCGCGTCGGGGGATGTCGCGTGAATTAATTCGTGCCGGAACCGGGTGCGACCAGATCCCACGGAACGGTGAGAATGTTGTCGCGGATCCGGCGGCGCTGCGGTTGCACGGGAAGTCCCTGCGCGCGCAGCAGTTCGAGGGCGGCCCGCCACCGCACCCGCGGTCCGAACGAGCCGTGCGGCGCCGCGGTGGCCCACGCGCGATCCGCCGCCGCGAGGAGGGCGTGGACCGGCTCACCCGGGACGTTCCGATGGATCAGCGCCTTGGGCAGTCGTTCGGCGATGTCCGACGGCTTCTCCACCGCGAACGGATCCCACGCCAGTGTCAGCGACAGCGGGCGGATGGCGTCGAGCAGCACCCACGCGCAGCGGCGGCCCAGCTCGTCACACGTGCCGTCGAGGATCAACCCGCCCGGTGCGAGCCCGGACTGCATCCGCGCCCAGGCAGGCCCGACCGCATCCTCGGGGTACTGCCGCAGCACGTTGAACGCACGGACCAGGACGGGACGCAGTCCGGAGAGTTCGAACCCGCCGCGGGCGAAACTCACTCCGTTCCTGCTCTCGACCACTCGCTCGGGGTCGATCTCGAGCCCGACCACCCGGCGGTCGCCGCGCACGGCGGTCAACCGGTCGGCGAGCTCGAACGTGGTGTGCGGCCGGGCGCCGTACCCGAGGTCGACGACGAGCGGGTCAGCGGACGCGTGCAGCGTCCGGCGCACCAGCGCGTCGTGGACGAGCCAGCGGTCGCTGCGGCGCAGCCTGTTGATGCCTGTCGTACCCCGGGTGATGACACCGTGGGGCCGCCTCAGCGTCGCTGAAGTCATGGGAAATCCGTGCGGTGGGTGCTAGTGCTGCGACAACCAGGTTTCGGTGATCTCGGCCTCGGCACGGAACAGGTCGATCAGATTGACGAGCATCAGCTGCTCGAGCTTTCCACCGATGAACGGCAGGTACACCTTCGCCTCGGACGAGGTGCGGAACGTGCACCCCGTCTCGGTGGCGAACAGCTTCATGGTGCCCGTGAGACTGCCCGGGCCCGCCGGGATCGACGCCTCGTACGTGCCCGTGGTCGGCTCACCGAAGGGCGTGTACGACTCCTTGCGCGTGATGACCATGTCCTTCTTCATCACGGTCTGCGCGATCTCGGGGAGTTCCGACCGCGGCAGGATGTGGTGCAGGACGATGTCGATCCCGTCGTCGTTCACGTCGAAGTGCTCGATGTGATTCTCGGAGTACTTCCGCATCTCCTCGATGCGCGCATCCCAGTAGTCACGGTTGGTGAACGCGTTGTACACCTCTTTGGGGGTGTGCTTGTAACGGGCTGAGTAGTCGATGCGGCGAGCCATGATCGCCTAGGTTACCGGCTGGGACCCAACACAATGGACACCCGCCCCAGGTCAGCTCCCGAGCCACTGCTCGGTGAACTCCTGCTCCTTCGTGATCAGGCGGAGGACCTCGTCCGCGATCGCGTTCTCGATCTTGCCGCCGATGAGCGGGATCCTGACCTCGGCCTTGCCTTCGACCTGCACGTTCGACCCTGAACTGTCGGCCGTCAGCGTCTGGGTTCCGGAGATCGTCGCGGGCGCACCCACGACCTCGGCCGTGAACGTGCCCTCGGCGTGATCGCCGTCGAGCGTGCCCCACGTCTCCGTGCGCTTGATCACGAGGTCGCCCGGACGGACCTTCGAGACGATGCTGGGCAGGTGCTCGGCGGGAATCGACTGCGACATGGCCACCGAGATCGTGCCCGGGCCGGTCGTGACCTGGTCCAGGGTGGCCCCCGGTCCTCCGACCTTGTTCAGACGGTCGCGCCAGTACTGCTCGGTGATCAGGCCCGCATGGACCTGGGCGACGGGAAACGCATAGGACGACGAATGCTCGATGCGGCGGCTCACGATCGGCCACGCTACCGTTTGCGGTTGTGTGGGACGTGAGCATTGTCAGTCAACTCGTCGATTCGGGTGCCTTCGTGTCGGAAAACCTCGAACTGTCGGGGATGACCACGCTGCGGGTCGGCGGGCCGGCGCGGATCGTGGCGGAGTGCCCGACCACGCAGGTCCTCGTCGACGTGGTGAGTCTTCTCGACGCCGCGCACATCCCGACGCTGATCCTCGCCGGCGGCTCCAATCTCGTCGTCGGGGACGACGGATTCGACGGTGTGGTGGTGCGTGTGTGCAACACCACTGTCGGCCTGGAGGAGGGATTCGTCACTGCGGAGGCGGGCGCCGAGTGGGATCAGGTGGTCGCGCAGACCGTCGCCGCCCAACTGGGCGGGCTCGAATGCCTGTCGGGGATCCCCGGGTCGACCGGGGCCACCCCGGTGCAGAACGTCGGCGCGTACGGCGTCGAAATCGGGTCGATGCTGCGGCGGGTGCACCTCCTCGATCGGCGCACCGGCGAGGCGCGCTGGGTCGAACCCGACGCGCTCGGCCTCGGGTACCGCACGAGCGTCCTCAAGCACTCCGACGCGGCACTGGTGCTCGCCGTCGAACTGGCCGTGCATCCCGACGGACTGTCCGAGCCGCTGCGCTACCGCGAACTCGTCTCGGCGCTCGACGGTTCCGAGGGCGACCGGTTGCCGTCGGCGCAGGTCCGGGGTGCCGTGCTGGATCTCCGCCGGGGCAAGGGCATGGTGCTGGACCCCGACGACCACGACACCTGGAGCGCGGGCTCGTTCTTCACCAACCCCGTCGTCTCCGACGGCGAGCTGGCGGGGGTCCTCGCCGCGATCGAGACCCGCCTCGGCGATGTCACCGTTCCGCAGTACCCGGCCGACCGCGGAACCAAGTTGTCTGCCGGTTGGCTGATCGAGCGGTCCGGCTTCTCGAAGGGGTATCCGGGCGAGAACGCCGTCGCGCGGCTGTCGACGAAGCACACACTCGCGTTGACCAATCGCGGCGCCGCGAAGAGCGAAGACCTGCTGGCACTGGCCCGTGACGTCCGGGACGGCGTCCAGTCGGCATTCGGTGTCCGGCTCGAACCCGAACCCGTGACGGTCGGCTGCGCGATCTGAGACAGGTCCGTAGCACAGGTAACCTGTTAGCTGTGCATGAACTGGGTTCTCGGACAAGTCGGTCGCGCGTCGCGCTGATCGCGACGGCGCTGATCGCGTTTCTCCTTTTGCTGACCGGATGCACGGTCGGCTCCGAGTCGGGAACCGCCACCGCGCCGCCCGAACCGGCGGTCGAGGTCACCCAGAATCCGGCGTCGGGCACCGAGGACGTCAGTCCGGTGGCGCCGATCTCCGCGACCACGTCGCAGGGCACGTTCACCGATATCGCCCTCGTCAACGCCGAGGGGAGTGCCGTGCAGGGTGTGCTGTCACCCGACCGGACCACGTTCACCGTCGGGGAGGCGCTGGGCTACGGCGCCACCTACACGTGGAAGGGCACGGCGCTCGGCACGGACGGCAAGTCCGTCGCCGTCGACGGCAGCTTCACCACGCTCGAACCCGACGAGACGATCGGCGCCACACTCAACATCGGCGACGGTCAGGAAGTCGGGATCGCCGCCCCGATCATCGTGCAGTTCCACGATTCCGTCGAGGACAAGGCGGCGGTCGAGAAGGCGATGACCGTCACGACCAACCCGCCCACCCCCGGCTCCTGGGCGTGGCTGCCCGACGACAACGGGTCGAGGGCGCACTGGCGTCCCCAGAACTACTGGGCGCCCGGCACCACCGTCGCCCTGGACGCGAAGCTGTACGGAGTGGACTTCGGCGGGGGAGCGTACGGCGAGCAGGACCTGTCGCTGAACTTCACCGTCGGGCGCAGTCAGATCGTGATCGCGAACGCACCCAGCCACCGCATGCAGGTGGTGCGCGGCGGCGAAACCATCATGGACATCCCCGTCAGCTACGGCGAGGGCAACGAGGCGCGCAACGTCACCCGCAGCGGCATCCACATGGTGACCGAGAAGCACGAGGACTTCCTCATGTCCAACCCGCCGTTCTACGAGAACGTCCGCGAACGGTGGGCGGTCCGCATCTCCAACAACGGCGAGTTCATCCACGCCAACCCCGAGACCATCGGCGTCCAGGGTTCGTCGAACGTCACCAACGGCTGCATCAACCTGTCCCTCGGGGACGCCCAGGAGTACTTCGGCACCGCGTTGTACGGCGACCCCGTCGAGGTGACCGGGACGTCCATCGACCTGTCGGCCGCCGACGGCGACATCTACGACTGGGCGATCAGCTGGCCCGACTGGCAGTCCCTGTCGGCCCTCGCATAGGTGAGCGGCAAAGTGTGCTCGGGCACACTTTGCCGCTCACCTATGGGTTGCCCGCCCGTTCTGAAACTTTCTTCGCACTCGGTGGAACCGAAAGCGGATCCGTTGCGTCTATCTGAATGAGGACGCGTCAACGGCGCCGCGTTCTCAGGTGACACAACTGTGGGGAGTCGTCCGCTGTCGAGGGGTCGACGGACGACCCCGACAGTCCGTTTCGGTCGAAAGTCGTTGATCGGCAGGGGGCTGTGGGATGGGATGGATGTTGCTGGGTTTGGTGACGATCGTGGCGGGACTGTGGGCGGTGGTCCTGTTCCTCGAGCACCAGGACAGGCGGATCGCCGCGAAGTCGCCTACGTCGTACGGTGAAAACGTCCGGACGAAGCCTGATCTCGTGGCTTGACGACGATCTGGTCGATGTTCACGTGGGACGGCCGGGAGGCGACGAACCCGATGACGTCCGCGACGTCTGCGGCCACCAGCGGCGTGATGCCCTCGTAGACCTTGTCGGCCCGATCCTGGTCTCCTTCGAAGCGCACCAGCGAGAATTCGGTTTCCACTGCGCCCGGGGCGATCTCGGTGAGGCGGACCGGCTTGCCGAGCAGTTCCCCGCGCAGCGTGCGGTGCAGGACGGCCTCCGCGTGCTTGGCCGTCGTGTACCCGGCGCCGTTGTCGTACGCCTCGAGCGCCGCCACGGACGTGATGGTGACCACCAGGCCGTCACCCGACTCGATCAACTTCGGCAGCAGCGCCTTGGTGATCCGAAGGGTGCCCAGGACATTGGTCTCCCACATCCACCGCCAGTCGTCGAGGTCGGCCTCGGCGACGGTGGCCAGTCCCTTGGCGCCGCCCGCGTTGTTCACGAGCACGTCGACCCTCGGCAGTACCGCGGCGAACGCATCCACGGAATCCTGGTCCGTGACGTCGAGTTCGAGCGCGGTACCGCCGATGTCTTCGGCGATCTTCTCCAGACGATCCAGTCGCCGAGCCCCGATCACCACATGAAATCCCTGCTCGGCCAGGGTGCGGGCGGTGGCTTCGCCGATTCCGGAGCTCGCTCCGGTGACGACGGCGATGCGGGTGTCAGGTGAAAAGGTCATGCCGACATGTTAGGGCTCGTCGATGACGGAGTAGTCACTCGCGTCGCCCGCGACGCTGCGGCTACGCTCGCCCCGGACGTTGACGGGGACGTCGCCGGCCAGGGTGATGCGGTTGAGTCGCCGGTACTGGTCGTCGTAGTCGGCGACGGCGTAATGCTGAGTGGCACGGTTGTCCCAGATCGCGACATCGCCCGACTGCCAGTTCCACCGGGTGGTGAACTCGAGGGAGATGGCGTGATCCTGCAGAACCTTGAAGAGCGCCTGCGACTGCGTGCTGCTCAGCCCGACCAGCTTCTTGACGAAGTGACCGAGCAGCAGTGTGCGCTCGCCGGTCTCGGGGTGGACCCGCACCACCGGGTGCTCCGTCTCGAAGTAGGTGGACTGGAACTCGGCGCGATACTCCTGCGACTTCTCGTCCTGTGCGCGTTCGGCGCTGGTCGCCGCGTAGTCGTAGACGTTGGTGTGCGTCGCCCACAGGTTGTCGGCGAGGACCTTCAGCGGCTCGGGCAGCGCGTTGTAGGCGGCGACACCCGACGCCCAGGTGGTGGTGCCGCCGTACGTGGGGAGTTCCACCGCGCGCAGGATCGACGCCTTCGGGATGCGGTCGACGAACGTGACGTCGGTGTGCCAGCTGTTGGCCTTGCCGTAGTCGGAGTCGATGGGCAGCACCTTGGTGCCGCGCGAGGTGACGGTCGGGTGCGCCGTGGTGGGGGAGCCCAGAAGCTCCGCGAACTCGTACTGCGAGTCGTCGGTGAGATGTTCCTGGCCGCGGAAGAAGATCACCTTGTGCTCGAGCAGGGCCTGACGGATGAGCGAGACGGTGGCGGGGTCGAGGTGGCCGCCGAGCCGGACGCCGTCGATCCGGGCGCCGATGTGGGCGCCCAGCTTGACGACGCTCGCCGCGTTCTGGGAACCCTCGGCGTCGGTCACGTGCTCGGGCGCGAAATCGATGGACATGGTGGGCCTTTCGGATACCGGAGACGGTGTGGAGTCCTGTAACCGAACCATCGGGGAGTGTGCCGCCGGAAGGATTTGCGTCACCCTGATCGCAACGGGTGGGCGCACGACGACGTCTCCGCCGCACCGGCGGGCGGTGCGGCGGAGACGGGTGATCCATTCTGTCGGCGCTACGCGGCGGCGCGGACCTTCCGGGTGATCGCGATGACGCAGAGCAGGCTGAGCAGCGTGACCGCGGTGAGGTACACGGAGATCGGTGCCGATGAACCCCAGCTCGCGAACAGCGCGGCGGCCACCGTCGGGGCGAGCCCGCCGCCGAGAACCGAACCGATCTGATAGCCGAGTGACGCACCGCTGTACCGGACCTCGGCACTGAACAGTTCGGTGAACAGTGCGGCGATCGGCCCGTACACGATGCCCATGAACACGGCCGTTCCGAGAAGCGCGATCATCATCACCGCGGGGTTGCCGAGATCGATCAGCGGGAACAGCGCCGCCGCCCAGACCGTCAGCCCGACCGAGCCGGTGACGAGCAGTCGCCGGCGGCCGTACCGGTCGGACAGCATCGACGCGACGGGGATGACGATCAGCCACACGAACGAGGCGACCAGCGTGAAGACGAGCACCAGCGTCTTGCTCATGCCCAGGACCTTCGTCGAATAGGACAGCAGGTACGCCATGAAGATGTATCCGACGGTGTTGATGCCGATGAACGCGCCTGCGGACAGCAGCACTTCGCGCAGGTTCTCCCGCAGGACGGTGACGATCGGCAGTCGCTGATCGCGGTGCGTGTCCTTGACCTTCTCGAAGTCGGGGCTCTCGGTGATGGTGAATCGGATGACGAGACCCATCAGCACCATCACCGCGCTGGCGAGGAACGGGATCCGCCAGCCCCACGCCAGGAACGCTTCCTCGCTGAGGCTCGTCGACACTCCGAGGAACACGAGATTCGCCAGGATCAGACCGCCGGGCACGCCCATCTGCGGGAAGCTCCCGTAGAAGCCCTTCCGGTTGGCGGGTGCGTGCTCCACCGCCATCAGCACGGCGCCGCCCCACTCCCCGCCGACCCCAATTCCTTGGACGAAACGCAGGGTGACCAGCAGAATCGGCGCCCAGACGCCGATGGTGGCATAGGTAGGCAGCAGTCCGATGCCGACGGTCGCGCCGCCCATCAGCATCAGCGACAGCACGAGCATGGACTTGCGTCCGATGCGGTCACCGAAGTGGCCCATCACGACGCCGCCGATCGGCCGCGCGACGAAGCCGACCGAGAACGTCGCGAACGCGGCCAGGGTGCCCGCGATCGAGGAGAAGGACGGGAAGAACAGCGGGCCGAACACGATCGCGGCGGCCATGCCGTAGATGAAGTAGTCGTACCACTCGATGGCGGTTCCGATGAGACTGGCGCCGGCCACCTTCAGCGGCCGGACGGGCGCCTGTGGTGTCACGGAGATCTGCGTGGAGGTCATGTCGATGTCCTTCGAGGGCGCCGGGGCGGCGGACGCGCCGCCCCGGCAGGGGGATGAGGAATGCCTACCGAACTGCCGAATCCGTTAGTTCAACGTCACCTCGCCGGACTTGTTCGCATCAACCGACTGTTCGGTCAGGTGGTCGGTCTTGCACTGGAAGTTCCGGTACATGTCCATCTGGTCGCTGTAATGCGGTGACCGCGTGCCGTCCGGTGCGATGAAACCGCTCTGGCCGGGCGGCCCGACGGTGCAGAGGTCGGCGATGCCGTCGCCGAGCACGATGCGGTCGTTCTGGGTTCCGCGATTCATGTACGGCGACAGCGACAGCACCTCGTCGCTACCGGCCTGGGGGACGCCCAGGTAGTTCTTGAAGTCGAACCGGTTCGCGCCGACCGGCAACTTCCAGCCGGCGGGGTCGGGGCCCTGCTCGGCGCGCAGCCGGTCCATCGCCTGGCCGAACGTCGAACGGAGGACGGACATGCGGTCCGCTCCGTTGAAGAAGTCGGTGGTCTGCGGAACGCCGGACTCGTCGCCGCGCAAGGCGTTGTAGACGAGTTTCGTCGCCTCGGCGGGACGTGCGGTGCCCGCGGCGGGGTACACCTTGGCCGCATACGACGCGTACACGTCGTCCGGAAGGTCGTCGCGGATCACCGCATCGAACAGGATCGGCAGCCACGTGCGCATGATCACCGGTTCCGGTCCGTCGTACACGCCGTCCGCATTGTCGTCGGTGGCCTGTCCGTCCCAGTTGCGGAGCAGGTTCACGCCCGAGGCGACAGGGTCGCCGTCCGGTAGTTGCCCGGTGGCCTGCTCCAGGTACGGCAGCAGATAGTCGACGTTGAGGTCGGCGAACGACGCCTGCCGGTTGATGTCCCAGATCTCGCCGGGAGTGAACTTGTCCTTGGCCTCGAGGCGGGTGGTGATGGCCCGCACGCGGTCGACGGGGGACCAGTTGTAGCCGTCGGCGAGTGCGCCTGCCGCGGACTGGTTGTTCCAATTGGCCAGGTAGCCCTGCTCGGGGTTGTACGACTGCGGATTGTCCTCGAAGGACCGGATGCCCTCCCACTCCATGCTGCCGTCACCGACCGCGGGAAGCCGCAGGTCCTGGCCGGCCGGGCGGACGGGCAGTCGACCGGGAGAGACGTAACCGATGTTTCCCTGGTTGTCGGCGTAGTACCAGTTGATGGTGATGGCGACCTTCTTCGCCTGCTCGAGGAACTCGTCCCAGTTGGTGGCCTTCATGATGTCGATCCAGGCGACCAGCGACTGGATCTCGTACCCCGCCCAGCTCTCCTTCAGGGAGTAGGCGCTTCCGTTCGGGGTGTCGAAGCTGGTGACCCGGCCGTGCACCGTCGAGTAGACCGGGTACGCGACGTCTGCCGCGCCGCGCACCTCGATCGTCTCGTTCCGGATCTCCATCGGGCGGTACCCGCCGTCGAATCGGTATGCGTGCTCGTTCGAGGGGTCGAGGACTTCCTGGTAGACGTCGTTGACGTCGAGCGGCCCGGCGGTCGCTCCCCAGGAGATCGTCTTGTTGGTGCCGAACAGAACGGTCGGGACGGCATAGGGGGTGTTGCCCGCGACGTCGAGACCGGCGCCGTGCAAACCCACGCCGTACACATAGGACGGGTTGAACCAGCCGAACTGCGGTCCGTTCATCAGAACGGACGTGCCGTCGGTGGTCTTGTCGGCGCCGACCATCCAGAGGTTGCTGGCCTCGGGTTTCATGTGCGGCCAGTCGCCACCGCCCGCGTTCTCCATGCGAGTCAGATTTGCGTCGGGGAGCGCCTGCGTCACGTCGGAGAGCCCGGCTTCCGCGGACATCGCGTGCGGTTCGTCGCCGGGCGACGTCGACTGGTCGCGGGGGACCGTGGTTGGGGCGGCGGGATCCTCCTCGGCCCAGATCAGCTGGTCGAAGAGTTGCCGGCCCTTCTCCTCGCCGTTCTTCGCCTGCAGGCTCTTCAGGACCTGGAGGTTCGCGAGTTCGCTGCTCGACTGGGAGAATCTGTTTGCCATGGTCTGCACCCAGACCATCGCCACGTCGTACCCGGTCCAGTGCTCCGGCCGGAAATCGCCGTCCAGGAACTGCTTCGGCATCAGGTGATCCGGGTCTGCGGCGACCTCGTCGATCCGCTTGTTGAACCCCTCGGCGTAGCCGTCGAAGATGTCGCGGTCCGCCTGCGGCAGTCGGGAGAGCTGATCCTTGATCGACGGCGGATCGATGCTGCCCCGCGCCGTCTTGTCGATCTCGACGTAGTCGGGTCCGAGCACCTCGGCCGCCGTGCCGACCGAGGACCGCTTGGCCATCTCCATCTGGAACAGGCGATCCTCGGCGACGGAGTAGCCGTATCCGGAGTAGAGCGCGCGCGTGGTGTCGGCGTACACGTGCGGGATTCCGTAGCCGTCCCGCTTGACGGTGATTCCGGCTGCGGTGGACTCCTGCGTTCCGGTGGCCGTGCAGGCCGTCAACAGCACGGTGAGTCCCACTCCGAGGGCGAGCACCGCTCTCGTCGTCTTCATCGACAACTCCGGGCCCGGTGTGCCGACCAGTGACGATCACATCGATACATCTCACTCCTATAACCGTACGTTCGGTTGGTATCCCGACGTATTGTGTCGTGAGACACGGTTGCCCGTCAAGAGTGGCGTCGGTCTCCCGCTGCTGCGGGTGCCGCCACCCCGCAGCAGCGGGAACTGGGGAAGAGGGGTGGCGCGCCGGTACACGCCGAGGCGCCTTCGGATTGGTGAAACCGACCGAAGCTGCTACTTTCGTGACATGTCCTCAGGCCAGTCGACCGCTCCGCGGGTCACCTACGTGACCTCCGCGCTGGGTTCGCGGCTGCCCTTGGCGCGGGAACTGTGTTGTCGCTGTCTCAGCATCTGCAGCTAATTCGCGCAGTCTTCTCCTGATCGATCGTCCTCGATCGTCCCCATCTCCACCCGGGACCGATGCAGCGTTCGGACGAAGGTGCGCACCGCCTCCGCATGCAAGGACTGCCACGTGTCTACCCCCACTCTTTCCAGCCCCACCCGGACCGGATCCGCATCTCGATTCCAGCGGCCCGTGTCCCGACCCCGTCTCCACATCGTTCCTCCCGAACTGCGGATCAGCGACGGCCCCGCCGCCGGCGTTCTGCGGGTGGCCCGGTCCCGCGGGCCGCTGTCCCGGGACGTCGCCGCGAAGGCGACCGGACTGAGCATCGCCACCGTCAACCGTCAGGTGTCGGCGCTCCTCGACCTCGGGTTGCTGCGCGAACGCGGCGACCTCACGCCGTCCGGCGCGATCGGTCGTCCGCGTGTTCCGTTCGAGGTCAACCACGAGCCGTACCTGACCGTGGGCATCCACATCGGTGCGGTCGTGACCAGCATCATCGCCAGCGACCTCCGCGGGAAGGTCCTCGGCGCGGTCGAGGTGCCCACCCCGCAGGGCGCGTCCGCCGACGCGCTGACCGGCATCGCCCGCAGCGCACGGGCCTTCGCGTCCCGCTGGCACCGGCGTCGCCCGCTGTGGGCGGGTGTCGCGCTCGGCGGGCGCGTCGATGCGCAGACCGGTGTCGTCGACCACCCCCGGCTGGGGTGGAAGTCGGCTCAGGTCGGCGCCATCATCGCGACCGGACTCGGGTTGCCCGTCTCCGTCGCGGCGCACGTCGAGGCGATGGCCGCATCCGAGTTGCTGCTGAGCCCGGACAGCGAAGACGGTGTCGCGCAAGGCGAAACGGGTCTGTACTTCTACGCCCGTGAGACGGCCGGAATCGCGATCACGATCGACGGCCGCGTCCACACGCCGTCGAGCGGCCCCGGTTCCATCGCGCACCTGCCGACCGGTTCGTCGGCGCAGTGCTCCTGCGGTTCACGCGGATGCCTCGAGGCGACGATCAGCGATCGCGCGGTCATCTCCGCCGCGCTCGACGCCGGCATCCTCCCCGAGTCGAACCAGCGTCCGACGATGAGCGCGCTCTACAAGGCGGCGTCCTCGGGTTCCGTTCCCGCGCACGAGATTTTGGTGGAACGCGCGCAGGTGCTCGGGAAGACGGTCGCGATGCTGCGGGACCTGTTCAACCCGGACCGCGTGATCCTCGGCGGTCAGGCGTTCACCGAGTACCCGGCCGGAATCCCGCATGTCGCGGAGGCCTTCGCGCAGGCATCGTCGCTGGAGCGCAGGGACATTCGAATCTCCGGATTCGGCAACCGGGTGCAGGAGTACGCGTCGACGGTGGTGTCGCTGAGCACCATCTACTCCGACCCGGTCGGAGCGATGCGCCGCACGTCGCCGTAGCGTCCCAGCAATTCGTCAGCCGCACAGGAAATAGCCTGTGCGGCTGACGAATTCGTGGGCATCTGTCCCGGCGAGCGGGGCTTCAGAGTTTGCGCAGCCCGTCGAGGACGCGTTCCATCAGCTTCCGATCCGGGCCGGTGGATCCGGCCGTCTCGTTCACGGTGACCGCGCCGGCCGCCGCGAGGTCGCCGACGAGCACGCGAGCGACCCCGAGCGGGATCGACGCGAGCGACGCGATCTCGGCCACCGACCGCGGTTCCGAGCACAGCGCGAAGACGCGGCGCAGTTCGTCCGGCGCCGGCATCGCGTCCACGACGGCGTCCCCGTCCGCGCGGGCGACGATGACCGCCTCCAACGGCAGATCGACGCCGGACTCCGTTCGCCCGCCCGTGAGAATGAACGGCCGGACGATGGAGACGGTCTCCTCGGGTTCCGCCCACTCGGTGGCCTCGGAAGTCCGGGGCGCTCGATCGGCGGGTCCGGACACGGCCTCTGCCTGCTCGGGAACGGCCTCGGCCCGGCCGGGCTCCACCCACTCGACCGACTGCGACGGGCTCGGCTCTGCCGTCGGCGACTGCTCTTTCCTGCCGCTTCGGCGTCGGCCGGCCGAACCGAAGCGCGCCCCTGTCGCGCCGATCATCGGCCAGTTCTCATCGCTCACAGTCATCGGTCGGGACCCTTCTCGCACTACCCCACCCGTTCCATGGTCCCAAACCCGCGTTCCATGCCCATGGTCCGGTCCCTGTGATTCCGGCTACAGAGTCCGCGTGAGCGTTAGATTTGCTGCGTGACGCATTGGCGGCAGAACTCGGACCCGTTCCTCGCGCCCGATCTCGGCCGGTCCGCGCTGCTCGTCGTCGACATGCAGGTGGACTTCGTGGACGGCGGGAGGGCCCCGATCCCGGGCACGTCGACGGTGCTGCCCGCGATCGCACGTCTCGTGGACGCCTACCGGGAGTCCTCGGCCCCGATCGTGCACGCCGTCCGGTTGTACGAGGGCGACGACGTGGACCTGTGCCGGCGCCGCGTGATCGCCGCCGGGCTGGATCTGGCCAGGCCGGGCACCCCCGGATCCCAGGTGGCGCCCGAGCTGGGAGTGCCGGGACTCGACCCCGAATCGCTCCTCGCCGGTGACGTCCAGGCCGTCTCGCCCACCGAACACGTCCTGTTCAAGCCGCGGTGGAGTGCGTTCTACCGCACCGGGCTCGACGAGCACCTGCGCCGGTGGCGGGTCGACACCGTGGTGATCGCGGGCTGCAACTACCCCAACTGTCCGCGCGCCACGATCGTCGACGCCAGCGAACGGGACTACAAGGTGCTCGTCGCCGCCGATGCGATCTCGGGCGTCGACGCGCGTCACCTGGAGGAGGCCGGACGGATCGGGGTTCTGCACGCGGAGACCGACGAGATCGTCGAGGCGTTGCAGCCACCCGAACTCGAGGTGATCAGCTGAGGGGCGGAGCCGACGTCGCGTCCGGCGGCGCACCCCGTCTGCGCAGTTCCGCACGCGCCCGCTCGATCCCGCCGTGCTCCAACGCGGCGAGCGGCGATTCGTCCGCCCAGACGAGTTCACCACGGCGGCGGACCGTGACACTCATCGAACCCGCCAGATGCTCGAGGGCGCCGGGAATGTTGCGACGCTCGGCGGGGAGCGGAACCGGAAGCACGTGGGCCGAGCCCAGCGGGGAGGCACCCTCGATCTCGACGCTCCACGTGCGGCCGCGGCCGCGCAGCGACCACCGCTCGTCCGTCACGTGCGCCCGGACGGGGGAGGTGACCGGGTTGCCGAGGCGGAACACCGTGCCGTCGGGCAGCGCGACGACGACGGCCGTGACCTCGGTGCGCAGCCCACCCGCGGTGATCTCGCCGCCGGCGAACGCGACGCATGCCTGCCGGTCGGCGAATCCCTGGGCCTGGCCCCACCACCAGGAGTCGGGGAATCCGCCCCTGCCCCAGTTCTTCTCGCCGTAGACCTGGGCGCCGTCGAGGTCGATCTCGGTGCCGCCCAGAACCGCGGTTCCTTCGGCCCGTCCGCCGAGCAACCACGGATGCCAGTACTGGTTCAGCGCGGGCACGGTCTGGAACACGCTCGATCCGCCGAGCCTGCGACGCGGCCACGGGACCTGGGCACCGATCCGGACGTCGAGGCGGGCGTCCGGTCCGAGATCCACCCGCACGCGGTCGACGGACCCGCGGAACGCGTCGCCGGCGAACGCGCCGAGTCCGGCCGGGTTGGCGTAGCCCTCCGGATGCGCGGCGGTCCGCAGGAACCTCGTGGGGTGACCGGCCAGACCGAGCGTCGCCCAGTGGCCGTCCGCGGCCCTGTTGATTCCGGCCAGCGCGATGACGACCTGTCCGGTCGCGGGCTGGGTGAACCGCCAGAAATAGCCTTCCATCGCGACGTCGTGTGCGGCGAGGACGTTGCCGAACGGCAGATCCGCGCCCGTGGACCGGTACGCCCGCAGCAGTCTCGACACGGGGTCAGCTTCCCGGCTGGGGGTGCAGCACCGCCTGCGACTGCGTCACCTGCGCCACCAGCCGGTCCTCGTCGTCCCGCAGTTCGGTGACGACGGCGACCGTGGTGCGTCCGGCGTGCAGCGGACGCGCGGTCGCGGTGACGGTGCCCTTGCGGACGCCGCGGGTGAACACGGTGCTCGAACTCGTGGTCGACGTGGACGCCCCCGCCGGAAGATTCAGAAACGCGCAGACGGCGCCGACACTGTCGGCGAGGGTCATCAGGGCCCCGCCGTGCATGCCGTTTCCCGCCGTGGTGCGGTGCCGGTCCCACTCGAGGTGCCCGACGACCTCCTCGGGTGCGGCCTTGGTGAGGCGAACCCCGGTGTGCACGGCAAACGGCATGGTCGCGACGAGATCAGCGGGATCCATACCCGTGGATGCTAGGCGCGGACCCGAACCCGCGTAGGCAGTTCCGGTCAGAGCGGCAGCGACGACTCCGCGAGCCCCGCGGGCGCCCCGCGCCGGCGGAACCATTCCTGACCGAACGCCGCCTGCAACTGCTCCTCGGGCATCTGCAGGAACGGGCCGAAGTCCCCGATCTGGGTGGCGTGCGCGTGCATCGCGGCGCGTTTGGCGCCCATCGCCGAGGTGACGTCCACGACCGTGGTGATCTCGGAGTCCGGAAGACCGAACGTGTCGAGGTCCGGTGGCTGGGCGTTCTCGGACCATTCCGGATTCGCGGCCATGAGTCGCCGGATGTGGTCGCGGCTGACGGCGGCCTCGTAGACGTGCGGCACACCGGCCAGTTCGGCGGCCCGGAGGCCCACGTGATGAACCTGGACGTGATCGGGGTGCCCGTAACCACCATTGGGGTCGTAGATGGTGACCACGTCGGCGGATTCCTCGACGAGGATCGCGGCCAGCCGGGCAGCGGCCTCCTCGACGTCGACGTTGCAGAACGCCGCCGGATTCTCGTTCTCCGGCGATCCCGCCATCCCGGAATCCGCGTAGTGCAGCAACACCACACGCTGGGCGCCGAGCAGCGACGTCGACTCCTCGAGTTCGCGGCGCCGACGCTCGGCGAGCGACTCGCCGTCGATCAGGATCCCCTCGGGCGCCTCGCCGAGCGCCCCGTCCGTCGCGGTGACCACGACGACGCGGTGACCGGCGTCGGCGGCCTGACGCATCACGCCGCCGGTGGTGAACACTTCGTCGTCGGGATGGGCGTGGAAACACACCAGGACACTCATGAGCGCAATACTTGCACGTGCTGGAAGTCGCGGCCACGATCTGTGAGGCTCGACGCGTGCTCGGTACCTATCGTCAGATCTTCGCCGCCCCCGGCTCCGCAGCGTTCTCGGCAGCAGGATTCGTCGCGCGCGTACCGATCGCCATGGTCGGCATCGGCATCGTCACGATGCTGTCCGAACTGCGCGGGGACTACGCGCTCGCCGGCGCCCTGGCCGCGGTGTTCGCGCTGACCTACGCGTTCATCACGCCGGTCGTGTCCCGGGCGGTCGACCGCTACGGGCAGTCCCGGGTGCTGCCCGTCGCGTCGGGGATCAGCGCGACATCCCTCGCCGCGATGCTGCTGTGCGTGCGGTTCGGCACCCCCGACTGGGTGCTGTTCGTGTGGGCCGTCCCGGCCGGCTGCATGCCCACGATCGGTGCGATGGTGCGCGCCCGCTGGACCGAGCTGTACCGCGGGACGCCACTGCTGCGGACGGCGTTCGCATTCGAGGCGGTCGTGGACGAACTGTGCTTCATCGCGGGACCGGTGGTCTCCGTCGGGCTCTCCGTCACGGTGTTCCCCGAGGCGGGACCGCTCGCGGGACTCGTGCTGCTGGTGGTCGGCACCCTCGCGCTCGTCGCTCAGCGTGGCACCGAGCCGCCCGTGCACTCGTCGCCGGACGGCGGCCGCCCGTCCGTCGTCCGGACCCCCGCGCTGTGGATCCTGGTGGCCGTCATGGTGTCGATGGGCACGATCTTCGGCGTCATCGACGTCGGTGCCATCGCCTTCACCCGGAGCCACGACGCACCCGCCTCCGCCACCGTGGTGCTGGCCCTGTTCGCGGCCGGGTCCGCGGTGGCGGGCCTCGTGTTCGGCGCGGTCCGGGTGTCGGCGTCGCTCCGGAAACAGCTGATGGTCGCGGTCCTCGCGGTCGCGGTGCTGATGGTGCCGCTGCTGTTGGCAGGCAGCATCCCGGCGCTCGCCGTCGCCTACGCGGTGGCGGGGATGACGGTGGCGCCGATCATGATCGTCACCACCGGTCTGGTCGAGCAGATCGTGCCTGCGGCCGCGCTCACCGAGGGCATCACCTGGATCGTCACCGGACTCGGTGTCGGCGTCGCCGTCGGGTCGGCACTCGCCGGCCGGATGATCGACGAATTCGGCACGACCGCCGGGTACGCGGTGGCGGCGGTCGCTGCGCTGCTGGCCTCTATGGTGACCCCATGGCTATTCGTGAAGCAGTCGGCGTCGACGGAACGCCCCTCGTCTACTCGGTGACCGGTGACCCCGACGCGCGGGCCCTGGTTCTCCTGCACGGCTGGGCGCAGTCGTCGAAGTGCTGGGGCGCCGGCGTGCTCGACGAACTCGCCGACCGCTACCGCGTCATCGCCGTCGACCTTCGCGGACACGGCTACTCGGGTGCCCCGGCCGCCGGCTACGACGACTCCGCGATCTGGGCCGGGGACGTCGACGCGGTGCTCACGGCGGAAGGCGTCACGTCCGGTGCGGTGCTCCTCGGCTGGTCCTACGGCGGCCTCGTGATCTGCGACTACCTGGCGTCCCAGGGCACGTCCGCCGTCGACGGCGTCGTCCTCGTCGGGGCCATCACCAGCATCGGTCGCGGGGAGGCCGGCGGCAAGGTCGGTGCGGCGATGCGCGCCGCGATCCCCGGCGCGATGTCCGAGGAGCCACGCGAGGCGATCCGCGCGCTGGGCGCGTTCGGCACCGCGCTCACCGGACCTCCCGAAGGAAAGGGCGCGCAGTCGCAGGCGCTGTTCGGCGCCGGCCTCGCCACCCCGCCACACGTGCGGGCCGCCCTGTTCAACCGCTCCGCGAGCCACGACGACCTGCTCCGGTCGCTCGACGTCCCGGTACTCGTCCTGCACGGGACCGAGGACTCCGTCGTCGACGTCTCGGCTGGTAGGCACGCTGCAGACCTGATCCCGCAGGCGCGGGCCTCGTTCTGGGAAGGCTGCGACCACGGACCGTTCGTCGAGGATCCCGGCCGCTTCGTGAAGGAGGTCGGCGCGTTCGTCGACAACCTCGGTTAAAGGGGCCGATCGGTGGGGGAGCAGTATGGAGTGGTGACGCCCTTGCACAACTCGCGCCCCCGCAGGGTGGCCGTCCTCTCGGTCCACACCTCACCCCTGGCGCAGCCCGGTACCGGAGACGCGGGCGGCATGAACGTCTACGTGCTGCAGTCCGCCATCCAGATGGCTCGCCGTGGCGTGGAGGTGGAGATCTTCACCCGGGCCACGTCGTCCGCCGACGCCCCGGTCCAGGAAGCGGCGCCGGGGGTCCTCGTCCGCAACGTCGTCGCCGGCCCGTTCGAGGGGCTCGACAAGCAGGATCTGCCCACGCAGCTCTGCGCGTTCGTGGCCGGGGTGCTCCGCGAGGAGGCCCGCCACGAACCGGGCTACTACAACCTGGTGCACTCGCACTACTGGCTGTCGGGGCAGGTCGGCTGGCTCGCCCGCGACCGGTGGGGTGTGCCGCTCGTGCACACCGCGCACACGCTCGCCGCGGTCAAGAATCTGTCGCTGGCCGAGGGGGACACCCCCGAACCGGCCGCCCGTCAGATCGGCGAACAGCAGGTGGTCGCCGAATCCGACCGGCTCGTAGCGAACACCACCGACGAATCCGATCAGCTGGTCCGCCACTACGGCGCCGACCCGAACCGGATCGACGTGGTGGCGCCCGGCGCCGACCTGACGCGGTACCGCCCCGGCGACCGGGACGCCGCCCGCGCGAAGCTGGGGCTCGACCCCCGTGAGACCGTCGTGACGTTCGTCGGACGCATCCAGCCGCTCAAGGCTCCCGACGTCCTGCTCCGCGCCGCCGCCGAACTGATCGCCCGGGATCCCGAGTCGTCGCTGCGGGTGCTCGTGGTCGGGGGTCCGTCCGGATCCGGACTGGCCCGGCCGGACGCGCTGATCGAACTCGCGTCCTCGCTCGGCATCGCCGCGCGGGTCACGTTCCTCCCGCCGCAGGCGCCCGATCGGCTCGCCGATGTGTACCGGGCTTCGGATCTCGTTGCGGTGCCGAGCTATTCGGAGTCGTTCGGTCTGGTCGCCATCGAGGCGCAGGCCTGCGGCACACCGGTGATCGCGGCGAACGTGGGCGGACTCGGCGTCGCGGTCCGTCACGGCGAGACGGGGCTCCTCGTGGACGGGCACCGCACCGAGGACTGGGCGACGGCGTTGCAGTCGCTGGTGTCTGCGCCCGGCAGGCTGGCCGCGCTGGCCGCCGAGGCTCCGCGGCACGCCGAGAACTTCTCCTGGGAACACACCGCCGACGGCCTCCTCGAGAGCTATCGGATGGCGACCGTCAACTACAACTACGGACACGGCCCCAGCGAATTCTCCCCGCGTCGCGGACGCGGATTGTGGAAGCTGCGCAGGGTCGGGGGAGTACGCGCATGACCGATTTGGCCGAGGTGATCGAGTCCGCCCTGACCGACCGGGAGTTGGACTTCACGAGGAAGGACTCGACACACTTCGTCGTCGAGTTGCCCGGCGAGCGCAAGCTCAAGACCACCACGCTGCTGACCGTCGGCAAGCACGGCCTGCGCGTCGAGGCGTTCGTCTGCCGCAAGCCCGACGAGAACTTCGAGGGCGTCTACAAGTACCTGCTGCGGCGCAACCGCCGGCTGTATTCGGTGGCATACACGATCGACAAGATCGGCGACATCTACCTGGTCGGTCAGATCGCCGAGCACGCGGTGACCGCGGACGAACTGGACCGCATTCTCGGGCAGGTGCTCGAGGCGGCCGACGGCGACTTCAACACCCTTCTCGAACTCGGATTCGCCGGTTCCATCAAGCGGGAGTGGGAATGGCGTGTCTCGCGCGGCGAGTCGCTGGCGAACCTGAAACCGTTCGAACATCTCATCGAGGACTCGCAGTCCTGAGTGTGGGTTGACCTCCCGCGGACGGGAATTGCGCGCGGGTAGAGTTGCGGCGAACCTGTGACTGGTGTCACAACTGCTGCTGCAACACTTCGAGGGAGAGACCCACGTGAGCTTCAAGAGCCCGTTTCCGGACGTCGAGATCCCGAACCTCAGTGTCTACGATTTCCTGTTCGGTCGGGTCGACCCGGCGGATGCGGAACGGCCCGCCCTGATCGACGGCGCCTCCGGTGCGGTCACCACCTACCGAACCCTGGTCGGGCAGATCGACGGGGTCGCCGGGGCGCTGGCCGCCCGCGGCCTCGCGGTCGGTGAGGTGGTGGCCCTGCACTCACCGAACGTGCCCGCGTTCGCCGCGGTGTTCCACGGCATCCTGCGCGCCGGCGGCGTCGCCACCACCATCAACGCCCTCTACACCGCCGAGGACATCGCCAAACAGCTCACCGACTCGCACGCGAAGTTCCTGTTCACCGTCTCCCCACTGCTACCGCAGGCCCGGGCGGCGGCCGTCACGGTCGGGATCCCGGCCGGGAATGTGATCGTCCTCGACGGCGCCGACGGGCACCCGTCCCTGGCGGATCTGCTCACCGAGGGCCACCCGGCGCCGGAGGTGTCGTTCGACCCGGCCACGCAGCTGGCGGTGCTGCCGTATTCGTCGGGGACCACCGGCCGGCCGAAG
Organism: Rhodococcus sp. ACS1; assembly: GCF_002300155.1. NCBI lineage: Bacteria > Bacillati > Actinomycetota > Actinomycetes > Mycobacteriales > Nocardiaceae > Rhodococcus > Rhodococcus sp. ACS1. The sequence continues at coordinate 1,566,841 of NZ_NSDZ01000004.1, forward strand.
GGGGTGATGCTCACCCACCGCAACCTGGTCGCGAACGTGTGTCAGATCAACCCGCGGATGGGGATCGGCGCCGACGACAGGCTTTTGGCGGTGTTGCCGTTCTTCCACATCTACGGGATGACGGTGCTGCTCAACGCCGCCCTCTACAACCGGGCCGCCCTGGTGACGATGCCGAAGTTCGACCTCGTCGAGTTCTTGAGCATCGTCTCCGGGCAGCGGTGCACGTATGTGTTCATCGCGCCGCCGGTCGCGGTGGCGTTGGCCAAGCACCCGTTGGTCGACGACTACGACCTGTCCTCGGTGCATTCGATCTTCTCCGGTGCCGCCCCGCTGGATCAGGAACTGGGCAGGGCCGTCGCGACCCGGCTCGGCTGCCGGGTCCGGCAGGGCTACGGGATGTCGGAGATGAGCCCGGTCTCGCACGCGATCCCGTTCGACCGGGACGACATCGCCCTCGACTCGGTCGGCCCGACGATCGCGAACATGGAATGCAAGCTCGTCGACCCGGCCACCGGGCTGGAGGTCGCCTACCCGGCCGAGGGGGTCAGCGCGCCGGGGGAGTTGTGGTGTGCGGGTCCGAACATCATGGCCGGGTACCTGGGCAACGAGGCGGCGACCGCGGAAACCCTGGATGCGGACGGGTTCCTGCACACCGGGGACATCGCGACCGTCGACGCCGAGGGGGTGGTGACGATCGTGGACCGGATGAAGGAGTTGATCAAGTACAAGGGGTATCAGGTGCCGCCGGCGGAGTTGGAGGCGCTGCTGTTGACGCATCCGCAGATCGCCGACGCCGCCGTCATCGGGGTTCTCGACGACGAGGGTGAGGAGGTGCCGAAGGCGTTCGTCGTCGCCCAGCCGGGTGCCGAGGATCTGGACGAGGCCGCGGTGATCGCGTTCGTCGCCGAACGGGTCTCCCCGCACAAGAAGGTCCGCAGGGTCGAGTTCATCGACCTCGTCCCCAAGTCCGCCGCAGGCAAAATCCTCCGCAAGGATCTCCGGGCCGGCGAGGCCCGCCGGAGCTGACGGCAGGGGTTCACGGCGCGAGGGTTCCGGCAGGCATGCCAGGATGAACGGCATGAGTACCGGAACCCTTGTGCTGCTCCGCCACGGCGAGAGCGAATGGAATGCGCTCAACTTGTTCACCGGCTGGGTGGACGTCCACCTGACCGATAAGGGCATCGCCGAGGGCAAGCGCGCCGGCGAATTGCTGCTCGAGCACAACCTGCTCCCCGACGTGCTCTACACGTCGCTGCTGCGCCGCGCCATCAGCACCGCCAACATCGCGCTCGACACGGCAGACCGGCACTGGATTCCCGTCATCCGCGACTGGCGTCTCAACGAGCGCCACTACGGCGCCCTGCAGGGACGCAACAAGGCGCAGGTCAAGGACAAGTACGGCGACGAGCAGTTCATGCTGTGGCGCCGCAGCTACGACACCCCGCCGCCGACGATCGAGGCCGGCAGCGAATACAGCCAGGACACCGATCCCCGCTACGCGAACCTCGACGAGGTCCCGCTCACGGAGTGCCTGAAGGACGTCGTCGTCCGCCTGATCCCGTACTGGGAAGACACCATCTCGGCCGATCTGAAGGCCGGCAAGACCGTCCTGATCACCGCGCACGGCAACTCGCTGCGCGCCCTCGTCAAGCACCTCGACGGAATCTCCGACGAGGACATCGCCGGGCTGAACATCCCCACCGGCATCCCGCTGCGCTACGACCTGGACGAGAACCTGAAGCCGCTCAACCCCGGCGGCACCTACCTCGACCCCGAGGCGGCCGCCGCAGGCGCCGCCGCGGTCGCGAACCAGGGCGGGAAGTAACCCGTGCAACCGGCCGGACGTCCCGTTCGCGGGACGTCCGGCCAACAGCAGGTTAACTGCGGACGAAGACTCCGGTTGCCGCGTGTGACGTGCGCGGAAATGCCTGGACCCTGCGTAACCGGCCCGCCGCGCGAACGTACGATTCAGGCGTGAGTGTTGTTCAAGCCGTCTTGCTTGCCATCGTGGGCGGCTTCGTCGGTTACCTCGTCGGTGGCGTGCTGATCCCCATGCTGTCCACCCGGCAGGCGCAGCGAATGGAAGAAACGTCGGGGCTCACGATGTCGCAGGTCCTCGACCTGATCGTGCTGGCATCCGAGAGCGGCATCGCCGTGGTCGACCAGTTCCACGACGTCGTCCTGTTCAATCCCCGCGCCGAAGAGCTGGGCTTGGTGCGGAACCGGCTCGTCGACGACCGTGCGTGGGTGGCGGCGCTCCGCGTCCTCGAAACCGGCGAACCCGTCGAGGTCGACCTCAGCACCAAGAACCCGCAGCGGGGGCGCGACCGGATCGCGGTGCGCGGCACCGCACGACTGCTCAGCAAGGAAGACCACAACTTCGTGGTCCTGTTCGCCGACGACGACTCCGAGCAGGTGCGGATGGAAGCGACCCGCCGCGACTTCGTCGCCAACGTCAGCCACGAACTCAAGACCCCGGTCGGCGCGATGGGACTGCTCGCGGAGGCACTTCTCGAATCGGCGGACGACCCCGATTCGGTCCGGCACTTCGGCGAACGCGTGCTCGGTGAATCCGTCAGGCTCGGCAAGATGGTCACCGAACTGATCGCGCTGTCCCGGCTGCAGGGCGCCGAGAAGCTGCCCGACCTCGAGGCCGTCGCCGTCGACGAGGTGGTGGACGAGGCCCTGCAGCGTTGCAAGATCTCCGCGGAAGCCGCAGGCATCGCCGTCACCACGGACCACAACAGCGGCTACGAAGTGCTCGGCGACCGCGCGCTGCTCGTCACCGCGCTGTCCAACCTGGTGCAGAACGCCATCGCCTATTCGCCGAAGGGATCCCCGGTCTCGGTGAGCCGGTCCATCCGCGGCGACAACGTGGCGATCTCGGTGACCGACCGCGGCGAAGGCATCGCCAAGGCCGACCAGGAACGCGTCTTCGAACGTTTCTTCCGCGTCGACAAGGCGCGGGCCCGGGCGACCGGCGGAACGGGACTCGGCCTCGCGATCGTCAAGCACGTGGCCGCCAACCACAACGGATCGATCGACCTGTGGAGCAAGCCAGGAACGGGTTCGACGTTTACCCTGCAGATTCCTGCACACATCGAGACAGTAGAGACGAACGGCGGGGACGCCGACGGCGGAACTGTCGGGAGGAGAGAAACCGGTATGGAGGCCAAGCGATGACAAGTGTGCTGATCGTGGAAGACGAGGAGTCACTGGCCGACCCGTTGGCCTTCCTGCTTCGCAAGGAAGGATTCGAGACGACGATCGTCGGCGACGGACCATCCGCGCTCGCCGAGTTCGACCGGGCCGGTGCCGACATCGTCCTCCTCGACCTCATGCTGCCCGGCATGAGCGGCACGGACGTCTGCAAGCAACTCCGCAGCCGATCCGGTGTCCCCGTCATCATGGTGACGGCACGGGACAGCGAGATCGACAAGGTGGTGGGTCTCGAACTCGGCGCCGACGACTACGTGACCAAGCCGTATTCGGCGCGGGAACTGATCGCCCGCATCCGGGCGGTGCTGCGCCGCGGCGTCGACAGCGAACTCGACGTCGCGCAGGACTCGGCCGTCCTCGAGGCCGGACCGGTCCGGATGGACGTCGAACGGCACGTGGTGCAGGTGAACGGTGACGCCGTCACGCTGCCGCTCAAGGAGTTCGACCTCCTCGAGTACCTGCTGCGGAACTCGGGCCGGGTACTCACCCGCGGACAGTTGATCGACCGGGTGTGGGGCGCGGACTACGTCGGCGACACCAAGACCCTCGACGTGCACGTCAAGCGTCTGCGCTCGAAGATCGAGACCGACCCGGCGAAGCCGGAACACCTCGTCACCGTCCGCGGGCTGGGCTACAAACTGGAGGCGTGAGCGGACGCCGATCCGCCACAGTTGCGCACGAATTCGTCAGCCGCACAGGCAATTGCCGGTGCGGCTGACGAATTCGTGGGCGTGTGCCGGAACGGGCGACTGTCAGAACGGGTTGTACACCCAGACGCCGCGGAACGGCGCCGAGATGATCTGCGTGATCGCGTGCTCGCGGCCCTGGTCGTCGAACTGCCTGCAGTAGACCGCGACATAGTGTCCGTCGCCCTTGCACTCGATGACCCTGCCGGTTCCGTACGGGCTCAGGACGAGGGCCCGGTCAGCCTTGTCGCCGAAGGCGCCCGGATCGAACGGTGCGACGAAGTTCGCCGTCTTGTCGTAGAAGGTGTTCCAGTCCGGGGTCGGGTCGGCGGACGCGGTCGGCGCGAGAGCGAGCGTTGCGGCGGCGGTCAGCAGGGCACCGGTCAGAATGCGAGCGAACATGATCTCTCCCGTCGTGGCTGTGCCCGGAATGGGGCCGTGACGGCTAAATCGACCGGCAGGTCCGATCCGTTACCCGGCGGCCCTCTTCTGTGCGGCCACGGTCGCGGGATGCACGGCGACGAGTCCGAGGCCGGCCCTGCGCTTGCACAGCGTCGCCAATTCCGCGTACGCGGCCTTGCCGAGCAGCTCCGTCAGCTCCGGCGCGTACGACTGCCAGACCGCCTTGGCGCCCACGTGGGCGTCGGGTGAGCCCGAGCAGTACCAGTCCAGGTCCGAGCCGCCCTCACCCCAGCCACGCCGGTCGTACTCGGTGATGGTGGTCTTGAGGATCTGCTCGCCGTCGGGGCGTTCCACCCACTCCTGGGTGCGGCGGATCGGAAGCTGCCAGCACACGTCGGGCTTGACCTCGAGCGGCTCGATCCCGCGCTCGAGCGCCATCGAGTGCAGCGCGCAACCGACGCCGCCCTCGAAGCCGGGGCGGTTCAGGAAGATGCAGGCCCCCTGATACCGGCGGGTGCGCAGCGCGGGCTCGTCCTCGAGGTCGTCCTCCTCGATGTACCCCTTCTTGCCGAGCCCCTTCTCCATGAACTGCCAGTTCTCGGGTGTGAGCAGCTTCACTGACTTGTTCAGCTTCTCCAAATCCTCCTCGTCGGAGAGGAACGCGCCGTGCGAACAGCAGCCGTCGTCCGGCCGGTCGCCGATGATGCCCTGGCAGGCCGGAGTGCCGAACACGCAGGTCCAGTGGGATAGCAGCCACGTCATGTCCGCGGCGATGAGGTGCTCGGCGTTGTCGGGATCGGGAAATTCGACCCATTCGCGAGCGAAGTCGAGGGGTACTTCGGGGCTGGGTGTCATCTTGTGTGAACGCCCTGCTTTACGTGCTGTCACAAAGCCCGACGGTAGACCCAGTACCGTGTCAATGTGCGACTAGGGGTACTCGACGTCGGAAGCAACACCGTCCATCTTCTCGTAGTGGACGCCCACAGGGGCGGCCACCCCACACCGATGAGTTCGACCAAGTCGACTCTGAGGCTTGCGGAGAACACCGACGACAAGGGTGACATCACCGCTCAAGGTGCAGATCGCCTGGTCACGACGGTGGCAGACTTCTCCAGCATCGCGAGGACATCCGGGTGCGGTGAACTCATGGCCTTCGCGACGTCCGCCGTCCGCGACGCCAACAACTCGGACGACGTGCTCGCGCGCGTGCACGACGAGACCGGCGTGACGCTGGAGGTCCTGTCGGGTGTCGACGAGGCGCGGCTGACGTTCCTCGCCGTGCGCCGCTGGTTCGGGTGGAGCGCCGGCCGCATCCTGAACCTCGACATCGGCGGCGGATCCCTCGAGCTGACGACGGGCGGCGACGAGGACCCGGACGTCGCGCTGTCGCTGCAACTCGGCGCGGGACGGCTCACCCGGGACTGGCTCGAGGCAGACCCGCCGGGCAAGCGCCGCGTGGCGGTGCTGAGGGACTGGCTGGACGCCGAACTGACCGTCCCGGCGAAGGAACTGCGCACGGCGGGGCAGTGGGACCGGGCCGTCGGCACGTCGAAGACGTTCCGCTCGCTGGCCCGGCTGACGGGCGCCGCACCGTCCGGCGCGGGCCCGCGGGTCAAGCGCACGCTCACCGCCAGCGGTCTCAGGCAACTCATAGCTTTCATTTCGCGGATGACGGCCTCGGACCGTGCAGAATTAGAAGGGGTGAGCTCCGACAGGTCGCAGCAGATCGTGGCCGGAGCGCTCGTTGCGGAGGCCAGCATGAGAGCACTGGGCGTGGAGGAACTCGAAATCTGCCCCTGGGCTCTGCGCGAGGGATTGATCCTCCGCAAGCTCGATACGGAAATGGGCGGTGAATTGATGGTGGGTGCTCGATGACCGAGGACAGTCAGCAGATCTCTGTGTCAGAACTGCTCAAACGCAACGGGCAGCAGGTGGAGTCCCGGGGCGGGCGGCGTCGGCGCGGCGTCGCGGGAGGAATCTCCGTCGCCGAGTTGACCGGTGAAATTCCGGTGGTCCGGGATCCGTCCGAATCGCGGGCACTCGAATCCGAACCGGAACCGGAACCGGCCGCGCCCGAGCCGTCGCGCACACCCACGCCGACAGCACCGTCGGCGCCGGCAGCACCGTCGGCGAGGGCCGACGAGCGCACGGCCGCTTTCAAGGCTCCAGTCGACGACAGCGACGATGACGACGACGAACCCATCGCCAGTCGCCCCGCCGGCCGTGGCCGCGCCGTGGTGTCGGGCGGGACGTCGCGCGAAAAACAGGGAACCTGGGTCAGCCGGTCCGTCCGGAAGGAACCGCCGGCGCCGCAGGCCGCCGCCACGCCGGCTCCGACGGTGGCCGCCCCGATCGTGAAGAAGCCGGAGCCGACCGCCGCCGCTCCGCGGGTGACACCGGCGCCGAAGGCCGAACCCCCGGCCAAGCCCGACACAACGGCCAAGCCCGACACAACGGCCAAGGCCGAACCGGCCGCGAAGTCCGACGCACCCGCGAAGCCCGAGGCCCCGGCGAAACCCGGAACCCCGGCGAAGGCGGGCGCCGCAGCGAAGTCGGGTACGGCAGCGAAGTCGGGTACGGCAGCGAAGTCGGGTACGGCAGCGGCGTCGAACGGCGCGTCGAAGTTCGTGAAGACGCCGAAGCCGGAGGCTCCCGCCAAGGCGAAGCCGGAGCCCGCGCTGCTGTCCGGATCGACGCTGGCCGGCGACCTGATGCGTCAGTCCCGGGACTCGGATGCGGCGAACGCGGCCGAGGAGACGGACCTCATCGAGGCCGCCACCGACGAGGCGGACACCGGCCAGCGCGACGACACGCAGAAGTCCGACACCCCGCGCCGTTCCCGCAAGGAGGCGAAGGCGGAGAAGGCCGCGAAAGCGGAGAAGACAGGCAAGGACGAGGCCGGCGAGAACTCCACCCGTGAGTGGGCCGTTCTCATCGGCCAGGGTGTGGTGGCCGTGATCGCCGGGGCCCTGCTCTTCAAGGGTTTCGAGAAGCTGTGGGACGTCTTCCCGTGGGTCGCGCTGATTCTGGCGCTGCTCGTCATCGTGGGCCTGGTCGCCATGGTCCGCATCCTGCGCCGCACCGACGACATCACCAGCTTCGTGATCGCCGTCGTCGTCGGGATGATCGTCACTCTGGGGCCGTTAGCCTTCATGCTTGCGTCGGGCTGAGTTGCTCATGGTCGGGGACAGTGGGCACGAGCAGATTCGACGGTCACCGCGTGGGCGGAAGGTACTGGTGGGCCTGTCGACGGCCTCGGTGTACCCGGAGAACACCGAGGCGGCCTTCCGGTACGCGGCCGATCTGGGATACGACGGCGTCGAACTGATGGTGTGGGCCGAATCGGTCAGCCAGGACGCCGCCGCCGTGGCCGGGCTGGTGCGCAGGTACGCGATCCCGGTTCAGGCGATCCACGCGCCGTGCCTGCTCATCTCGCAGCGGGTGTGGGGCGCCGACCCCGTCGCGAAGCTGGAGCGTTCCGTCCGCACCGCCGAATCGCTCGGGGCGACGAGCGTCGTGGTGCACCCCCCGTTCCGCTGGCAGCGCCGGTACGCCGACGGCTTCGCCGATCAGGTGGCCGACCTGGAACGGCGCAGCGACGTGATCGTCGCGGTGGAGAACATGTTCCCGATGCGGGCGGACGGCTTCTTCGGCAGCAAGGAGAGATCCGCCGAGCGGTTGCGGCGGCGGGGCGGACCCGGGGCCGCGCTGTCGGCGTTCAGCCCGTCCTACGACCCCACCGATTCGGGGCACGCCCACTACACGCTCGACCTGTCGCACACGGCCACGGCCGGGATGGATGCGATGAAACTGGCGGAGCGGATGGGGGAGGGCCTCGCGCATCTCCACCTCGCCGACGGCCGGGGCGCGTCGATGGACGAGCACCTCATTCCCGGTCACGGCGCCCAGCCCTGCGCGCAGCTGTGCCGGCACCTCGTCGACACCGGGTTCGACGGGCAGGCCGTGGTCGAGATCAACACGCAGAACGCCCGAACCCGCCGGGAACGGTCGTCGATGCTCGCGCAGGCGCTGGCCTTCGCCCGTGAACATCTCGAACCGGGACGCGCCGCGTCGGGGTCGCCACGCAGCCACTCCGGTGGCGATCACGACGACACCTGAGGCGTCTGCCGAGCTTCTCCTGCGGTAAGCTCGGGGCCACATTGGATAGTTTCAGTATCCAGTCTGGTTGTCGAAGGAGGGGCCGTGCGCGTTTCCGAGTTGGTCGCCCGTACCGGCGTTCCGCTCGCGACGGTGAAGTACTACCTGCGCGAAGGTCTGCTGATGCCCGGCGAGGCGACGAGCGCCACCCAGGCCCGGTACGGCGAGGAGCACGTGCAGCGCCTCGGCCTCGTCAAGGCGCTGGCCGGAGCCGGACTGCCGATTCCCCGCATCCGGGAGATACTCCGCCTCGTCGACCATCCCGACGGCTCACTGTTCGACGTGCTCGGCCAGGCCATCGCGCAACTCCCGCCCTACCTCGACACCCCCGCCGACGACGCCGACGAGTTCCCCCGGGCCCGCGCCGTCCTCGACAGGCTCGGGCAGGTCTACGACCCCCGGTACGTCGCGGTCGGTCAGCTCGAACGTGCCCTCGTGGCACTCGAGGAAGCCGGCATCCCGATGACCGAGGAGCGACTCGACGCCTACGGGCGCCACGTGCGCGGGATCGCCGAGATCGACATCGGGCTCATGCCCACCGCATCGGCCGAGGATGCGATCCGGTACGCGGTGCTGGGCACGGCCGTCTACGAACCGGTGATCGCCGCGATGCGCCGGCTCGCACACCAGGACGTCGCACAGAAGCGTCTCCGGAACCCCGAAGAACAGGACCAGCAGTGAGCTCAACTCCCTTCCACGATCTCAACGTCCTCACCGCTGCCGGTGACGGGACGTACCGGGCGTCGATCGACCCGATCTGGACCATCGGCCCCAAGGTGCACGGCGGTTCGATGATGTCGCTCTGCGCCGCCGCCGCCCGCAGGCGACTGCTCGACGAGACCGGCGATGCCGGGCCGGCCCGGGTGCAGCCCCTCGCGGTCGGGGCCAACTACCTGTCCGCCCCCGACCCGGGCGAGGTGACGCTGTCGACGACGGTGCGCAAGCAGGGCAAGCAGGTGTCGTTCGTCGACGTGGAGCTGACGCAGGGCGACCGCGTTGCCGTCCACGCGTCGGTCACGCTCGGCGTCCCCGACGTGGGGGAGCCGCAGTACAGCGGAGACCACGCCCTGGCGCAGCTCCCGGTGGAACCGCCCGCCGACGCCGTCGTGCTCACGGCCGACCACCCGATGGGGCAGATCGTCCACGTGGCCCAGGGCTGCGACATGCGGGTCGACGGGACGTCGGCGCATTTCCTGACCGGCAACCAGGGCGAACCCGAGGTCCGCATGTGGGTGCGACCGCGCGCGGGCGACGAGAGCGACCCGGACACGGCGGCGCTGTTCGCGATCATGACCGGCGACATCAGCGCCCCCGTGACGATGAACCGCGGCATGTTCGGCTGGGCGCCGACGGTCCAGCTGACCACCTACCTGCGCAGGCAGCCCGCGCCGGGCTGGCTGCGCGTGATGGCCAGCAGCACGGTGCTCGGCGGCGCATGGTTCGAGGAGGACCACACCGTCCTCGACTCCACCGGGGCGATCGTCGTGCAGAGCCGGCAACTGGCGATGATCCCCCGCTAGGAAGGCGCCGCAGAGCGTCGTGGCAGGCTGTTCGCCATGACGAGAATCGCGGTAATCGGAGGCGGCAAGATCGGCGAGGCCCTCATCTCGGGGCTTCTGCAGGCAGGTCACGCCGTCAAGGATCTGGTGGTGGCCGAGCAGCACCCGGCGCGCGCCGACGAGCTGGCAGCGGCGTACTCGGTGCGGGTCACCACCCCGTCCGACGCCGCCGAAGGCGCCGACGTCATCGTGATGGCCGTCAAGCCGGGAGACGTCGAATCCGCGCTCACCGAGGTGTCCAAGGTGGAACTCGACGGCGAGCGCGAGCAGCTGCTCGTCTCGCTCGCTGCCGGTATCCCCACCGCCTTCTACGAGACGAGACTGCCCGCCGGGTTCCCCGTGGTCCGGGTCATGCCCAACACGCCCATGCTGGTCGGTGAGGGCGTCAGCGTGCTCGCGCCCGGCAGGCACGTGAAGAAGGAACACCTCGAACTGGTCCGCGGCGTCCTGTCGTCGGTCGGCAAGGTCGTCGTCGTCCCCGAATCGCAGATCGACGCCGTCACCGCCGTCTCCGGCTCCGGTCCGGCCTATTTCTTCCTGGTCGCCGAGGCCATGATCGACGCGGGCGTGGGGCTCGGACTGACCCGGGCGACCGCGACCGAACTGGTCGTGCAGACCATGGTCGGCTCCGCGGCCATGCTCGACAGGTCGGGGGAGAGCGCGACCGAACTTCGTGCCGCCGTGACTTCGCCCGGCGGAACCACCGCGGCGGCGATCCGCCGGCTGGAGGGAAACGGTCTCCGAACAGCATTTTTCGACGCCCTCGAAGCCGCGAAAATTCGTTCTGCCGAACTCGGCACGACGACCGAATGAATATTCGATTGCCCACACCCGTCGCAGTAACCCCATCCGTCCCGCTAAGCTCGAAGTAGCACGTGCGTGTCTGTTCCGCCGGAGGGGAAGCCGGCGGCGCGAGACGTGCCGGAGGTAAGTGGTTGATGACGTCTGCAAAAAAGCCGTCCAAGGGCTCGGCCCCGGACGGACAACCGGCACTGGCCGGAACGCAATTTCTCACCGTCGCCGAGGTAGCGACGCTGATGAGAGTGTCCAAGATGACTGTGTATCGGTTGGTGCACAGCGGCGAACTGCCCGCCGTCCGCGTGGGCCGTTCGTTCAGAGTGCATGCGAAAGCAGTGCACGACTACCTCGAAACCTCGTACTTCGACGCCGGTTGACCGATCGGCACGAAGAGGGTCACTTCGACCTCGTTTTCGGGGAGAGGACCCGCACCGGTACGATTAGCGACTGTCGTACCAGCCAGCTGGTGTCGTAAGGCGCTGAGCTAGTTAAAACGAGGCCCAGGCGCCAGAGTGGCGCGAGCGTACGTGATCGGCGTGCGCAGGAACGCTAGAGAAGAACGTGAGGGACACCCGCTATGGGTTCAGTGATCAAGAAGCGACGCAAGCGCATGTCGAAGAAGAAGCACCGTAAGCTGCTTCGCCGCACCCGAGTGCAGCGCAGGAAACTCGGTAAGTAAAGAGTTGCGTCTGGATGCCCGTCACCTTTGGTGGCGGGCATCCGTCGTTTCACGGCGGGCCTGTCGCGTATCGGGCGACCGACCAATTGTCGTTGTGCGGAGCGCCATCCCCTTCCTGCACGTATCGTTGACGTCACTCGCTACGTGATCGGGGGTCTTAGTGGTTGTGAGTGACGAAGACAGTACTACGCGGACGGCGGTGCCGCGCGTCGTGCTGGTCACTGGGGCCAGCAGGTTTCTGGGTGGATATCTGGTCACCCGGCTCGCTCAGAATCCGGCCATCGAGCGGGTGATCGCGGTGGACGCGGTGTCGCCGAGCAAGGACATGTTGCGCCGCATGGGCCGCGCCGAGTTCGTGCGCGCCGACATCCGGAATCCCTTGATCGGCAAGGTTATTCGTAACGCCGAGGTCGATACCGTCGTGCACGCGTCGACGCTGGCGCGCCCGCCGAAGTCGGGTAGTCGCGCGGCCATGAAGGACATGAACGTCATCGGCGCGATGCAGTTGTTCGCCGTCTGCCAGAAGGCTCCGAGCGTCCGTAAGGTCGTGTTGCGTTCGGCCTCCGTGGTCTACGGCTGCAGCGCCAAGGACCCGGCCAAGTTCACCGAGGAGATGAGCGCCCGGCGCCGCCCGGCGGGCGCGTACGCGCGGGACTGCATCGAGATCGAGGGGTATCTGCGCGGAATGGGGCGCAGGCGCCCCGACATCGGCGTGTCGATCGTCCGCCTCGCACCGCTGGTCGGGCCGCGACTCAACGCGACGGTCGCGCAGTACCTCACCTCACCGGTCGTGCCGACCATTCTCGGGCGGGACGCACGCCTGCAGGTCCTGCACGAAGAGGACGCGCTGGCCGCGCTGGAACGGGCCACGGTGTCGGGTCCGGCGGGCACGTTCAACGTCGCGGGCGACGGCGTCGTGATGATGTCGCAGGCCATCCGCCGCGCCGGGCGGATCGAGGTCCCGATGCCGTTCGGGTTGTTCCGCAACCTCGGACGTGCGCTGATGGGGCCGGTGATGCGGTCGTACACCACCGAGCAACTCGAGTACTTCCATTTCGGTTGCGGACTGGACACCACGCGCATGCGAACCGAACTATCCTTCGAGCCACGGTGGACCTCGATGCAGGCGCTCGACGACTTCGCTCGTGCTGCCGGCGTCAAGGCGATCATCAAGAACGAATGGGTCGACGCAGCAGAGAACGCACTACTCGCTCTTACCGGCACGGCGAAAGGGGAGAGGTGAACGAAGTGGCGAAGGTCATTCCGTTGCACGGTGCGACAGCCGCGCGCGGGACCGCTATCGGACGTTCGAGGCGTGAGCAGAGCGAGAGCAGACATCCGTCCGCGATGCCGCCGCCCTCCGTGATCACCCCACCCCAGCCCGTCACCGAGTCCTCGGCGGTCGACGCCGTCCGCCACGCCCTGGCCGAGCAGATCGTCAACACCGCCGAGTTCGTGCGCCGCCGGCTCTCGGGCGACTATCACGTCGACGACTTCGGCTACGACCCCCACTTCGCCGAGAACGTGTGGCTCCCCATCCTGCGTCCGCTGTTCGACAAGTGGTTCCGCGTGGAGGTCAGCGGTCTGGAGAACATTCCATCGACCGGCGGTGCGCTGGTGGTCGCCAACCATGCCGGTGTGCTGCCCATCGACGGCCTGATGACCTCGGTCGCCGTTCACGACCATCACCCTGCGCATCGCCCGCTGCGGATGCTGGCCGCCGATCTCGCGTTCGAGATGCCGCTCGTCGGTGGTGTCGCACGCAAGGCCGGGCACACGCTCGCGTGCCACCCGGACGCCGTGCGCCTGCTGCAGGACGGGGAGGTCGCGGCCGTGTTCCCCGAAGGTTTCAAGGGCATCGGCAAACCGTTCAGCGAACGGTACAAGTTGCAGCGGTTCGGCCGCGGTGGCTTCGTGTCCGCCGCCATGCGGACCGGTGCGCCGATCATTCCGTGCTCGATCGTGGGGTCCGAGGAGATCTACCCGAAGATCGGTGAACTCGGGACGCTCGCCCGACTGCTGGGGATGCCGTACTTCCCGGTGACCCCGCTCTTCCCGCACTTCGGGCCGCTCGGGCTCGTGCCGTTGCCGTCGAAGTGGTACATCGAGTTCGGCAAGCCGATCGTCACCGACACGTACGACGCGTCGGCGGCCGACGACCCGATGGAACTGTTCGAGGTCACCGACCACGTCCGGGAGACCATCCAGCAGACGCTGTACCGGCTCCTCGCGAAGCGCCGGAACGTGTTCCTGGGCTGAGCCGCGGCGGGCGGCTCAGGCCGCCTGTTCGCGGCGGCGCGCGACGACGGCGGCGAGTGCGCCGCCTGCCGCGCCGAGGAGCAGCGCGGTGGGAACGCCGATCTTGGCGGCCTTGCGTCCGGTCCGGAAGTCGCGGATCTCCCAGCCCCGGTTCTTGGCGAGCTCACGCAGATCGGTGTCGGGGTTGATCGCGACCGCGGTCCCGACGAGCGACAGCATCGGCACGTCGTTGTGGCTGTCCGAGTAGGCGGTGCAGCGCTTGAGGTTGAGGCCCTCGCGGACCGCGAGGGCACGCACGGCGTGTGCCTTGCCGAGGCCGTGCAGGATGTCGCCGACCAGACGTCCGGTGAACATCCCGTCCTCGCTCTCGGCGACCGTGCCGAGGGCGCCGGTGAGGCCGAGGCGTTTCGCGATGACCTGCGCCAGTTCCACCGGGGTCGCGGTGACGAGCCACACCTGCTGTCCGGCGTCGAGGTGCATCTGCGCCAGCGCCCGGGTGCCGGGCCAGATCTTGTCGGCGATCACCTCGTCGTAGATCTCCTCACCGAGCCGGGCGAGTTCGGCCGTCGACCGTCCGGAGACGAACGACAGGGCCTTCTCCCGGCCGGAGGCGACGTCGTCGCTGCTCTCCTTGCCGGTGACGCGGAACTTGACCTGCTTCCACGCGAAGTCGAGGAGGTCGGACGTCTTCAGATACTTGCGGGCGGCGAGCCCGCGCGCGAAGTGGATGATCGAGGCGCCCTGGACCATCGTGTTGTCGACGTCGAAGAACGCGGCGGCCGTCAGGTCGAGGGGAACGTCGTGTTCGACCAGTTCGGTGTCCTCGCCGGACGCGACGTGAAGTGCGAGGGCCGCGTCGGCGCTCGCCTCACCTGCGACGTTGGCACGTACCTCGGCTTCGCTGGGTCCCAGCGGATTCCTGAACTGGCGTCGGCCCGGGAGGATGATCCCCGCCAGACCTGAACCGAAACCCGAGCCGTTCGGTAGTGATCGCGCAGGCACTCGCACCTCCCGTATCGCAGAAGCCTCTGGGAGCAGCCTATCCCCCGAATCGGGGACGGGGCGGGTGGATGGCCCCGCGGGGGGAACTGTGTGACGTTCATCTCCGAGCCGATTGGCGTCCGCGGACCCCGAAACGGCACAGTGACTCCACCGGAGGCGTCGAAAGGAAGTGGCGGGGCATGAGCACGGGTGGACACGAGGTGACGCTTCTCACGAGGGCGGGGTGCGGTGCGTGCGCGCCGGCCCGCGAGCGGTTGCTGGTTCTGTGCGAGGAGTTCGGGCTGGAACTGACGTGCATAGACGTCGACGCGGCGGCGGCCACGGACCCCGAAATCCGGGCCGAATTCGGCGACCGATTGCCGGTGGTGTTGCTCGACGGACGTGAGCACAGTTACTGGGAGGTTGACGAAGAGCGCCTTCGCTCGGATTTACGCAAGTAAGGGAACCCTAAAAGTGGGATCGTCCGATGCCGTGCAGGTAGGACCGCATGTCGCGCAGTCGCAGCGACTTTGTGCATGGGTTCACAAGCAGTTACCGTGGTGTGAACAATTCCCCGGAGCATCGTGAAGAACGGCATCGAATGCCGGTCGGACGAGGAGCCAACGACGTGACCGAAACGCACCAGACGCATGGGTCTGTGGCCCCTGGCGTCACGGGGGCGGTCGGGCAGTCTGTGGTCGGGTCGCCGGCCCCCTCGAGCACCGGCGCGGCCCCGCTCGCCGAATCGCGGGACATCCCCCAGGCTACGGTGACGCGCCTCGCGACATACCTGCGGGTCCTCGGAGTGCTGACCGAACGCGGCACGATCATCGTCTCGAGCGAGGAACTCGCCGCCGCCTCCGGTGTCGGCTCCGCGAAGCTTCGCAAGGACCTTTCCTTCCTGGGCCCGAACGGTGTGCGGGGCGTCGGTTACGACGTGACGCGCCTGCGGGCCCGCATCGAGCGGGCGCTCGGCCTGGACCGCGGACACAAGGTGGTGCTCGTCGGCGTCGGGAACCTCGGCCAGGCGCTCGCCGGCTACGGCGGTTTCGGCCGGCGCGGGTTCTCCATGGTCGGACTGTTCGACAGCGACCCGGCGCGGGTCGGTGCGCCGGTGGGCGACCTCACCGTGCGGCACGTCGACGAACTCGAGCAGGCCTGCGCCGAACTCGAGGCCACCATCGGAGTCATCTCGACCCCCGACGAGGCGGCGCAGGAAGTCGCCGACCGTCTCGTGCGCGCCGGACTGCGCTGCATCCTCAGCTTCTCGCCCACCTCCCTCGACGTCCCCGATCACGTCGAGATGCGCCGCGTCGACCTCGCGGTCGAAATGCAGGTCCTGTCGTTCAACAGCGCACGCAACACGGAATCGGTACCCACCGCTCCCCGCGTCCGCATCGGACATTCGGCTGTCCCGTCCACCGCACCAAGAAACGGATCAGTGATCGCGCCGTGAGTGTTCTGCTTGTCGGGGTCTCGCACAGGACGGCCCCGGTGCCGGTTCTCGAGCGGGTGGCTGTCACCGACACCGATCGCCCGAAGTTGACGGACAAGCTTCTGGCGTCGTCGCACATCTCGGAGGCGATGATCGTCTCCACCTGCAACCGGGTGGAGATCTACGCCGTCGTCGATGCGTTCCACGGTGCGCTGGCCGAGGTCGGCGAACTGCTCGCCGACCATTCGGGGCTCGATCTGACCGATCTGCACCGGCACGCGTACGTCCGCTACAGCGAGGCTGCGGCGGAGCACCTGTTCGCCGTGGCCAGTGGTCTCGACTCGATGGTGATCGGCGAGCAGCAGATCCTGGGGCAGATCCGGACCGCGTACGCGTCCTCCGACGCCCAGCAGGCCGCGGGCCGCACGCTGCACGAACTCGCGCAGCAGGCGCTGCGCGTCGGCAAGCGGGTGCACTCGGAGACCGGTATCGACTCCGCGGGCGCGTCCGTCGTGTCCGTGGCCCTCGACCGCGCCGCCGGCATCGTCGGCGCAGGCGGACTGACCGGACGGACCGCCGTCGTGGTCGGCGCCGGATCGATGGGCGGATTGTCCGTCGCACACCTCACGCGTGCCGGGATCGGCCGCATCGTCGTCGTGAACCGCACCAAGGAGCGCGCCGAACACCTCGCCGACACGGCCCGGTCCAACGGCGTCGCGGCGGAAGCCCTCGACCTGGCCGAACTCGCGGATGCGATGGCCCAGGCGGATGTCCTCGTGACCTGTACCGGCGCGGTCGGCGCCGTCGTCACGCTCGCGGACACCCACCGCGCGCTGGCACAGCCCGGCCGCGCTCCCGAACGCCCCCTCGTCATCTGCGACCTCGGACTGCCCCGCGACGTCGAACCCGCCGTGTCCGGTCTGCCCGGGGTCACCGTCCTCGACATGGAATCGCTGCAGCGCGATCCCGCCGCGGGCGCGGCCGCATCCGACGCCGACGCCGCCCGGACGATCGTCGCCGCCGAACTCGCCAACTACCTCGCAGGCCAGCGGCTGGCGGAGGTCACGCCGACCGTCACGGCCCTGCGCCAGCGCGCGGCGGACGTGGTCGAGGCGGAGCTCATGCGACTGGATTCGCGTCTGCCCGGACTCGACGATCCCGAGCGCGACGAGGTCGCCCGCACGGTGCGGCGAGTGGTCGACAAGCTCCTGCACGCGCCCACCGTCCGCGTGAAGCAGCTCGCCTCCGCGCCCGGTGGCGACTCCTACGCCGCCGCTCTGCGCGAATTGTTCGAACTCAGCCCCGGATCCGTCGAGGCCGTAGCGAAGCCCACCGAACTCGGTGGCGCCGACCTGGGTGCCATCGACATCACCGACGGCTTCATCGCAGGCCAGGACCCGCGCCTGCGCCGCTTCGTCGGAGACGACAACCATGGGAAGGAATCGCAGGCATGAGCGCCGTCGGCACCCGTACGCTGCGGATCGGAACCCGTGGGAGTGAGCTCGCGACCACCCAGGCCGGAACCGTGCGCGACGCACTGATCTCGGCCGGGCACGACGCCGAACTCGTCATCATCAAGACCAAGGGCGACCAGTCCATGGAATCGGTGGAGAAGATCGGTGTCGGCGTCTTCACCGCCGAACTCCGGGAAGCGCTCGCCGACGGCCGGGTCGACGTGGCCGTCCACTCCTACAAGGACCTGCCGACCGCCCGCGACGAGCGGTTCACGATCGCGGCCATTCCGCCGCGCGAGGATCCCCGCGACGCGCTCGTGGCCCGCGACGGACTGGTCCTCGGTGAGCTGCCCGCCGGTTCGAAGGTCGGCACGTCCGCACCTCGGCGCACGTCGCAGTTGCGGGCGCTGGGCCTCGGCCTCGACATCCAGCCGCTGCGCGGTAACCTGCAGCGGCGCCTCGGCAAGGTCGAATCCGGTGAACTCGACGCCGTGATCCTGGCCCGGGCGGGCCTGGCGCGGATCGGGCGACTGGACCTGATCACCGAGTCCCTCGAACCGGTCCAGATGCTGCCCGCACCCGCGCAGGGCGCGCTCGCCGTCGAATGCCTGTCGGTGAACACGGCGCTCGTCGCGATCCTGTCCGAGCTCGACGACCCCAACAGCCGCGCCGCCGTCACTGCGGAACGCGCACTGCTCGCGGAACTCGAGGCCGGCTGCACCGCGCCCGTCGGCGCCATCGCCGAGGTCGTCGAATCCCTCGACGACGACGGCCGCATCTTCGACGAACTGTCCGTCCGGGGCTGCGCCGCGGCCATCGACGGTTCCGACGTCATACGCACGGGGGCCGTGGGCTCCCCGGAGAACGCCGAAGAACTCGGCCGCTCCGTCGCGCGGGAGCTTCTCGAGCTCGGTGCGCGGGAGCTGATGAATGTCACCGAGGCCGGTGATGCCGATGTTTGATGTGCGAAGGCCGACTGATCGGCCGATCCGCTTCCTGTACCCATCTCGACACATGATCGCACTGGAGAATTACCGATGAGCCGAGTCCGTAAGAACACCCCCGGACGAATCCTGTTCGTGGGATCCGGACCGGGCGATCCGGCACTGCTCACCGTGCACGCACGGGACGTCCTTGCCGCAGCCACCCTCGCCTTCACCGACCCCGACGTCGACAAGGGCGTCACCGTTCTGGTGGGCACCGACCTGGGCGTCGACGCCGAGACCGGTGAGCCGCTCGCCGAGGTCCGTCCCGCACTGGGGGAGCCGGCGGAGGTCGCGAAGACCCTCGTCCACGAGGCGAGGAACGGCCACGACGTCGTGCGTCTGGTGTCCGGCGACCCGCTGACCACCGACTCCGTGATCGCCGAGGTCACCGCCGTCGCCCGCACTCAGGTGCAGTTCGAGGTCCTGCCGGGCCTGCCGTCCGCGTCCGCCGTCCCCTCTTACGCCGGTATGGCACTGGGGTCGGGACACACCGAGGCCGACGTCCGCGGCGAGGTCGACTGGGCAGCCCTGGCCGCCGCACCCGGACCGCTGGTCCTGCACGCCACGTCGGGCCACCTCGCCGAGACGGCGAGCGCCCTCGTCGAGCACGGTCTGGCCCCGCAGACCCCGGCCGCCATCACTGTCCGCGGCACCACCCGCCAGCAGCGCACGGTGGAAGCCACCCTCGCGACGCTGAACGAGGCCGGTTCGGAACTGGTCGGTTCGCTGGTCGTGACGGTCGGCAAGGTCGTCGCCCAGCGCAACAAGATGTCCTGGTGGGAGTCGCGCGCGCTGTACGGCTGGAAGGTCCTGGTGCCGCGCACCAAGGATCAGGCAGGCGAGATGAGCGACCGCCTCGTCACCCACGGCGCCATCCCGATCGAGGTGCCCACCATCGCCGTCGAGCCGCCCCGCAGCCCGGCACAGATGGAACGGTCCGTGAAGGGCCTCGTCGACGGCCGCTACCAGTGGGTGGTCTTCACCTCCACCAACGCGGTGCGTGCGGTGTGGGAGAAGTTCGAGGAGTTCGGGCTCGACGCCCGCGCGTTCTCCGGCGTCAAGATCGCCTGCATCGGCGAGGCCACCGCAGCCAAGGTGCGCTCGTTCGGAATCAACCCCGAACTCGTGCCGTCCGGTGAGCAGTCGAGCGAAGGCCTGCTGGCCGAATTCGCCCCGTACGACGATGTTTTCGACCCGGTCAACCGGGTTCTGCTGCCCCGCGCCGACATCGCCACTGAGACGCTCGCCGAGGGCCTGCGCGAACGCGGCTGGGAAATCGACGACGTCACCGCGTACCGCACCGTCCGGGCTGCGCCGCCGCCGGCCGAGACCCGCGAGATGATCAAGACCGGTGGGTTCGACGCCGTCTGCTTCACCTCGTCCTCGACGGTCCGCAACCTCGTCGGTATCGCCGGAAAGCCGCACGCGCGCACCCTCGTCGCCTGCATCGGTCCCAAGACCGCCGAGACGGCCATCGAGTTCGGTCTGCGCGTGGACGTGCAGCCGGAGACCGCTCAGGTCGGCCCGCTGGTGGAGGCTCTCGCAGAGCACGCCGCGCGCCTGCGCGCCGAGGGCGCACTGCCCCCGCCGCGCAAGAAGTCCCGCGCTCGGCGATAGGCGCTACGCGCCTGTGCGTGGTTGAGGAGTCCAGGGACTCGTCAACCACTCACAGGCCCGACGAAGGAGGGCATGTCCGTGTTTCCGACCCACCGCCCGCGACGGCTCCGCCGGACGCCGGCGCTGCGCCGGCTCGTGGCCGAGACTTCGCTCGAGCCACGGCATCTCGTGTTGCCGATGTTCGTCGCGGACGGGATCGACGAGCCTCGCGAGATCTCGTCGATGCCCGGCGTGTTCCAGCACACCCCCGACTCGCTGCGGCGGGCGGCCACGGAGGCGGCCGAGGCGGGGCTCGGCGGGCTCATGCTCTTCGGGGTGCCGCGTCCCGACGACAAGGATCCCGAGGGTTCGGGTGCGTCCGATCCGGACGGTATTCTGAACCGCGGATTGCGCTGGCTCGCAGACGAAGTCGGCGACGCGACGGTGATCATGGCGGACACCTGTCTGGACGAGTTCACCGACCACGGCCATTGCGGTGTTCTCGACGCGAACGGTGCGGTGGACAACGATCTCACGCTGCAGCGGTACGTCGACATGGCGGTCGCGCAGGCCGAGGCCGGTGCGCATCTGCTCGGGCCGAGCGGAATGATGGACGGCCAGGTCGGCGCCATCCGGAAGGCGCTCGACGGCGAGGGTTACACCGACGTCGGTCAGCTCGCGTACTCGGCGAAGTACGCCTCCGCGTTCTACGGGCCGTTCCGTGAGGCGGTCGGTTCGTCGTTGCAGGGCGATCGCCGTACGTACCAACAGGATTCGGCGAACCGCCGCGAATCGTTGCGTGAGGTGGACCTCGACGTCGACGAGGGTGCCGACATGGTGATGGTGAAGCCGGCGATGTCGTACCTGGACATCCTGCGCGAGACGGCGGACCGCTCGCCGGTGCCCGTTGCGGCGTATCAGATCTCGGGTGAGTACTCGATGATCACGGCCGCCGCGCAGAACGGCTGGATCGACAGGGACGCCGCGATCCTCGAATCGCTCACCAGCATCCGCCGCGCGGGCGCCGACGTCGTGCTGACCTACTGGGCGACCGAAGCGGCGGGCTGGTTGTGATCGCCTCGCAGGCGGATACGGTGGTGCCATGACCCAGCAGTGGCCACCGACACCGCCGCACCAGGCCCCGCATCAGCAGAGCCCGTCCCCGCACAATTTCCCGTACCCCCCGCCGGTGCCGCAGCCGAAGCCCGAACGTCCGGCACCGGTCGACGTCGGCACCGCGGCCCAGTTGCTGTGGGTGGTGGCCGTGCTCGGTCTGGTCCAGGCGCTGGCCGCGATGGTTCTCGTGGTGGGGGAGAAGTCGACGTTCGTCGACGAACTGATGAAGAACCCCAGCTTCACGTCCGGCGAGGTCGACATGACCCGCGACGGTGTGGAGAAGCTGTTCTACGTGGGTATCGGGTTCACGGTCGTCCTCATTCTGATCCTCACCGGGCTCTTCGTCCTGTTCGTGCACTTCATGCGGAAGGGCCGGAACTGGGCCAGGATGCTGATCACCATCGCGTGCGTGATGATGGTGGTGTGGACGATCCCGGTGCTCTTCGGTATCGGATCGGACGGAAGCGCTTCCGCGCTCGCACTCGGCGGCGTGCAGATCCTGCAGGCCGTGGTGGCAGTCGGCGCCGTCGTGCTGATGCACCGGAAGGATTCCAACAGCTACTTCCTGAGGTTGCCACCCTCCGCCGAGTAGCTTCGATTTGCTCGTGAAATATAAAGATGTACCGTGAAGTACGTCACAAGGGTAGAACGGCAGACTTCATTTCGACCGAAGGACTTTTCTCCATGCGCGCTGACGATCGAGCACACGGGTCTCGCAAAGAAGCAATGATGTTCGCGATCATCGTGGCCTTCGTGCTACTGACTCTGTTGCTCGTCGTGATCCCCGGCGTGCTGTCCTGACGAGCCCCACGTATTCCTCGCGGACCGCGATGTCGCAGGATGAGCGTGTGAGCGAAACTGCCGTCCTGTTCAGTGAGCCGGGCGCCCGCTGGCGGATGCTGGCGTTCGGTCCGGTGTTCTGCCTGATCGCCTTGATCATCGAACTTCTGACCGGCCCTGTGGTGCACTGGTTCGCGCTGTCGCTGTTCGCGGTGCTGCTCAGCGGGTTCGTCTACGTGCAGGTGGTGGCCGCGCGCAGGCATGCGAGCGTCGAACTCACGACGTCGTCGTTGCGGCAGGGCACCGAAGACCTGCCGATCACCGAGATTCTGAAGATCATGCCCCCCGCCGACCCCGAGTCGTACGAGCAGCAGCCGTGGGAAACCGCCCGGAGTCTGGGCGAACTGTCCGCGGTTCCGCGACGCCGGAAGGGCATCGGACTGCGACTGCGGGGCGGCGCCCTCGTGCAGGCGTGGGCGAAGGACGACGTGGCACTGCGCGCGCAACTCGAATCGCTGCTCGCGAATTCGGCGGGAGGATCTTCCGAATGAACCGCCGGACCGTGACGGCGGCCGCGGAGTGGCTCGGCGCCGTGGCCGCCCTCGCCGTCGCAGTGTGGTGCTGGAACCACGCCCGGGTCACGTCGGAATTCGGTCCCGTCGCGCCGGGTGCGCCCTCGTTCGAGGGCACCGCGTATACGGGGTCGTGGATCGCCGTCGCCGCCGCACTGGTGGCGGTCGCCGGACTGCTGGTGATCGATTCGGTGCGCCGGCTACGACCCGGCCCGGCGGGCGAACCCGCCGAGCCGGCCCCGTCACCGGAAGATCTGGGTCTTGCGGACGGTGTCGGTCCCGGGACCGTCGAGCATCGCGGAGCCGAGTAGCGCCTCGGGAACCCCGAGCCCCTCGATGAGCGTCTGCGCGTGCGGCCGCAACGACCGGCACCGCTCGTTGATTCCCCTCTGCACCGCCTTCGACCGCTCCACCGACAGTTGCCGGTGTTCCATGAACCACGCCTTGTCCTCCTCGATCACGCTCAGCGCGTAGAGGTCGCAGACATCGCTCAGCAGGTCGCGGGCCTCGTCGTCCTCGCACTCGTCGATGCCGGCGACGAACGCCTCGAGCACGATCCGGTCGATGTGAGCCTGCGCGGCGTGCAGCACATGATCCTGCACGAAATTGAAGGCGTCGAACGGGTTCTCCTCGCGCTTCTGCGCACCCTGCAGGCGGCGGGCGGCGGTCGACAGCAGGTACTGCTCCCGATCCTCGAACATCGTGAGCTGGGTGCCGCGGTTGAAGAGGCTGCCGTCCTCCTCGTTGTCCTGCCTCGTGTCGAGGATCGTCTGGATGATCTGCTGTGCGGCGGTGCGCTTCTTGACGACGTCGGAGACCGTCGTGGCCGCGAACCGCATCCATTCGACGGGGCTCATGCCGCGCACCTCGTCCGCATACGACGTGAGCAGTTCCTTGGCCACCAGCTGAGTCAGGACGTGGTTGTCGCCCTCGAACGTGGTGAACACGTCGGTGTCCGCCTTCAGCGCCGTGAGCCGGTTCTCGGCCATGTACCCGGCACCGCCGCACGCTTCCCGGGCCTCCTGGATCGCGCGGGTGGCGTGCCAGGTGTTCGCCACCTTGAGCCCGGCGGCGCGGCCCTCGAGTTCGCGCTGTTCCTGGGGGTCGGCGTCGTCACGGCTCTGGATCTCGTGCATCGTGGCGACGAGTTCGTTCTGCGCGAATTGCAGTGCGTAGGAGCGTGCGATCAGCGGGAACAGCCTGCGCTGGTGCACGAGATAGTCCATGAGCAGCACTTCGTCCTCGGCCTGAGGCGCGTTGAACTGCCTGCGCTGCAAGGCATAACGGGTCGCGATCGACAGCGCGACACGGGCGGCGGCGCCCGCGGACCCGCCGACGGTGACGCGTCCGCGCACGAGAGTGCCCACCATCGTGAAGAAGCGGCGGTTCGCGTTGTCGATCGGTGATGTGTACGTGCCGTCCGGCTCGACATCGGCGTACTTGTTGAGCAGGTTCTCCCGCGGAATTCTCACCTGGTCGAACGTGATCCGGCCGTTGTCGACCCCGGGGAGGCCACCCTTGTAGCCGCAGTCCGACGTGTGGACGCCGGGGAGGTCGTTGCCCTCCTCGTCCCGGATCGGCACCACGAAGCAGTGCACGCCCCGGGACTCGCCGCCCGTGATCAACTGCGCGAACACCGCGGCCGTCGTCGCGTGCTGCGCCGCGCCGCCGATGTAATCCTTGCGCGAGGACGGTGTGGGGGAGTGGACGACGAATTCGGCTGTCTCCGGGTCGTACGTGGCGGTGGTCTCGAGCGCCTGCACGTCGCTGCCGTGACCCGTCTCCGTCATCGCGAAACAACCCAGCAGATCCAGGTCGACGAGACGCTTCACGTACGCCTCGTGATGGCGCGCCGTGCCGAGATTCTCGATCGCGCCGCCGAAAAGTCCCCACTGCACGCCGGCCTTGACCATCAGCGACAGGTCGGACATCGCCAGCATCTCGATGCTCGTGACGGCGGCGCCGGCGTCGCCGGTGCCACCATGGTCTTTCGCGAATCCGGCGGCCGCGTAGCCGTTGCTCGCGAGCACGCGCAACTGTGCCAGCGCCTTGGCGCGGGCCTCGTCGAGGTCGGGGGTGTAGTGCGGGGCGAAGTCGGGGGCGCCGGACAATTCCGCCCTGACGCGCTCGCGTACCTCCCGCCAGCGTCCGTCGAGTGTGCTTCTCAAGTGGTCAGCTGTGGTGGCCATGACTCGACAGTAGCCGTCGCTGTGAGGCGCGCGGCGTCGGTCGCGGAACCGGCGATACCGATACCGCCGAGAAGCATTCTTGCTCTAAGGGTCCGCGATGAAATAAGTTAGTCGGGTTCGGGCGTGTCGGGGTGTGGGTGGAGGGTGTAGTTCCATTCGCCGTGGAAGTCGTGGCGGGTGAGGATTCCGGTGTCGGCCAGGGATGCCATGTCGCGGTCGGGGATCTTGATGCCGGTGGGGTATTCGGTGGTGTCGAGTTCGGCGCGCACGGATAACCCGGTGCGGGTGGTCGTGGCGGCGATGGTCTCGACGATGACTTCGTGACTGGTCAGGGGGCGTCCGCGCCAGTTCATTGAGATGTGGGAGAACAAGCGGTGTTCGATCTTGTTCCATTTGCTGGTGCCCGGGGGCAGGTGGCAGACGGTGATAGTCAGCCCGGTGCGCGAAGCGAGGGCGGCCAGTTCGGTCTTCCATTGCCGGGTGCGGTATCCATTCGATCCGCCGCCGTCGGCGCAGATCAGCAGTCGGCCGGCCTGCGGATAGGCGTCGGTCCCGACCGCGTCCCACCAGCGGCCGATGGTGGACACCGCGAACGCCGCGGTGTCGTGGTCGGTGCCCACCGAGACCCATCCGGCGTCGGCGGCGACGTCGTAGACGCCGTACGGGTTGGCTTTGCCGAGGGCGGGATCGATGAAGTCGTGGACCTTGACGTTCTCGGGCAGCCCGGCCGGGGACCATTCCCGTCCACCGTTCTTGTAAGGCCCGACCAACTCTTTCTTCTTGGTGTCCACGCTGATTACCGGATCCGATGAGGCCATGTGCTCCTCGGTCCGATCGTGTAGATAGTGGAACTGGGCATCGCGGTCGGGGTGCTGGCCACCCTCGGCGGTCTTGGCGTTGGCCTGCAGACTGTAGCCGAGTTCCTTCAGTAGCCGTCGGACCACGAAATCGCTGACCTGAAAACCCTTCTCGGTCAAAGCGCGCGCGAGTGTGCGGGTGGATTTACAGGTCCATCGCAGCGGCGACTCCGGGTCCCCTCGCGTGTCGGGATCGATCAGCGCCTCGAGCGCGGCCACGATCTCGGGCTCGTGCGTTTCGGCGCGTTTACGTCCGCCGCCGGGTTTACGTGAACGTTCTACCGGCACATCGGATATCGATTCGGCTTCGGTGCGTCCCCGGCGCACGGTGTCGGCGGCCACGCCCGTCGCGGCGGCCACGATGGCCACCCCGCCGGGGCCGAGTTGTGCCGCCTCGGTCCCCAGCCACAACCGGCGCTGCCGCTCCGTCAAATGCGCACGCATCGCCTCGAAACGCCGCCCCAGAGTGTCCACCGCATCCGCCACAGCACAACGATAGCCTCACCACACTCGAAAACGAAGTTAATTCATCGCGGACCCTAAGCATCTGCGGTCGCCTAGGAGTGGGACACCTCCGATGTCGCACCCTTCAACCCGTACAACGTGATCTGGCGGATCCAGCACTGGATTCGCAGCGGCATCCGCGACTGACCGGGACGGTATCGGGTACTCCCGTGCGGTGAGCTTTTCCCACGCACTACGGTCCGCCGTCACAGGTGCAGGCGCTCGGTGGGCCTCCGCGCCGAGTGGCACCGCACGCCACCCGATCAGCATCACCACGGCGTCGGTGTCACTCGAGGAACAGCATCGGCGACGGGTGCGCAGGTACGTGATCGTGGCGTCCGGCAGGACTTTCGCGTTCCTGCTGTCGGCGGTGGTCTACGGAGTCACCGGCAACCCGTGGGCGGCTGTGGCGATCATCGGTGTGTCGCTTCCGCTGCCGTGGTTCGTTGCCCTGATCGTCGACGACTTGCCGCCGTGGGAGAAGGACGAGTCTCACGATAGTGGGTGAGGCGTGTGACCGCGGCGATCACCAGAAACGACTGCCGGGCCCACCCTTGAAGGGGCCGACCACCCGATCGGTGATCCAGCCGCCGTAGAACCCTCCCGCCTGGGGTCGCGCCCGCTCGCCGTCGACGAAACAGCCGTCCATCGGTCCGGGCGTGACCGCCACGTGCCCGAGAAGGAGGTCGTAGCCGGCAACTGGCCGCGGATAGTGCCACGCCGCACGCTCGGCGACGTGTCCGCCCGCGACGACGTCGAAATAGTCCGCCCGCCCCTTCCACTCGCACACCGTGCTCCCGGCGACCGGACGCAGGACGCCGTCGGCGAAGCACGACCGCGGCAGGTAGTACGTCGGCGGGTGGCTCGTCTCGAGCACTCGCAACGGGGTGCGGGTGCGCGCGACGAGTTGTCCGCCGAACCACACCTCCACCAGCTCGTCGCTCCGCCGGACCGCGGGCGGTCGCGGGTAGTCCCACACCGACTCCTGTCCCGGACCGACGGGGTCCGGCACCGGACGGCCGCTCGTCACGGGAGGTCCGCCGACGTGATCACAGCGCGGCCAGGTATCGCACCGGGTCGCGCCAGAACGCGGTGATCACGTCGGCGAGGGTGGCCGGATCCGCGATCAGTGGTGTGACGTGGCCGGCGCCGTCCACTGCGGTGGCCGCGCCGTGCGGCAAAGTCGCCGCGGCGGCACGTGCCTGCTCGAGGGAGATCATCGTGTCTGCGCGGGGGACGATCATCAGCGTCGGTGCACCGATCCGGGGGAGAAGCGGGTCCAGCCCCTCGCGGTGCAGCATGATCGACTGCATCGCCTCGTGCATGCCACGCCGCGGCGCCTGCCGGAAGGTCCGGGAGACGGCCTGGAACTGCTGCGGGTGATTCCGTGAAAGCTCTTTGCCGAGAAGGACGTTCATCACCGCGGTCGTGAGCGGTGGAATCGGCCCGGCGATGCGGTAGGCCCACACCATCGGCACGATCCTGGCGCGTTCCCGTCGGGTGAGGGCTTGGGTCGGTGTCCCGATCGTCACGACGGTGCGGCACCGGTCGGGACTGTGGGCGGCCGCGACGAGTCCGACGTGTCCACCCCAGGCGTTGCCCACCCAGTCGACGGGTTCGATGATGTCGAGCGCGTCGAGGACGGCGACGGCCGCCGCGGCGCACTCCTCCAGCGTGAACCGTCGCTGCACGGCGGTGCTCTCCCCGTGGCCGGGTCCGTCGATCGAGATCAGCCGCCGATCCGCGACCAGGTGGCTGCGCAGGGGAGCCCACGTCGTCGAGTCGACGAAAAGGCTGTGCCAGAGCACGGTCGGCGGTCCGCTGCCGGTGACGTGGACGGCGAGGTTCCCGACGCTCGTCGGGATCGTGCGGGTGATCGTTCGTGTGTCCATGGGATGCCCCAGATGAGTGACGTCTCGAGAATTGCTTCGGAAACCGAAACTTCGGTAACCGTAGTATTCTCCTGTGTCATGGAACGGTCAAGAGGTCTGCCGACCGATCGGCCGGCGGTGGGACAGTTGCTGGTCCGTCTGCTGCACGAGTTCCGCCGGGAGTTGAGCGAACCCATGGCGGAGCGCGGGTACGGCGACATCCGGCCACCGCATCTGCAGATCTTCGGCAACATCGGCTGGGACGGGCGGCGGCTGACCGAGATCGCCGCCCGGGCCGAACTGAGTCTGTCCGCCGCGTCCGAACTGATCAACGATCTCGAGGAACTCGGGTACGTCGAGCGGGTGCCGGACACGCGGGATCGGCGGGCGAAACTCGTCGTCCCGACCACGCGGGGGCGGCAGGCGCTGCAGGACGCCGCGATACGGGTCGCCGAGATCGAGCGCCACTGGGGCGGCCTCGTCGGCCACGACCGTTTCGACGACGCCTGCTACCTGCTCAGTGCACTGCTGGACGAGCTGGGTTCCGAGGACCCCTAGGCGCGCGGTGGTGGGACCGCGGCGCGGACCAGCTGGTCGTGCCGCAGCGCGATCTGGGTCTGCGTCGCGATGACCGTCGACGAACGAAGGACGTTGTGCCCGTCGACGATCGAGTTGATCACCCGCTGCAGGTCGGCGTGGGTGCGGGCCACCACCCGGACCAGGACGTCGCCGGCGCCGGTGATCGTGTGCGCTTCCAGCACTTCGGGAATGGCGGTCAGATGCTCGACGACGGCGGCGTGTCCGTTGCCCTGGGCGATCTCGAGGGTGGCGAACGCGACCACGGGAAACCCCAGCGCCTCCGGGTCGAGGGTCGGTGCCGAACTGGTGATCACGCCGGTGCGTTCGAGCCGGTCGAGTCGCGCCTGAACCGTGCCGCGCGCCACCCCCAGGCGTCGCGACGCCTCCAGCACGCCGACCTTCGGCTCGGCATGGAGCAGGTCGAGCAGTGCGGCGTCGAGTTGATCGATGTTCATGGCGTCCCTGGTCAATATGTAGGGTCGATCCGTATTTTGATCCAGCATTCTGTACAGAGTGAACAGCGTCAAGAAGCACCGTTGCGCAGCGGTGTGTGCTGGATCACAGTGGGGTATGACTATCGCCGACATCCGCCTGACGCCGCACGAAGTGGCCGCACACCTGGAGACCGACGAGCTCCGGCAGCTGGTCGGGCTCGTCGAACACGACGACACCGCGGACCCGTTTCCCGTGGTCGCGATGGACGCCGTCGTGTTCGTGTGCGGCAATGCGACGCAGAGCATGCAGTACTTCGTCTCCACCTGGGGCATGACCCTCGTCGCCTATGCCGGGCCGGAGACCGGGCAGCGCTCGCACAAGTCGTTCGTCCTCGAATCCGGAACGGCGCGGTTCGTGCTGCACGGCGCCGTGGACCCGAAGAGCCCGCTCGCCGACCACCACCGGGCCCATGGCGACGGCGTGGTGGACCTGGCCATGGAGGTGCTCGACGTCGACCGCTGCATCGCACACGCACGCTCCCAGGGGGCCACCATCCTCGAGGAACCACGAGACGTCACCGATCAGCACGGCACCGTGCGGCTCGCGGCGATCGCCACCTACGGCAGCACCCGGCACACCCTCGTCGACCGCAGCCGGTACGACGGCCCCTACTTACCGGGATTCGTCTCGCGCTCGAGCGGTTACGCGGCGCGGCCGGGGAAACCGGCTCGCCTGTTCCAGGCGCTCGACCATGCGGTCGGCAACGTCGAGATGGGCCGGATGGATCACTGGGTGCGGTTCTACAACCGGGTCATGGGATTCACGAACATGGCCGAATTCGTCGGCGACGACATCGCCACCGAGTACTCGGCGCTCATGTCGAAGGTCGTGGCGAACGGCAACCACCGGGTGAAGTTCCCGCTCAACGAACCGGCGGTGGGGAAGAAGAAGTCGCAGATCGACGAATACCTCGAGTTCTACGGTGAGCCGGGCTGCCAGCATCTTGCCCTCGCCACCGGCGACATCCTCGCGACCGTCGACGCGCTGCGGGCTGAGGGCGTCGAGTTCCTGGCCACCCCCGACGCCTATTACGAGGATCCGCAACTCCGAGCCCGCATCGGCACGGTGCGGGTGCCGGTGGGGGAACTGCAGAAACGCGGAATCCTCGTCGACCGCGACGAGGACGGGTACCTCCTGCAGGTCTTCACCAAACCGCTCGGCGACCGGCCGACGGTGTTCTTCGAGGTGATCGAACGGCACGGATCGCTGGGGTTCGGGGCAGGTAACTTCCGGGCCCTCTTCGAATCCATCGAGCGCGAACAGGCGGCCCGCGGCAATCTGTGAGCTCCGGTCGGCACGCGGTGCATCATCGACGGATGGCGATGATGGCGATGCGGGCGATGTTCGCCTCGCTCGTCCCGGAACGTCCCGGCGCGACGGATCGGGCAGAGTGATCCTGGCCACCCACTACACCCTGTCGTTGGCAAATTCGACAGAACTGGGACACTGGAGGCCGTGACTGTTTCCTCCGGTGACCCCGACGTGCACGCTTCCCGCTCCGCCCAGCTCTTCGAGAGGGCTGATCTGGTCATTCCCGGCGGTGTCAACTCCCCGGTGCGGGCGTTCCACTCGGTCGGCGGCACCCCGCGGTTCATCAGGGAAGCGTCCGGCTACACGCTCACCGACGTCGACGGCAACGACTACGTCGACCTCATCTGCTCCTGGGGACCGATGATCCTCGGGCACGCGCACCCCGCCGTCGTCGAGGCCGTGCAGAAGGCGGCCACCACCGGCCTCTCGTTCGGCGCGCCCACCGAGGGCGAGATCGAACTGGCCGAGGAGATCGTCCGCCGCGTCGCACCGGTGGAGAAGGTGCGGCTGGTCAACTCCGGCACCGAGGCCACCATGAGCGCCGTCCGCCTCGCCCGCGGATTCACCGGCCGGACCAAGGTCCTCAAGTTCTCCGGCTGCTACCACGGACACGTCGACGCGCTGCTCGCCGACGCCGGCTCGGGACTGGCCACGTTCGGCCTCCCCACGTCGCCCGGCGTCACGGGCGCGCAGGCCGAGGACACCATCGTCGTGCCCTACAACGATCTCGACGCCGTCGCCCAGGCCTTCGCCGCGAACGAGGGCCAGATCGCGTGCGTCATCACCGAGGCCGCCGCGGGCAACATGGGCGCGGTGGCGCCGCAGCCCGGATTCAACGAGGGCCTGCGCAAGCTGACCCGCGACAACGGCGCACTGCTCATCATGGACGAGGTGATGACCGGATTCCGGGTCAGCTCCGCCGGCTGGTTCGGGCTCGACGGCGTCGCCGGCGACCTCTACACGTTCGGCAAGGTGATGAGCGGTGGTCTGCCCGCCGCCGCGTTCGGTGGCCGCGCCGACGTCATGGCGCACCTCGCCCCCGCCGGACCCGTCTACCAGGCAGGCACCCTGTCCGGGAACCCGGTCGCCGTCGCCGCCGGGCTCGCCAGCCTGCGCGCCGCGGACCAGGGTGTGTACGACGCCCTCGAACGCAACAGCGCCACCCTGCGGACGCTGCTGTCCGACGCACTGACCGCGGCGAGCGTGCCGCACCGCGTGCAGACCGCGGGCACCATGCTCAGCGTGTTCTTCAGCGAAGACCCGGTCACCAACTACGCCGAGGCCAAGGCCGCCCAGACCTGGCGCTTCCCGGCCTTCTTCCACGGACTGCTCTCCCGCGGGGTGTACCCGCCGCCGAGCGCGTTCGAGGCGTGGTTCGTCTCCGCCGCCATGGACGACACCGCATTCTCGATCATCGCCGACGCCCTGCCGCACGCCGCGAAGGCCGCCGCCGCGGCCGTCCAGCCCTGACGAGTCTTCCCCTCCGGGGGCCGGCGGCCCCGCCGCCGACACCCACCTGACCTCCCGCCCCGACCCGAGGAACCGCAACGTGACCGAAGCCGATCATCCCGACCACACACAGACCCGCACCATCGTGCACGTGCTCCGGCACGGCGAGGTGCACAACCCGCGAGGGATCCTCTACGGCAGGCTCCCCGGGTTCCGGCTGTCGGTGACGGGTGAGGCGCAGGCCCGCGCGGTGGCGTCGGTGCTGGCCAAGCACGACATCACGCACGTGGTGTCCTCACCGCTGCAGCGGGCGCAGGAGACGGCCGCCCCGATCGCCGACGCACACGGCGTCGACATCGCGACGGACGAGAACCTCATCGAGGCCGGCAACGAATTCGAGGGACTCAAGGTCTCCGTCGGCGACGGCGCGCTGTCCCGTCCCCGGCACTGGTGGAAACTGCGCGACCCGTTCACACCGTCCTGGGGCGAGCCGTACCTGCAGATCGCGCACCGCATGCTGGCCGCCGTCAACACCGCCCGCGTGTCGGCGGTCGGACACGAGGCCGTCGTCGTCAGCCACCAACTCCCCGTCTGGACCCTCCGCCGGTTCCTGCAGGGGGAGCGGCTGTGGCACGATCCGCGCCACCGGCAGTGCGGTCTCGCGTCGCTGACGTCGCTCGTCTACGAGGGCGACACCCTCATCGACATCGTGTACTCGGAGCCCGCGGGCGCGTCGGATCCGAGGGTGACCGGGGCATGAACCGGGGGCGCTTCGCCGGGCTTCTCGCGGTGATCTGTACGGCCGCGGTGTCGCTGTCGGCGTGTGCGTCCGGCGACGACGCCGTGGCTCAGGGCGGCACGTTCGACTTCGTGTCGCCGGGCGGTCAGACGGAGATCTTCTACGACCCGCCTGCCGACCGCGGCACCATCGGCACGGTGTCCGGACCCGATCTGATGACCGAGGGTAAGACCACCTCGATCGACGATTTCGAGGGTCAGGTCGTGGTCCTCAACGTGTGGGGGCAGTGGTGCGGCCCGTGCCGGGGTGAGGCGAACGACCTCGAGCAGGTGTACGAGGAGACCAAGGACCAGGGCGTGTCGTTCCTCGGGATCAACGTGCGGGACAACCAGCAGGACAAGGCGCAGGACTTCGTGATCGACAACAAGGTGTCGTACCCGTCGATCTACGACCCCGCCATGCGGACGATGATCGCGCTGGGTCAGAACTACCCCACGAGCGTCATCCCCACCACGATCGTGCTCGACCGGGAACACCGCGTGGCCGCGGTGTTCCTGAAGGAACTGCTCGTCGAGGACCTGAAGCCGGTGGTCGAACGGGTGGCACAGGAATCGTGAACACCAGCACTGCCCTTCTCGCCGGCGGCGTCGGCGACGCCTTCCAGTCCACCGCGGCCACCGGACCGCTGCTGCTCGCGCTCGGCGCGTGCGTCCTCGCCGGTCTGGTGTCGTTCGCGTCGCCGTGCGTCGTGCCGCTCGTCCCCGGTTACCTGTCCTACCTCGCGGGTGTCGTCGGTGCGGACGCCCCGGCCGTCACCGCTGAGGAAGCAGCCACCCGGACGAAGACCGTGTCGGACGGACGGTTGCGGGTCGCGGGCGCCGCAGCCCTGTTCGTCGCCGGTTTCACTGTGGTGTTCGTGCTGGCCACCGCGTCGGTGTTCGGCGCCATCTCGGCCCTCGCGATCAACCGCGACGTCCTGATGCGGGTCGGCGGAGTGGTCACCATCGCCATGGGCCTGGTGTTCATCGGTCTGATCCCGGCCCTGCAGCGCGACACCCGGCTCGAGCCGCGGCGCATCTCCAGCCTGGCCGGGGCCCCGCTGCTCGGTGCCGTCTTCGCGCTGGGCTGGACGCCGTGCCTCGGACCGACCCTGGCGGGCGTCATCTCCCTCGCCGCGGGCACCGACGGTGCCACCGCGGCCCGCGGAGTGGCCCTGATCGTCGCGTACTGCCTCGGCCTCGGGTTGCCGTTCGTGATCCTCGCGCTCGGCTCGTCCCGCGCGCTGCGCGGCGTCGGCTGGCTGCGCCGCAACGCGCGCACGATTCAAATCTTCGGCGGAATCATGCTGGTGGCCGTGGGTATCGCCCTCGTCACCGGCGCGTGGGACCAGTTCGTCGGCTGGGTTCGCGACGCCTTTATCTCGGAAGTGACCCTGCCGATATGAGCGACATCCAGACTCCCGAGGCCCCGGAAGCCGCACCGGTGCCCCGTCAATCGTTGCCGGGCCGCGCGTTCGCGCTGGTCCGCAACACGTGGCGCGGCCTCACGTCCATGCGCACGGCGCTGGTGCTGCTGTTCCTGCTCGCCCTCGCCGCGATCCCGGGCGCGCTGCTGCCGCAGCGCAGCCTCAACGCAGGCAAGGTCGACGAGTACATCGCGAACCGGCCGACCCTCGGTCCGTGGATGGACAAGCTCGAACTGTTCGACGTGTTCGGCAGTTTCTGGTTCACCGCGATCTACGTCCTGCTCTTCATCTCCCTCGTCGGCTGCATCCTGCCCCGCTGCGTCGACCACGCCAAGGCGCTGCGCACCCGTCCGGTGCCCGCCCCGCGGAACCTCGCGCGACTGCCGCACCACCACGAGGACCGGGTTGACGAGACACCGGAGGAACTCGCCGCGCGCATCCGCACCCACCTGAAGGGGTGGCGGGTCGAGACCCGCGCGGGCGGGGAACGGGCCGCCCACGACGGCGAGATCACCATCTCCGCGGAGAAGGGCTACTTCCGCGAACTCGGCAACCTCGTCTTCCACCTGTCGCTCGTCGCGCTGCTCGTCGCGATCGCCGTCGGCAAGCTGTTCGGCTACGAGGGCAACGTGATCGTCGTCGCCAACAACGGTCCGGGGTTCTGCACCACCTCGCCCGCGGTGTTCGACTCGTTCAAGGCGGGCAACACCCAGGACGGCACCGGCATGACGCCGCTGTGCATCAAGGTGAAGGACTTCGCCGCCGACTACCTCGACAGCGGTCAGGCCGAGATGTTCACGTCCAACATCGCCTACCAGGCCGGCGACGACCTCGAGACGAACACCTGGCGGGACGGGCAGTTGCAGGTCAACCACCCGCTGCGCGTCGAGGGTGACCGCGTCTACCTTCAGGGACACGGGTATGCGCCGACGTTCACCGTCACGTTCCCGAACGGGGAAACCCGCACCGAGACGCTGCAGTGGCGTCCCGACGACGCGACGACATTCCTGAGCAGCGGCGCGATGCGGTTCGACCCGCCCGGCGGCATGTACCCCGACACCGACGAGCGGCGGAAGAACCAGATCGCGATCGAGGGGCTGTTCGCCCCGACCGCGCTGCTGCACGGCAACCTGCTGGCGTCGAGTTTCCCGGCGATGAACGACCCGGCCGTCGCCATCGACATCTACAAGGGCGACACCGGCCTCGACACGGGCAACCCGCAGTCGCTGTTCTCGCTCAACACGGAACTGATCAACCAGGGCCGCCTCGTGAAGCAGGACCGGGTGAATCTGAAGCCGGGGGAGAGTTCGACCCTGTCCGACGGCACCCAGGTGCGGTTCGACGGCGCCGTGGACTTCGTGAACCTGCAGGTGTCGCACGACCCGGCGCAGCAGTGGGTGCTGGTGTCGGCCCTGACGATGATGGCAGGACTGCTCGTCTCGCTGCTGGTCAAGCGCCGCCGGATCTGGGCTCGCATCTACCCCGCGGACGCCGCCGAGCCGCGGCCACGACGTACTGTAGTAGAGCTTGGTGGACTCGCCCGGACCGATCAGGCCGGCTGGGGCGACGAGTTCGGCCGGCTCTGCACCCGTCTGCTCACGGACGACACGAAGCCTGACGCGCAGGAGAGCCAACGATGACGACCAACGAGACACTGGCGCAATACAGCGACTGGGCCTTCCGATCAGCCTTCACCGTGCTGGTGCTGGCGCTCGTGCTGCTCATCGTGCAGTACGCGTCCACCCGTGCGCAGGCCGTGCAGGACCGGGAACTCGTGTCGGCCGGATCCGGCGCTCGCCCGTCCGAAGCGCCCGACGTCCCCGGTCGGGTGGTCGAGCAGCCGAAGAAGCCCCTGTCCGAGCGTTTCGGCGGCATGGGCGCCGCCGTGCTCGTCGTCGGCACGGTACTGATCTTCGCGTCGATCGTGCTGCGCGGATTCGCTACCGAGCGGTTCCCGCTCGGCAACATGTACGAGTTCGTGACCATGGCCTGCGCCGCCGCGCTCGTCGTCGGTCTCGCACTGCTGTCGAAGCCGGCGTACCGGTCGATGTGGGTGTTCCTGCTCGTTCCCGTCCTGATCCTGATGTTCCTCGCCGCCACCGTGCTGTACGCGGACGCGGCACCCGTGGTGCCCGCGCTGCGGTCGTACTGGCTGCCGATCCACGTCACCATCGTGAGCGTCGGTTCCGGTGTGTTCCTCGTGTCGGGCATCGCGAGCCTGTTGTTCCTGCTGCGCATGCGGTACCCGCACGGCGAGGAGGGGACGAGCCTGTTCGCGCGGATCGCGGAGCGGTTGCCGGACGCGCAGACACTGGACCGCCTGGCATACAAGACCACCATCATCGGGTTCCCGCTGTTCGGTGCCGGAGTCATCCTCGGCGCGATCTGGGCCGAGGCGGCGTGGGGCCGATTCTGGGGCTGGGACCCCAAGGAGACGGTGTCGTTCATCGCCTGGGTGATCTACGCCGCCTACCTGCACGCCCGCGCGACGTCCGGATGGCGCGACACCAAGGCCGCATGGATCAACGTGGCGGGCTTCGTCGCAATGCTGTTCAACCTGTTCATCATCAACATGGTGGTGTCGGGATTGCACTCGTACGCGGGCCTGAACTGACGGTCGCCACCGACTGATATCCTTCCGCCGCGACGTCTCCGATCGGTGAGATCCGGTGGGGACGATGGAGACTTCACGAGGGGGACGTTCAGCCATGTCCGAAAACAACTCCGGCATGTGGGAGCCGGTACGGCCTGCATCGAATCCGCCCGCGGACGACACCGGATCGACCGTCGCCTGGAACGCCGCGCGGCAGGCCCCGTACGTTCAGCCGCAGGGTCCCAATCCGTTCGCACAGCCCGCCGCCCAGGCCCCCGCCGCCGCACCCGTGCGGCCGCAGACCCAGGCCCCCGCCCCGCAGCAGGCGCCGGCTGCCCCCGCCGTACCGCAGGCTCAGGCACCCCAGCCGGCGGCGTTCACGCCCCCGCAGCAGCCGCCGGTCCAGCACACACCCCCGCCGCAGCCGGGTGCGTTCGCGCCCCAGCAGCCCGCGAATCGTCCGCACAACACGAACGCCGATCAGCAGTACGCGGTGTCCGCCCGTGACCTGTCGACGTCGCTGCTCCTCAAGCAGGTCAAGCCCGCCCCCACCACCGGGTGGCGCAAGGCGCTGTACCAACTGTCCGGCCGCTACATCAACGTCGGGAACAGCGCGAAGGAACAGCGGCGGATCGAGCTGACCAAGCAGGTCAACCAGCCGCTGCAGGGGTGCTACAAGATCGCGCTGCTCAGCCTCAAGGGCGGAGTCGGCAAGACCACGACCACCGCGACCCTCGGCTCCACGTTCGCATCACTGCGCGGCGACCGCGTCATCGCCGTCGACGCCAACCCCGACCGCGGCACGCTGAGTCAGAAGATTCCCCTCGAGACCCCCGCGACGGTGCGGAACCTGCTGCGCGACGAGAAGAGCATCGAAAAGTACAGCGACGTCCGCAGTTACACGTCGCAGAGCCGGCACCGGCTCGAGGTGCTCGCATCCGACAGCGACCCGGCCGTCTCGGAGGCGTTCAGCGCCGACGACTACTCGCGGACCGTCACGATGCTCGAGAAGTTCTACAGCATCGTCCTCACCGACTGCGGCACCGGACTGATGCACTCCGCGATGCAGACCATCCTCGAAGAGGCCGACGCACTCGTGGTGGTCAGTTCGGGATCCGTCGACGGCGCCCGAAGCGCCTCCGCCACACTCGACTGGCTCGACGCCCACGGATACCGCGAACTCGTGGCCCGGTCGGTGGCCGTCGTCAATGCGGTGCGCCCCAGGTCGGGCAAGGTGGATCTGCCGAAGGTCGTCGAGCACTTCGAGCAGCGATGCCGCCTCGTGCGGCTGATTCCGTTCGACCCGCACCTCGAAGAGGGCGCCGAGATCGAACTCGAGCGGCTGCGTCCTAAGACGCGCAACGCACTCCTCGAACTGGCCGCCGCGGTGGCCTCCGACTTCCCGGCGTCGAGTTTCGCGCTACAGGACCGTCGCTGAGGCAGTGACGCCGATGGTGCCGGCCCAACCGGCACCACGGCTGTTTCTCATCCGGCCGGGTCCGCCGGACCGGCATCGGGTTCGTCGGACTTCTTCCGACGCGTCTCCCGATCCACCTTCCACAGGAAATCCGGATCGTCGTCCGGTCCCTGCACCCGCGTGCTCAGCACGGGCCTCGTATTCGGGCCGAACGCCTTCCACATCAGGACCGCCACTGTCACGAGCCCGATGAGTGCCAACAGATAGATCACCGCGCACCTCCTTACACCGCTCGAGGGTAGCCGGTATTCCTCGAGCGTAGCCGCGTCGGCAGCAGAGGGCACCTACCCGGTCGCAGGGCGTCCGGGCAGTGCGGTGTTACTCGGCGAACCTCAGGGTCGGCCCGCCTGCAGCGTCAGGGTCGGCCCGCCTGCAGCGTCAGGGTCGGCCCGCCTCTGTCGTGAGGGAGCGGAGCAGCTGCATGACCTCGGCCTCGCGGAAGCGGCGGTGCCCGCCGGGGGTGCGCAGCGATCCGAGCCGCCCCGCGTGCGCCCAACGCGTCACGGTCTTCGGGTCGACATGGAACAGGGCAGCCACCTGGCCCGGGGTCATGAGGGCTTCGTTGGATCCGCTGAATCCGGGTCCGTTGTAGGTGGGTGCGCTCATCGACGATCCTCCACTGCTTTCGACTGGTCTGTGCTGAAGCCGGCCGCTGTTGCGACTGATCTCGGTCATCGTGACATCCGAGACCCCGGGTACTCGAACGATCTAATGTTGGTAAAGGGGAGGTAATAGACAAATCGGATAAGTCGGACGTGTGAGGAGCCCCCTCGGCGGTGGGTAACCTGGGACCGTGAGCGAGTCATCCGAGAAGCCAGAAGACCAGGTCGAGCCCGCAGATTCGAGCGCGAAAGCGAAGCAGGACGGGCGGGTGACCAAGCGGCAGCTGGCGCGCGACGTCGCGATCTATTCGATCGCCCGGCTGCTGCTGGTCGTCGTCATCGGCGCCATCATCCTCGGGGTGGCCGCACTCGTCGGGGTCGCCGTTCCGTTGCTCGTCGCCGCGATCTTCGCGGTCCTCATCGCGCTCCCGCTGTCGCTGCTGCTGTTCGCGAAACTCCGCAAGCGGGTCAACGAGGGGATCGCCACATTCGACGCGCAGCGCCGCGCCGACCAGGCCGACCTGCGTGCCCGGCTCCGTGGTGAGGGCACGTCCCGGTGACGGTCGACGACTGCGTCGTCATCGACCGGAGCTTGCCGCGCGACTGGGTCGACAACGCTGTCCGCCTCATCGACGCGGACGCGCAGCGCAGCGCCGACACGCACCTGCTGCGGTACCCGCTGCCCGTCGACTGGGGTGTGCAGCTCTATCTGAAGGACGAGTCGACCCACATCACGGGCAGCCTCAAGCACAGGCTGGCCCGGTCGCTGTTCCTGTACGCGATCTGCAACGGCTGGATCACCGAGGGAACGACGGTCATCGAGGCGTCGTCGGGATCGACGGCCGTCAGTGAGGCCTACTTCGCGAAGATGCTCGGGCTCGACTTCGTGGCCGTCGTGCCGCGCAGCACGAGCGGCGCGAAGATTGCCCTCATCGAGGCGCAGGGCGGTCGCTGCCACTTCATCGACCACCCGCCGGAGATCTACAGCGAGGCCCGTCGGCTCGCCGCGGAGACGAACGGTCACTTCATGGACCAGTTCACGCACGCGGAACGGGCCACCGACTGGCGCGGCAACAACAACATCGCCGAGTCGATCTACCAGCAGATGATTCAGGAAGAGCACCCGGTGCCGGAGTGGCTCGTCATGAGCGCCGGGACCGGCGGCACCAGCGCGACGCTGGGCCGGTACATCCGGTACCGCAGGCACGCGACCCGCCTTCTCGTCGTGGACCCCGAGAACTCCGCGTTCTTCGGCGGCTACGAGAGCAACTCCTGCGAATACGCGACAGGAATGCCCTCGCGGATCGAGGGCATCGGCCGGCCGCGGGTGGAGCCGTCCTTCGTCGGCCAGGTCATCGACCGCATGATGCGGGTGCCCGACGCCGCGTCCATCGCGACGGCCCGGCACGCCAGTTCGGTGCTGGGCCGCCGGGTCGGCGGGTCGACGGGCACGAACTTGTGGGGCGCGTTCACCGTCGTCGCGGAGATGCTCGCGGCCGGACGGTCCGGCAGTGTCGTCACCGTCCTGTGCGACGGCGGCGAACGGTACGCCGACACCTACTTCGACGACGACTGGGTGGCAGGCGAGGGCATCGACCTCTCAGGCCCGACCGCGGTGCTCGACCGGTTCGCGGCGACCGGTGAGTGGCCCGGTCAGCCCGGCTGAGGCGCGGTGGCGGCGGTGCGCACCGGCGCGGTCACCGCGCGGGTCATCGTGACCCGCGGCCACGCGGCCAGACCGTGCCGGGCCTCGTCGTCGCGGATGCGTGACAGGCCCGGAGTGAGGTCGGTCTCCGGCAGGGGGCGAAAACCCAGCCGCTCGTAATAGGGGGCGTTCCACGGGACGTCGACGAACGTGGTGAGAGTGAGGGCGGGCAGTCCGCGGACGGCCGCCCACGACGAGATCTCGTCGAGCAGCAGGGCGCCGAGGCCCTGGCGGGCGTGGCCGGGGTGGACCGAAACCTGCTCGATGTGCGCGCCGCCGTCGACGACGGCGACGAGTGCGTAGGCGACCGGGGCATCGTCTGCGTCGACCGCGACCCAGATGCATTCCAGCTGGAGGTATTCGGTCAGCTCGTCGAGTGAGAACGGGGGATCGTCGGCGACGGCGTCCATGCCGATGTCGCGGAACGGCGCACCCGCCGCGATTTCGATGTCTTGCAGAGCGGGCAGGTCGGTGGAAATGGCCGGGCGGATCACAGGTCTTTTGTACCCGAAATCGTGCTGTTCGCACAGTTTCCCTGCACTTTCCCAATACCTACTCCTCCGTAGGCTACGCAACCGTAGGTTGGTAGCCTGGCGTGAGGACGACGGAGCGGGGATACGCATGAACAAGCCCGAGGTGACTCTCGAGAACTACGAAGCGGTGTACGCGTACTACCGCGACCACCGGCAGAATCGGGTGCTCGCCAAGCTGGCGTACGCGTCGCTGTATGCGAAGTACCGGCCGCGGATCGTCTACGCGGACGACGCGAAGGCGCAGCTCGCCGGGCTGGTGAAGTCCGGCAGGGTGCTGATCGTCGCCGCCAATCACGTGACCCACAGCGATCAGTACACGCTGGCGGCGACGGCCTGGAACACGCCGTTGCGCCGCGCGATCGGACGCACCCGGGTGCTCGCGAAAGACGAATTGTTCGTCGACCCCGACCTGCACAAGAAGGTCGACATGATGGGCGGTATCCCGGTGTTCCGCAGTAAGAACTACGGGCTCCGGGCGGTCGCCGATGCGGGCAGGCTCATGATGGACATCTCCGCCGAGCGGCTCTGTCGCGGCGACAACCTGGCGATCTTTCCCGAGGGCACGTGCAACGAGGACGATCCGACCCGGCTGCAGCACATCAACAGCGGCATCGGTCACATCGCGAAACGTGCGGCGGACCGCGGAGTCTCGCCCGTGCTGCTGTCCATTGGCATCAGTTACGGGCCGGACGCCCACGGGCCCGACCCCGAGAACGTGAAGTCGGCCAGCGTGTTCGTGTCGGAGCCGGTATTCGACCTTCCGGCGAAACCGATGGACATCGCGCACGTCGTGCAGAAGGACCTGCAGATCGCCGTCGACGGGGCAGTCGCCGCGTACTGACGGCCTTCCCGAAATCTGTCAATCAGGGTTGACGCCCGGTCGGTGTCAACCTAAATTGACATGCATGACCGAAGCAACCACGCTCGCCGCAGCGGCGGGCAGCCCCGACCCCGCCGAGGGGTTGCGGGCCGTGCGTGCGCTGCGGCGTCTCCTCGAACGGCTCGAGGCCATCCAGGTCGCCAACGCCCGCGCCCAGGGCTGGTCCTGGCAGGCGATCGCCGACTCCCTCGAGGTGAGCAGGCAGGCCGTCCACCAGAAACACAACCGGAGAGGGAGGTAAGGCGCATGTTCGAACGATTCTCGACGGACGCCCGGGCCGTGGTGATCGGCGCGCAGCAGGAAGCGCGCGACGTGAAGTCACCGCAGATCGGGCCCGAACACCTCGTGCTCGCCCTGCTGTCCGTGAAAACCGAACCCGTCCACGGCATCCTCGCCGACGCCGGCATCGAGGAGGACACCGCGCGATCAACCGTCGCGGCCCACGGCACCGCCCTGAGTGACGCCGACG
This sequence comes from Rhodococcus sp. ACS1, assembly GCF_002300155.1. NCBI lineage: Bacteria > Bacillati > Actinomycetota > Actinomycetes > Mycobacteriales > Nocardiaceae > Rhodococcus > Rhodococcus sp. ACS1. The sequence continues at coordinate 1,609,239 of NZ_NSDZ01000004.1, forward strand.
CGGAAGCACTCGAATCGATCGGGATCGACCTCGACGCCGTGCGGCAGAGTCTCGAGCAGAACTTCGGCAAGGGCGTGCTCGATCCGGAACAGCCCTCGGAGAAGCGCGGTTGGTTCGGCCGGAAGTCGGGACACATCGGGTTCACCCGCGACGCGAAGAAGGCGATCGAACTCTCACTGCGGGAGGCGCTGGCGCGCAAGGACGATCACATCGGCGCCGAGCACATCTTCCTCGGGGTGCTGCGCGTCGCCGAGGGCACGACGAAGGAGATCCTCGAGGTCCGGGTCGGGGTCGGCGAACTCCGCCGCCGCGTGCACGCGGCGCTCGACGACCGCGCTGCCTGACCGGTCGCCCGGTTCCCGTTTGTCCAATCGGTGTGCCAGCATGCACGCATGACCTTCTTGGTACGCCTCGTCATCAACGCGTTCGCGATCTGGCTGGCGGCAGCCTGGGTGTCGGGTATCGACATCTCCAGTTCGGGCAACGGAACCGGCTGGGACATCGTGGTGCTGCTCGGCATCGCGCTGGTGTTCACCGTCGTCAACATCTTCGTCAAGCCGCTGGTGAAGTTGCTGTCGCTGCCGCTGCTGATCCTGACGCTCGGCCTGTTCACCCTGGTGATCAACGCCCTGATGCTGCTGCTCACCGCGTGGCTGAGCTCCCAGACCGAGTACGGCCTGACCGTCGACGGCTTCTGGACGGCCGTGTGGGGCGGCCTGATCATCTCGATCGTCAACTTCGTCCTCGGCATTCTGCTGCCGGACGGCGACTGACGCGGAGGGTCAGGCGGCCGACAGTGCCACGGCCGTGGCGGCGCCCCAGATCAGCATCGCCAGCCCCGAATCCCGCAGCGCGGGAATCAGTGCGAGACCCAGGCCGCCCGAGCGGACGGGGGCGTTCGCCCGGACGGCGAGGGGCAGCGCGAGCAGTCCGACGAGCGCCCACGGGGTGCGCAGCACCAGGACCAGGGTCACGACGAACGGGACCGTCAGCGTGACCAGGTGCAGGATGCGGGTACGCGAGTCGCCGAGCCGGACGGCGAGCGTGCGTTTGCCGGATTCGGTGTCGGTGGGAATGTCCCGCAGATTGTTGGCGACGAGAACCGCGCTCGAGAACGACCCGACGGCGACCGCGGACACCACACCGGCCCAATCGATCGTCTCGGCCTGCACGTACTGGGTGCCCAGGACGGCGACGAGACCGAAGAACACGAAGACGGCGACCTCGCCGAAGCCGCTGTACCCGTACGGCTTCTTGCCGCCCGTGTAGAACCAGGCGCCCACGATGCACAGGGCGCCGATCAGCACGAGCCACCACGCGGTGGTGACCGCGAGGACGAGGCCGGCCACCGCGGCGACCGCGAAGCAAGCGATGGCCGCCGCCTTCACCGCCGACGGTTTCACCAGCTTGGACCCGACGAGCCGCAGCGGTCCGACGCGCTCGTCGTCGGTGCCGCGAATCCCGTCCGAGTAGTCGTTGGCGAAATTGACTCCCACGATCAACGCGAGAGAGACCACCAGTGCCAGTACCGCCTTCCACCACACCGCGCCGCCGAGCGATGCCGCGGCGCCGGTGCCCACGAGCACCGGGGCGATCGCGTTCGGGAGGGTGCGCGGACGAGCGCCTTCGATCCATTGAGCAGCCGTTGCCATGCACCGATCTTTGCACCGAGCGAGAAGGCGCCCGCACCCACACCGAACTTCGAGAAGTTCGCGTCCGCCCGGTGCAATACCATCGAACGCGGTGGACCAGCAGATGAGCGTGGACGAGACGGTGGCACCGGCAAGCGCACCGATCCAGGTCGCCTTGTTGGGTGAGGTATCGACGCGGCGATCGGGCGCGCTCGCACCGCTCCCCGGCACCCGCGCGCGCAGCCTGCTCGTTGCCCTCGCCCGCGTGCCCGGCCGGAGCCGGTCCGCGCAGGCTCTCATCGACGAAGTGTGGGGCGAGGATCCGCCGCGGTCCCCGATGAACGCGCTGCACACGCAGGTCTCCCGGCTGCGGGCGGCGTTGCCGGATGGGGCGCTGGAGATCGGCCCGGCCGGATACCGGCTGGCGGTATCGCGGGACGCCGTCGACCTGACCCGCGCGGAGGACGTGGCCCGCCGACTACAGGGCCGGGGTCACGTCGGCGGCGCCGGGCCGGACGAGATCCGCGACGCGCTCGCGCTGTGGCGGGGCGACCCGGGCGCCGACCTGCCCGAGGGTGCGGCCGCAACGGAACTCGCAGCGGACGCCGCGGTGATCCGGGGCCGGCTCGAGGCCGCGGACCGGGCGGCGCTGGTGGAGGCGGGAGACTGGGCGACCGCTCTGCCGAAGGCGCAGGCCCACGTGGCCGCGGAACCCCTCGACGAGCGGGCGCACGCCGACCTCATGCGCGTGCTCGCCGGGCTCGGGCGTGACAACGAGGCGCTGGATGTGTTCGCGACCTTCCGCAGGCGGCTGGTGGATCGGCTGGGGGCAGACCCGTCGCCCGCCCTCGTCGCCCTGCACGCCGAGATCCTGCGCGGCGACGGCGCACCCGAGTCGGACGGCAGGCGCCCCGCGGCGCCGGACCGCACGGCGATCGGCCTCCGGGCAGCACCGAACGCCTTGCTGGGGCGTGACATCGACGTGGTGGAGATCGAGGGACTGCTCACGTCCTCGCGTGTCGTGACCATCCTCGGACCGGGCGGTGCGGGCAAGACCCGGCTCGCGCACGAACTGGGTGCGCGGGCCGCCGCGCGGACGTCCGTGGCCCTGGTGGAACTCGCGTCGTTGCGCAGCAGTGAGGACGTCGTCGCGGCGATCAGCAGCACCCTCGGTCTCAGCGAAATCGACATCGCGCCGGGACGGCTCACCCTCGGCCGCATCCATTCCGCGCGGGAAAAGCTCCGGGAAGCGCTGTCGGCTGGGCCGATGCTCCTGATTCTCGACAACTGCGAGCACGTCGTCGGGGCCTGCTCCGAGATCGTGGCCGATCTGGTGGCCGCAGGCGATCAGCTGACCGTCCTCGCGACCAGCCGATCACCGCTCATGCTCGCATCCGAGGCGGTGTACCCACTGCCGCCGCTGGCGATCGACGACGACGATGCGCCCGCCGTGCAATTGTTCACGGCCCGGGCCCGCGCCGTACGGCCCACGGCGCGTCTCGACCCGGAGACCGTGCGCAGTGTCTGCCGCACCCTCGACGGCCTTCCGCTCGCAATCGAACTGGCCGCCGCGCGGGTACGCAGCATGAGCGTCGAGGACATCGGACGAAGGCTCGAGCACCGGTTCGCGCTGCTGCGCTCACACGACCCGACGTCGCCCGAACGGCACCGCACCCTGCACGCCGTCATCGATTGGAGCTGGCAGCTTCTGGGCGAGCAGCAGCAGATCGCGCTGCGCAGACTCTGCCGGTTCCCGGCCGGTTTCACCCTCGACGCCGCCCGGACGATCGCGGAGTGGGACGGCGTCGATGATGTCGTGGAGGCTGTCGAGGGCCTCGTGAATCAATCCCTGCTGTCCGTGTCCGAGACGTCGGACACGCTGCGCTACTACATGCTCGAGACGGTGCGGGAATACGGCGAGGAGCGACTCGCCGAGGCTGCCGAGGAGCCGGAAGTGTTTGCCCGCCAGCGAGTGTGGGCACACGCGTTCGCGTCGGAGGCGCTGGTGCGGTGCCGTGCCGACCAGGTCGCGCTCGCCGACGACATCGACGCCGACCACGACAACTTCCTCGCCGTGCTCCGGTGGGCTGTGGAACGCGGCGACGCCGAGACGGTTGCGATCGTGTTCCCGGTGCTCGGTGGCCTGTGGGCCATCCGGGGCGCGCACTCGGAGGTGATGAACTGGACGCCGCGGATCCTCGCGGCAACGGAAGACGCGGATCTGAGTGACGTCGACTCGGAATTGGTGGCGTACACGTTCCTGCTCGCGGCGATGCATCTGGTGTTCGGCGGTCAGGCCCGCACCCTCGCCCGCACCCGGACGCGATTGCGGCACCTCCTCTGCGGGCGCGCCGATCTGCCGCCGGTCTCCTCCTTCGCGGTGACGGTCATCCTGTCTCTGGGTTCGGGGCGGCGGCACGCCAGGGCGGTCGCGGAAGGGGTGCGCTCGCACGATCGGGAAACCCATGCGGCGGCGCTGGCAGCACGAGCCAGCATGCGTGAGAACCTCGGCGATTTCCGGGGTGCCGTGCGCGACGCGCAGGCCGTCTCCGAACTGTGCGCCGCGATCGGTGACGTGTGGGGCACGGCGATGGCGGCACAGTTCCTCGGCTCGCTGTACAGCCAGTCCGGACGATACCGGGACGCGGTGGGGCTCTATCAGGTCGCGGTCGAGAAGTTGCGGAAACTGGGCGCGCAGGAGGAGGCGAATCAGCTGTGGGGTTTCCAGGCCTCCGCGCTGATCGCGGACGGCGACGTGGAGGCGGGCCGGAAGGTGCTGGCCGAGACTCTGCTCGAGCATCGCGGTCCCGGCGCGGGGACCGACGACCAGCAGGACGAATGGCGGATAGCCGCCATCGGCAGTCTCGCGGAAGCCGATCTGGCGGACGGCGACGTCGAACGGGGGCTCGCCCGGTACCGGGAGGCGCTGGACCTGATGTACCCCCGGATCACGGCCGCGCTCTACGCCGATCCGTACGGACTCGTGCTGGCGGCCTCGGTGGTGTCCGCCCACGTGCTGCACGGCCGGTCCGAGATGATCGTGGACGTCGTTCCGCAACTCGCGGAGTGGGCACGGTCCCGGCTGGGTGTGGGCGCATATCCGGATCTGCCGGTCACCGGCGCCGTCGCGGCGGGCATCGGATGTTTCGAGATCGCGCGCGGTGATTCCGACCGCGGTCTCGCGCTGCTGGCACTGTCCGTCCCGGCGCGCGCCCGGCAGGACAGCGTCTCGCTGCAACACCACCGGCACGTCGCGTTCGCACTCGAGAACGTCGAGGCGGACCACTGGACGTCGGCGCAGGCGAGGTTCGGCACCTGGTCACGTCGTGCGGTGCACACCGAGATTCTGGATGTGCTCGCCGCCGTGAGTCGCGACCTCGCGTCAGGCGGGCACCCGGCCGCCGACCCGCGCCGCGCCGGAACGTAGGAGGTCGGTCAGCTCCGGGTCGTCGACCGCCAGCCGTCCCGTCTTCCCGATCGCCGCGAGGCAACCGGTCACCGCGTTCTGCGCGTCGTGCACCGGGACGGCGACAGCGCTGCGGCCGACGCGCACCTCGTCGACCTCGCGGGCCGAACCGGTGTGCCGGACGGCGTCGAGTTCGGTCCGCAGCGCGCCGAAGTCGGTGATGGTCGACGACGTCACCCTGCGCAGGCTCGGCGGCACCAGTTCGGGACGGGACGCGAGGAGGACCTTGCCGATGGCGGACGCGTGCAGGTGCGCGGCGATCGTGTTCTCGCCGCTGAGTTCGTGGTCGGGATCCCGGTCGATCAGTCGCACCCGGCTGCCCGCGAACGATGCCAGATGGATCCCGAAACGCACCTGCTCCCGCAGTTCCTCGAGCACGGCGTGGTGGTCGACCGGGTCCGGCGCCGCATCCGCCCCCGCCAGCTGCCGGGTCCTGCGGCCCAGCGCGAACCCGGACAGATCGGCGATCCGCACCAGATAGCCGTCGGCGGTCAAAAGATTGAGCAGCCGGTACGCCGTGGCCTGGGGGATCCCCGCGTGTGCGGCGATGTCTCTCGCCGTCGCCCCGGACCCGAGCTGAGCCACGGCCTCCAGCAGGGCGAGTGCCTTCTGCACGGCGCGTGGTTCGTGGCCCGCGATCTCCCCGGCTCGGGCGCCCATCACCGGGACCCGGGAGTGCGTCCAGCCGCCGTCAACGCGAGGTTCCCGGCGGCATCGGTCGCGTACACCCCGGCCCCCGGCAGCACGTCGTCCGTCTCGGCGGTGTCGAACACCCCCATCGACCGTAGACTCGCCGGGTGGCGCCACCGCAGGTACAACTGCCACGCCGAACCCGACAGCAACAGGGCCAGCACCACGGCGGGGACCATCGAGAATCCGTGGGCCACGTTCACGAACAGCATGTAGGCCAGGACGATTCCGCCGGCGGCGCTGCCTGCGACTCCCGCCGCCAGGACGAGCGGGGTGTGCTCCCCGATCCGGCTGAGGAACCGCACCGACGCCACGGCCACCAGCACGTACGCCGCGACCACCGCAGTCCTGGCGATCAACTGCACGTGAGAAAATCCGGTCGATTTCCCGACGATGCTGAACGTCGCGGCACCCGCACACACGGCGCACACGATGACCGCCAGCGCCGCGTACGGGGTGCGGTGGCTGCGGTGCACCCGGGCGAACAGACGCGGGACTACCCGTTCGATGCCCATCGAATACAGCAGGCGCGACGCGGCATTCGACGACGCCATCGCCGACGCCAGCCACGACGTGCCCAACCCGAGGTTCAGGGCGATCACCACGGCCGGGTCGACACCGGTAGCGGTGCCGTGGAGGTACGCGTTCACCAGGGTGTCGGCGCGACCGGACCAGGCGGCCCACGCCGAGAAGATGAACAGGCCGCCGCAGATCATCGGAGTGAGCATCACGGTGCGGGTCACCGTGGCGAGCGGGCGCTTGGCCTCCGGGCCGAAGAACGTGGCACTCTCGAAGCCGGCCAGCGCGAACACCGCGGCCAGAGTCATGAGCAGCGGTCCGTACGCGGAATCGGACGGCGGCACCGTTGCGTGCTGGCCGCCCGCGCCGGTCACGATCATCAGACCGGCGATGAACAGCAACGAGCACGATTCGACGGCGAGGATCGCGAGAGCCGCGAACCGCACCCCACGGACCAGGCAACCGAGGATCACGATCGCGATCCCGGCGTACACGAGAAGGCGCTCGGTGGGCCCGCGCAACTCCACCCCGAAGAAGCCGAGCGTCGCGATCACGGCTTGGCCGCCGTGATACAGCGTCATCACCGCACTGCCCACGTACTTGGTCAGCATCGCGACGCCCGCCGTCAGCGCGGCCCGGGTGCCGAGGCCCTGGAACACGAAACTGTAGAGACCGCCCGCGGCCGCCATGCGCCGCGTGAACTGCGAGACGCACACCGCGATCAGGGACACCACCACCGTCGCGACGACGATCGTAATCAGACCGCTGAGCAGCATCTGGTGGGTGAACATGGTGACGGGAAGCACCACCATCGACACCGCAGGCGCCGTCGTCGCCACCGACTGGGCGAGAACCTCGACGCCCGACAGTTGTCGCCTGCCTAGCGCACGCAACGGCGACAGGGCCGCACGTGCGGGCTCGCCGGTGGCGAATGAACGCGCGATGGCGTCGGAAAGGGCTGACATGCGCGTGAAACTAGCCGGGTCGTGTTGCCGAAAAGTTTCGGTTTCGGGTCGAACTGCGACTCGGGAGTGAGAACGGCACACACCCGTTCTCGCTCGCCGGCCTCAGACTGTTTCGCCGCCGACAACTTCCCGACTCGCTTGCCTCCCAGGATGAATCCGGACACGTTACCCGGGTCGCCGGGCGCAAGAATGGGAGCGCGAATTGGCATTCACACGTAGATCTTTCATGAAGGGCCTCGGGGCCACTGGGGGCGCAGGACTCGCGTACGGCGCGATGTCGACGCTCGGGCTCGCACCGTCGACCGCCGCGCCCGCCCGCACCTTCCAGCCGCTCGCGGCCGGCGACCTCATCGGCAAGGTGAAGGGCAGCCACTCCGTGGTCGTGCTCGGCGGCGGCCCCGCCGGACTGTGTTCGGCATTCGAACTGCAGAAGGCCGGATACACGGTGACGGTCCTCGAGGCCCGCACCCGGCCCGGCGGCCGCGTCTGGACCGCCCGGGGCGGCACCGAGGAGACCGACCTGAACGGCGAGACCCAGAAGTGCACGTTCTCGGACGGCCACTTCTACAACGTCGGCGCCACCCGCATCCCGCAGAGCCACATCACACTCGACTACTGCCGCGAACTCGGCGTCGAGATCCAGGGCTTCGGCAACCAGAACGCCAACACGTTCGTGAACTACGCGAGCGACACGTCCCTGTCGGGACAGTCCGTCACCTACCGGGCGGCGAAGGCCGACACGTTCGGCTACATGTCCGAACTGCTGAAGAAGGCCACCGATCAGGGCGCCCTGGACCAGGTACTGACCCGGGAGGACAAGGACGCGCTGTCGGAATTCCTCAGCGACTTCGGCGACCTGTCCGACGACGGCCGCTACCTCGGATCATCCCGTCGCGGTTACGATTCCGAGCCCGGAGCCGGCCTGAACTTCGGCACCGAAAAGAAGCCGTTCGCGATGCAGGAAGTGATCCGCAGCGGCATCGGCCGCAACTTCAGCTTCGACTTCGGCTACGACCAGGCGATGATGATGTTCACCCCGGTCGGCGGGATGGACCGGATCTACTACGCGTTCCAGGACCGGATCGGCACCGACAACATCGTCTTCGGCGCCGAGGTCACGTCGATGAAGAACGTGTCCGGCGGTGTCACGGTCGAATACACCGCAGGCGGCGCGAAGAAGTCGATCACCGCCGACTACGCGATCTGCACCATCCCGCCGCACCTCGTCGGACGACTGCAGAACAATCTGCCCGCCGACGTGCTCACCGCGCTGAAGGCGGCCAAGCCGTCGTCGTCCGGAAAGCTCGGCATCGAGTACTCGCGCCGGTGGTGGGAGACGGAAGAGCGCATCTACGGCGGCGCGTCCAACACCGACAAGGACATCTCGCAGATCATGTTCCCGTACGACCACTACAACTCCGACCGGGGCGTGGTCGTCGCGTACTACAGCAGTGGCAAGCGGCAGGAGGCGTTCGAGTCGCTCACCCACCGCCAGCGGCTCGCCAAGGCGATCGCGGAGGGCTCGGAGATCCACGGCGACAAATACACCCGCGACATCTCCTCGTCGTTCTCGGGCAGCTGGCGCCGCACCAAGTACTCCGAGAGTGCCTGGGCCAACTGGGCGGGCAGCGGCGGCTCGCACGGCGGGGCGGCCACTCCCGAGTACGAGAAGCTGCTCGAACCCGTCGACAAGATCTACTTCGCCGGCGACCACCTGTCCAACGCCATCGCCTGGCAACACGGCGCGCTGACATCCGCCCGCGACGTCGTCACCCACATCCACGAGCGCGTCGCCCAGGAAGCCTGACCCATTCCCCCGAACCAGGAGTTGTGCACTGTGAAGTCTTTTCGTACCAAGGCCGTGACCGCCGCACTCGCCGCATCCGCTCTGATCGCCGGGGGAACGTCGTGCTCCTCCGAGGAGGCGGCGGCTGAGGCACCTGGCAGCACGTTCGTCTCCAAGTCCGTTCTCGAAGCCGGGGAGGCGAATCCGATGATCGCGCAGGGTGTCGCGATCGGCGGCGGCACCGCCGTCTACAAATCGAGCGGCATCGGCCCGGGCGCGTCCAACAAGGCCGCACCCGAGGGCACCCCCGAGTCGTACATCGACACCGACGTGTTCTCCGGCGGCGCACTCCCGGCCGGAGTCACCATCACCGAAGCGCAGGGCATCAACGCGCTGAAGCGGATTCGCGACAATCTCGAGGCACAGGGACTGACGCTCGAGGACGTCGTGACCATGCGGGTGTTCCTCGACAACGCCCCCGGCACCGACCGCGCCGACTACGCCGGCTGGAACCGCGCATACCGGCAGTTCTTCGCGAACACCAACCTCGACACCGGCGACACTGAACTCGTCCCGCTCGGCACCGCCGAACCGGCCGCCCCGATGGAGCGGAACTCCGCACGGCCCAGCCGGTTCGCGCTCGAGGTCGCGAGCCTGCCCGCCGCCGGCTGGCTCGTCGAGGTCGAGGTGGACGCAGCGTACCCCGACGGCGAGGAGCCGCAGTAGTGGGGGCGCTGAGCCCGAGCCACTGGGCGATCATCGCGGTGGTGCTCGTGGTGCTGTTCGGGTCGAAGAAGCTCCCGGACGCCGCCCGCGGCCTGGGACGGTCGATGCGGATCCTCAAGACCGAGGTGGGGGAGTTGCAGGCGGACGCCCCCGAACTGGAGAAATAATCGAAGCGAGCCGGTGGACCCCGCGTCCACCGGCTCGCTCGTTCTCGAGGTGTCAGGCCTTACGCATGTAGGTACGGACCGTCAGCGGTGCCATGATCGCGACGATCACGGCGGCGCCGAGCAGCGACCACACGACGTGCACACCGAAGTGGCCGTCGTTGACGAGTTCCCGCACCGCGGTCACGACGTGAGACACGGGGTTGACGTTCACGAACGCCTGCATCCAGCCCGGCATCGTGTCGGCAGGCACGAACGCGTTGGACATGAACGTCAGCGGGAACAGGATCAGCATCGAAATGCCCTGCACCGAGGACGCTTTGCTCATGAGGACGCCCATCAGCGCGAAGATCCAGCTGATCGAGAAGGCGCAGACGACGACGAGCACACCGGCCGACACCACCCCGACGACGCCGCCGCCCGGCCGGTACCCCATCGCGATACCGACAGTGAACGTGATGGTCGTGGCGATGCCGTACCGCACGACGTCGGCGAGGAGAGCGCCGGACAGCGGCGCGATGCGGGCGATCGGCAGCGACTTGAAGCGGTCGAAGACGCCCTTGTCCATGTCTTCCCGCAACTGGGTGCCGGTCACGATCGACGTGGTGATCACCGTCTGAACCAGGATGCCCGGGATGATGATCGGCAGATACGACGCCACGTCGCCGGAGATGGCGCCACCGAAGATGTACGTGAACATCAACGTGAAGATGATCGGCTGGACGACGACGTCGAACAGTTGCTCCGGGTTGTGCTTGATCTTGAGTAGTCCCCGGTACGCCATGGTCAGCGTGTTGGCGACGGACTGTTCGAGGCTGATCCGGTTCCGGGCCTCCGGAATCGGTTGCGGGCCCGCGTGTGCGCGGGATTCGAGGGCGGTGGTCATGCGACGCTCCGTTCGGTATCGGCGTCGGCGGCAGTGTCTTCTGCGCCGTGGCCGGTGATGGTGAGGAAGACCTCGTCGAGACTCGGCTTCTGGACGGTGATCTCGTCGACGGCGATCCCGTGGTCGCGCAACCGGATCAGGAGTTCCACGGTGAGCGACGGATCGGTCATCGGTGCGGTGAGGCGGCCGATCTCCGGTGTGATCGCCACATCCACGCCGAGGGTGTGTGCGATCACCGAACGCGCGTCGTCGATCTGTCCGCGATCGGCCAGGGTCAACTGCAGCGACGAGACGCCGACGGACGCCTTCAACTCGTCGGCCGTGCCGTCCGCGATCACCTTCCCGCGGTCGATGACGGCGATCCGATCCGCCAGCTGGTCCGCCTCGTCGAGGTACTGCGTGGTCAGCAGCACCGTCGACCCGTCCGCGACCAGCCGGCGGATGGTGTCCCACATCTGGGCACGAGTCCGCGGGTCCAGGCCCGTCGTCGGCTCGTCGAGGAACAACAGCGGCGGATGGGCGATCAGGCTGGCCGCCAGGTCCAGGCGCCGTCGCATGCCGCCCGAGAAATTCTTCAGCGGCTTCGTCGCCGCCTCGGTGAGGTCGAACTCCTCGAGCAGTTCCGTGCACTTGCGTCGTGCGTCGCCCCGGCTCAGGCCGAGCAACCGGGCGAAGATCACCAGATTCTCGACCGCCGACAGGTCCTCGTCGACGGACGCATACTGGCCCGTGACACCGACCAGCGAGCGCACCGCGTTCGGTTCACGCACCACGTCGTGGCCGAAGATCCGGGCCTCGCCGCCGTCCGGGCGCAACAGCGTCGCAAGCATCCGCACCGTGGTGGTCTTGCCCGCGCCGTTCGGGCCGAGCACTCCGTACACCGACCCGGTCGGCACGGACAGGCTCACGCCGTCGACGGCGCGCTGGCGGCCGAAGAGCTTCACGAGCCCGTCGGCCTCGATGGCTGGGGGAGTTGCAGTGAGGTTCATGCCCTAGACGATGCAGCCCACCCCTTGCAGCGGGCTTGCACGCCTCTTGCACGGGCTCACGAGGGCTGTTGTCCTGCGGATTCACAGGCATTCGCCGGAATCAGCCGCAATTGCGGGGGCATCTGACGAATCGGTGTGCGGATGTGGAATTCCACAGCCCCTCGGTTATCCACAGGCCGACTGTTTCCCCTGGTCGGAGGCGGCGACCGGCGTCGACCTCGGGGCACGATGCTCGATATGAGAGCACAGGACCTGATCTTTCGCCGTCATGCACTGGCCGACGGAATGACCGACCCGGAACTGCGTCGCGCCAGGACGACGGGACAACTGGTTTCCGTGGCTGCGGGCGCCTACCTGGACAGCGACCACTCGGCAGCACTGGACCCGGGCGGGATGCACCGCGCACGGGTCGCGGCGGCCGTGGTGGCGCACGGTGGTGGGATCGTGGTCAGCCATGCGTCCGCCGCCGTCTTCCACGGACTCGACGTCGGTGCGGTGACGTCGCTCGCCCGGACCGTGGCGGACGTTGCGCGTTCGGAATTTCTGGACGAGGCCGTCGTGATCGGCGACTCCGCCCTGCGCCGCGGCGTCGTGTCGATCGACGATGTCCGGGCGGTACTGGACCGTCACGGCCGGCGGAAAGGCATAGGGGCGGCGCGACGCGCGGTGGCACTGTTCGATGAACGCAGCGAGAGTCCCGGCGAGTCGCTCAGCCGAATCAGGATGCGCGAATGCGGGATGCCGGCGCCCGATCTGCAGCACGAAGTCCGCACCTGCGGTGGCGCGTTCGTCGGCCGCGTCGACTTCTTCTGGGAGCGCTGGGGAGTAGTCGGCGAGTTCGACGGCATGGGCAAGTACCGATTCGGCTCCGGGCAGGCGGGCGACATCGTGGCGAGGGAGAAGTTGCGGGAGGACGCGATACGGGACACGGGCCTCGAGGTGATCAGGTGGGTGTGGGCGGACCTCGGACGGTTCGACGCCGTGAAGGCGCGATTCGAGCGCGCGTGTGCCCGCTCCCGGCGCCGATGAGCCGTCGCTTCCCACCGAATTGCCGGAAGCACACGCAATTGCGCGGGAATCCGACGAATCGGTGTGCAACTCCGCGCGCACGGCGAACCTGCTAGCCGAACCGCGCTTCCAGCGCGCGCCGGTCGACCTTGCCGGGACCGCGGAGGGGGAGGGAGTCGACGAGGTGGAGTTCGCGGGGGGCGGCGGTGGAGTCGAGGGCGCGTCCGACGAAGGTGCGAAGTTCGGCGAGTGTCGGTGCGGTGCCGGGTTCGGCGACGACGACGGCGGCGACGCGGCGTCCCAGTCGTTCGTCGGGGAGTCCGACCACCGCGCATTCCCGGACCGCGGGGTGGGCGACGAGGGCCGCCTCGACCACCTGCGGGACGACGGTGAGACCGCCGGTGGAGATGGCCTCGTCGAGTCTGCCGGAGATGGCGAGGACGCCGTCGGTGACGGTGCCTGCGTCGTCGGTGCGGAACCAGCCGGGCTCCGCGAACGCCGGATGGTCGGGGAGTCCGCGGTACCCGGAGGCCAGCATGGGGCCGCCGAGGAGGACTCGGCCGTCGCCGTCGATTCGCACGCGGGCGCCGTCGAGGGGCACCCCGTCGTACACGCACCCACCGCACGTCTCGCTCATTCCATACGTGCGGACGACGGTGATCCCGGCGTCGACGGCGCGTCGCAGGACCGGGGCGGGGGTGGCGGCGCCGCCGAGGAGGACGGCGTCGAGCGCAGCCAGCGACGTCACGGCTTCGGGGTGGTCGAGCGCCTTGACCAGCTGGGTCGGGACGAGCGAGGTGTAGCGGCGGGGTCCGGACATCGACTCGACGGCGTTCGGCAGCGCGCCGGGGTCGAAGCCGTCGGACACGTCGATCACCACCGGGTCGGACCCTGCGAGGACACTGCGCAGCAACACCTGCATGCCCGCGATGTGGTGGGCGGGAAGGGTCAGCAGCCAGGCGCCCGGGCCGCCGAGCCGCGCGTGCGTCGCCTCACCGCTGGCACGGAGGGCAGCCGCGGACAGCATCGCACCCTTCGGCACGCCCGTCGTCCCGGACGTCGCGACCACGAGTGCGACACCGTCGTCGATCGGGTCCCCGGGCCGCAGTGCGTCCGTCAGCCGCCGGGTCTCCCTCTCGTCCGCGGCGGGCACGGGAAGCGCGGCGGGCGCGGTCCCGTCCAGGATCGCCGACAGTTGCGGCAGGATGCCGAGAGCCCCGGCACCAGGTGGGACGGGCAGGACCCGCAATTCGCTCACTGGGCCGGCCCGGCAAGCGGCCATCGCATCACTGGGCCGGCCCGGCAAGCGGCCAGCCGCCCGCGGCGAGGTTGCTGCGCACCCGGTCGACGTCCGATTCCAGCGGCAACTCGTCGGTGACCTTGGTGATGAGCACCTGGATGTCGGTCTTCTCGATGGGCAGGTCGCCCTCCTCGACGAGGGCGTCGGCGACGGCATCCACCTCGTCTTCCGACAGGCGGCGGGTGAGCAGCGCGAACAACGGAATGTAGTCCTGCTCGGGCACGCCGTTCGGGTAGCCGGCACGCAGCCAGCCGATGATGGAGGAGAGAAACGGTGGAAGGCTCATGGCTAGCCTGCGTCGCGGGTTTCTTCCGTGTCGCCGGTGTCGTCGCCGCTCTCGGCGTCGGTACCGACCGGCCAGCCCCCGGCCTCGAGGTTCTCCGTCACCCGGGCAACGTCCTCCTCGGACGGTTCCTCGTGGGTGATCTCGCTGATGAGGCGTCGGATGTTGTCGTAGTCGACGTGGCGTTGCGGTGTCTCGTGGGCGGTTTCGATCGACAGCGCGACGACCTGTTCGATCTCCTCGTCGGTGAGACGGCGACGCAGCACGGCCAGCAACGCGAAATGGTCCTTCGCCGGGACTCCCTCGGGGTACCCGGCGCGTAGCCAGTCGAGCACGGAGCTAAGTGAGTTCTTGGGCACGCGTTCGGCCTCTTTCGTCGATGGAACGGGGACTCGTGGTCGCCGCTCAGAAGATGTGGATACCGAAGCTGCTGGCCAGGAAGTCCTTCATCAACAGAAGTATCCCAGTGATGATCGCGATCAGCACCACGGCGAAGCAGGCACAGGCGCCGATCCGGCCTGCGACGGTCGGCTGCGAGGTGCCCTCGGCGGTGTCCGCGCCGCCGAGCGACCGCAGTCCGAGCGCGAAGATCGCGGGCAGACCGGCGCCGAACAGCAGACCGACGAGGACGACCTGCCAGAGCGATTGAACGGTGGTGGTCAGCAGTGTCATGGGAGCCCCCTCAGCGGTTCGCGGCGGGACCGGCGGAGTCCGCGGTCTCGGCCACTTCCGGTTCGGTGGGTTCGGCGGGAGCGGCGGCGTCGCCGGACTCCCACTCGGCGTTCACGTTGCCGGACGTCACCGGTTGCAGGCGGGAGCGCAGGTACATGAACCCGGCGAGCAGGATCAGGGCGGCGAACACGACCAGAACGCCTGGCAGACCGCCGATCAGGTGGGCGATGACCCAGCACACCGCGCCGACGATCGCCGCCGACGGCAGCGTGACCAGCCACGCGACGGCCATGCGTCCGGCGATGCCCCAGCGGACCTCGGCGCCCTTGCGTCCGAGTCCGGTGCCGAGGATGGATCCGGTCGCGACGTGGGTGGTGGACAGCGGCAGTCCGAGGTGGCTGGAGGTGAGGATGATGGCGGCGGACGAGGACTCCGCGGCCATGCCCTGCGGAGCGGCGATCTCCACGAGTCCCTTGCCGAGGGTGCGGATGATGCGCCAGCCACCGAGGTACGTCCCGAGGGCGATGGCGATCGCGCAACTGAGCTTCACCCAGAACGGCATCTCGTCGTCGGCGGACAGGCTTCCGTGCGCGACCAGTGCGAGGAAGATCACGCCCATCGTCTTCTGGGCGTCGTTGGTTCCGTGGGCCAGCGACACGAGGGAAGCGGAACCGATCTGGCCGATGCGGAACCCGTGCTCCTTGGTGTCCTCCCGGACGCCCGAGGTGATCCGGTAGACCAGCTTGGTGCCCGCGGTGGCGACCAGCGCCGCGACCACGGGGGCGAGAACGGCGGGAACGACGACCTTGCTGAGCACCCCACCCCACTCGACACCGCTCATGCCGATGGACGCGATGGCCGCACCGATCAGACCGCCGAACAGTGCGTGCGAAGAGCTGGACGGCAGGCCGAGCAGCCACGTCGCCAGATTCCAGATGATGCCGCCGACCAGGCCCGCGAACACGATGAGCAGCAGATCCTCGCCGCCCACTTCTCCGAGGTTCACCACGCCCTTCGCGACTGTCGCCGCAACCTCCACGGACAGGAACGCGCCGACGAGATTCAACGATGCGGAGAGCGCGACAGCGACCTTGGGTCGCAGAGCTCCCGTCGCGATCGAGGTGGCCATTGCATTGCCGGTGTCGTGAAATCCGTTCGTGAAATCGAAAGCGAGGGCGGTGACGACTACCACCAGGAGAACTACGAGCTCTGCGGTCACACCCAGATTGTGCGGATTTCAACTGAAAAAGTACAGTTGACGTCTGGTGTACAGAATCACTCCTGCGTATGGCCTTTCGTCAGTTCTGACTCTTCGGGCGGGTGTCGCGGCGGATGGGGTGATCCTCCGGAACCTGCACCAGCACGATCGGGATGCCGTCGGGGTCCGCGATCCACATCTCGAACAGCCCCCACGGTTCCTGCCGGGCCTCGCGGTCGATCTTCACCCCCGCGAGGACCAGCTCGGTCTGGACCGCGGTGAGGTCACGAACCTGCAGCCAGAGGGCGCCGTCGAAGGACGTCGACTCACCCGTTCCGCCGTGCGCGGCAACCTCGATCAGGCCCTGACCGGCGAAGAACACGGTGCCCCCCGGGTATTCGCGGGCGGTGGCCAGCCCGAGGATGTCGCGGTAGAAGCTCAGCGTCGTCGCGTAGTCGCGCGGCCGCAGAATCGTCCTGCTGCTGAGGATTTCCACCCGTCACCCTCCTTCGCCGGGGCGGGCTTCGTGTCCCGTCCGGCCGTGTGTGCGTCGATCTTCCTTCATCTCTGCCTCGAACAGGTGCCGCCGTCCGTCCGCGAGTTCGTGACGTGCGCCACGTTCGTGCTCGCGCAGCGGCGACCAGTATTGGTCGTCGAACTCCTCGACGATCTGGAATGTCCACCGGCCCTCGACGACGTTTCGGCCGACGAGCTCGGACTGCACCCGGTCCGCGACGTCGGTGTGACCCGCGTCCCGCAGTGCGTCGACGGCCTCACCGAGCTGGAGATCGGCGTGGCCGATCAGCTGATGGAACGAGTAGAGGTGGCCGCGGGCGCGTTCGACTGTTTCGAGGGCCTCGGACAGCTTCCCGAGCGCGGCGACGGTGTCGTCACTCACTCCGGGCGGACGGCGATGTTCCGGCGCGGGGAGCTCGCGGTCGATGCTCATGTGGGTCAGTGTGCCCGAATCGGGCACGCCGCGCCCCCTCTCCTGCCGACGCGGCGAATCCGGGCGCGTAATTCACCCTCCGAGGGTCTACTCCCACGCGCTCGCCCGGTGCTGGACTGGATTGACGGCTGTGGACGACGAGGGGATTGGGCCATGAGTTCGAGCGTGACAGGGAAGCCGATACCGGGTGGCGAGTCGTTACCGTTCCCGCCGACGCCGTCGGGAAGCATCGCGGGCCGGACCATGCAGGAGTCGGTCTACAGCCCGAGTCCCAAGGAGCGGCGGCTCCACGACGACGCCCCGAACATTCTGATCGTCCTCATCGACGACGCCGGGCCGGGCCTGCCGAGCGGGCTCGGAGGTGAGGTGAACACCCCGACACTCGACGCGATGCTGCAGGACGGTGTCGGCTACAACCGATTCCATACGACCGCAATGTGTTCACCGACCCGTGCGTCGCTGCTGACCGGGCGCAACCATCACCGCGTCGGGAACGGGCAGATCGCGGAGCTGGCCAACGACTGGGACGGCTACTCCGGCCACATCCCGCGGTCGAGCGCGACGGGGGCCGAAGTGCTGCGCCAGTACGGCTACAGCACCGCCGCATTCGGGAAATGGCACAACACTCCCGCCGAGGAGACCACCGCAGCAGGTCCGTTCGACAACTGGCCGACCGGTCTCGGGTTCGAGTACTTCTACGGCTTCCTCGCCGGCGAGGCGTCGCAGTACGAACCGAACCTGGTGCGGAACACGACGGTGGTGCTGCCCCCGAAGACCCCGGAGCAGGGCTATCACCTCAGCGAGGATCTCGCGGACGACGCGATCGGCTGGCTGCGCAGGCACAAGGCGTTCGAGGCGGACAAGCCGTTCTTCATGTACTGGGCCAGCGGCTGCCTGCACGGACCGCACCACATCATGAAGCCGTGGGCCGACAAGTACGGCGGGAAGTTCGACGACGGCTGGGACGCGTACCGGGAGCGGGTCTTCGCGAGGGCGAAGGAGAAGGGCTGGATTCCCCCCGAGGCGGAGCTGACCGACCGCGACCCGACCATGGCGGCGTGGGACGACATTCCCGAGGACGAGAAACCGTTCCAGCGCCGGCTGATGGAGGTGGCCGCCGGGTACGCCGAGCACTGTGACGTCCAGGTGGGCAGGCTGTTCGACGAACTGGACCGCCTGGGGTACCGGGACGACACCCTGGTCCTGTACATCTGGGGCGACAACGGCTCGTCCGGTGAGGGCCAGAACGGCACGATCAGTGAACTGTTGGCGCAGAACGGCATTCCGACCACACCGGCGCAGCACATCGCAGCGCTCGAGGAGCTCGGTGGCCTCGACGTCCTGGGGTCGCCGAAGACCGACAACATGTATCACGCGGGCTGGGCGTGGGCGGGCAGCGCACCGTACAAGGGGATGAAACTGCTGGCCTCCCATCTCGGTGGCACCCGCAACCCGATGGTCGCCCGGTGGCCGGCGAAGGTGGCACCGGACCCGGCACCCCGCACGCATTTCCTGCACTGCAACGACGTGATGCCGACGCTGTTCGACATCGTCGGGATCACTCCGCCGCGGACGGTGAACGGTGTTCCGCAGGACCCGATCGACGGCGCCGGCTTCGCGCAGACTCTCGTCGACCGCGATGCCTCCGGAGGGAAGCTCACCCAGTACTTCGAGATCATGGGCAGCCGGGCGATCTACCACGACGGCTGGATGGCGTCCGCGTTCGGGCCGCGCGCACCCTGGGCGGCGGGTATGCCGGGCGGCATCCGCGACTGGAGTCCGGACGACGACGTGTGGGAGCTCTACAACCTGGACGAGGACTGGACCCAGAACCGGGATCTCGCCGAGCAGCATCCGGAGAAGTTGGCGCAACTGCGGGAACTGTTCGTGATCGAGGCGGCGAAGAACAATGCGCTCCCCGTCGGTGGCGGGCTGTGGGTGGTCGCACTGCATCCCGAGCAGCGGATCACGACGCCGTACACGAGCTGGGAGTTCTCCGGCGACACGATCCGCATGCCCGAGTTCTGCGCTCCCGGTCTGGGCAACAAGAACAACCGGGTCACCCTCGACCTCACCGCGCCGGAGAGCCCGAGCGGAGTGCTGTACGCACTGGGGAGCAACGCGGGCGGGCTGACGTGCTTCGTCGACGACGGCTACCTCTGTTACGAATACAACCTGTTCATCCTGATGCGGACGAAGATTCGTTCGACCGTGCCGCTCCCGCCGGGCACGCGAAAGGTGGAGGTGGTCACGGAATTCGTGGAGGCGAGGCCCGGTGGCCCGCTGAACGTGAAGCTCTGCGTCGACGGCAGTGTCGTCGGGGAGGGGCAGGTGCCGGTGAGTGTGCCGTTGCTGTTCACAGCCAACGACTGCCTCGACGTCGGCACCTGCCTCGGTTCCCCGGTGTCGCTGGACTACTACGACCGGGCGCCGTTCCCGTTCAACGGCACGATCGACCGCATGTCGGTCGAGTACATATAGCTACAGGTCGCGTCAGAAGTACCAGGGGTACGGCTTCCAGTCGGGTTCGCGCTTTTCGAGGAAGGAGTCGCGGCCCTCGACCGCCTCGTCGGTCATGTACGCCATTCGGGTTGCCTCGCCCGCGAACAATTGCTGCCCGACGAGGCCGTCGTCCTGCAGGTTGAACGCGTATTTGAGCATGCGCTGTGCCTGCGGGGACTTGCCGTTGATCTTGGTGGCCCAGTCGATCGCGACGTCCTCGAGTTCGGCATGATCGACGACCTTGTTGACGGCGCCCATCTGATGCATTTCCTCCGCGGTGTACGTCTCGCCGAGGAAGAAGATTTCGCGGGCGAACTTCTGGCCGACCATCTTGGCGAGGTAGGCGCTGCCGTAGCCGCCGTCGAAGCTGCCGACGTCGGCGTCGGTCTGCTTGAACCGGGCGTGTTCGCGGCTGGCGAGCGTCAGGTCGCACACGACGTGCAGGCTGTGACCGCCGCCCGCGGCCCAGCCGTTGACGAGGCAGATGACGACTTTCGGCATGAACCGGATCAGCCGCTGGACCTCGAGGATGTGGAGTCGTCCGGCGCGGGCCTTGTCGACGGTGTCCGCGGTTTCGCCTTCCGCATACTGGTATCCGCTGCGCCCGCGGATGCGCTGGTCGCCGCCGGAGCAGAACGCCCAGCCTTCGTCCTTGGGGCTCGGACCGTTGCCGGTGAGCAGCACGGCACCCACGTCGGACGTCATCCGGGCGTGGTCCAGCGCCCGGTACAACTCGTCGACGGTGTGCGGGCGGAAGGCGTTGCGTACTTCGGGACGGTCGAACGCCACCCGGACGATTCCCTGGGTGACATGCCGGTGGTACGTGATGTCGGTCAGGTTCTCGAAACCGGGAACCGGTCGCCAGTGCTGCGGGTTGAAAGTCACGGCTCCGAGGTTATCGGGTGCCGTTGGCGGGTGTCCGCGCGCGCAGGAGTTTGCCCGGGTTTACCGTGCAGGTATGAGCGAACAGGCTGCGGACGTCACCCGTCTCGATTACGACGGCGACGACGAGTACGAGCACCACGGCGGGTTCCCCAAGTACGAGCCGGTGACGCCCGGTCCCGACTGGGCCCGGTTCGTCGACGGAATGCGCACGCTGCAGGACCTCGCGGTGTCCGTGGACGCCCCGGACGACGTGCTCGCCGCGGCCGCGGACCAGGTGGAGAAACTGGCCGAACTGCTCGGGCCGCACGTCGCGCCCGAGGGGCGGTCGCCGGCGGGCCGCACGATCGAACTGCCCGGCAGGGGGAGTCTCCTTCTGCCGCCGTGGAACATCGAGAAGTTCGGGCCCGACGGGGTGCGAAGCACCGGAATGTTCCGCCGCTACCACCTCGGGGGGAACGGCGCCGCGCACGGCGGCACGCTGCCGCTGCTGTTCGACGACCTGATGGGCATGATCGTCCACGCGTACGGCCGGCCCATCAGCCGCACCGCGTACCTGCACGTCGACTACCGCGCGATCACACCGCTGAACACCACGCTCGCCATCGAAGGCAAGGTGGACCGCGTCGACGGGCGCAAGACTTACATCACCGCCCGGATGACACACGGTGAGACGCTCCTCGCCGAATGCGAGGCGCTCATGCTGGTGCTCCTGCCCGGGCAGCCCTGACCCGTGACGTCCCTGCCCTCCGTCGGGGAGGTTCTGGCCGACGCGGTCGTGGTGAGTCTGCCCATGCGCGTGCGGTTCCGCGGCATCACGACGCGAGAAGCATTGCTGCTGCGCGGTCCCGCGGGATGGGGCGAGTTCGCACCGTTTCCCGAATACGCGGACGACGAGGCGGCGCACTGGTTGCAGTCGGCGATCGAGGACGCCTGGCTCGGACCGCCGCCCGCGGTGCGAACGCGGGTACCGATCAACGCGACCGTCCCCGCCGTCGACGCCGCCCGGGTGCCCGACGTGCTCGCGCGGTACCCCGGTGCACGGACCGCGAAAGTGAAAGTGGCCGAGGGCGGTCAGACCCTCGACGACGACGTCGCGCGGGTGCGGGCGGTCCGCGCGCTCGTCCCGAACGTGCGCGTCGACGCCAACGGCGGCTGGTCGGTCGACGAGGCCGAGGCCGCGCTGCGGGCACTGACCGCCGACGGTCCGCTCGAATACGCCGAGCAGCCGTGCGCGAGCGTGCCCGAGTTGGTGGAGGTCCGCAGGCGGATGCCCGACGTGCGGGTGGCCGCCGACGAGAGCATCCGGCGGGCCGAGGATCCGCTGAAGGTCGTGCGGGCAGGCGGCGCGGACGTGGCCGTCGTGAAGGTCGCCCCGCTCGGCGGGATGCGGCGACTGCTGGCGCTCGCCGACGAGTTGTCCTCGCACGGTGTGCCGGTGGTCGTGTCGAGCGCCCTGGACACCGCCGTCGGCATCGCTGCCGGTGTCGCAGCCGCCGCGGCCCTCCCCGAATTGCAGTTCGCGTGCGGTCTCGGTACCGGGGGACTGTTCGAGGCGGACGTGGCCCGCGCCCGCGAACCCGTCGACGGTGAGCTCGCCGTCGAGGCGGTGGCACCCGACGTCGAACGCGTCACGGCTCTCGCCGCGTCCGCGGAGCGTTCACGCTGGTGGATCGAGCGGGCGCGCCGGTGCCATGGCCTGCTCGAACAACGCGGCGTCCGGTTTTTCGTATAGTGTCTGGCCGGACCTGATCGCTCAGTCAATACGGAGGCATTGAAAGTGGTTGCAGCTCTGAACGAAACCCTGCTCGACGAGTCGCGCGTTCCTGCGGTCATCGCAGACGTCCAGGCTCTCATCGACGCGGAGGTTTCGGACAAGTCGGGGGCCTCGGGACTGGCACTCAAGGGTGGATACGGCGCCGTCAAGAAGGTGGGACCGTCGATCGTGCCGGACGCCATCGAGGGTCTGCTGCCGGCGTTCGTCACCAAGCTCGAACCGTACTGGCAGTCGTTCACCGCCAGCGGTGAGGCCGGATTCTCCGAGTACCTGGTCGCGCGTAGCGACGAGGTCGCGGACTCGCTGCTCGGTGTGACCGACGAGCGCATCGAGGGCAGCGACCGCGGCGCTGTCAAGAAGGTGTACTCGTCGCTGCGCCCGTCGGCGAAGAAGAATGTGATCGAGGCACTTCCGCGTCTGGGCGCCCTCGTCCAGAAGCACGCCAACTGAGAACCCAGGTGAGTGGCAAAGCGTGCCCCGGCACTCTTTGCCACTCACCTGTGGTCAGTTGGCCGCGTGACCGAAGCGCCAATACCCGGTGAACGAAATGTTCGACTTCGGGATGCGGCGCTCGTTCACCAGGTGGCGCCGCAACGCCGTCGTCAGCTCGCTCTCGCCTGCAACGAACGTGTAGGAGGGCCCGGCGGGCAATTCCGCCTGCTTCACCGTGTTCAGTGCGAGCACCCCCGGGCGGGCGTCGGCGTCCTCGCGGACCAGCCAGTGCACGTTCACGCCGTCACCCACCGAAACGTCCTGAGCGTCTTCGGCATCGGGAATCTCGACGAACACCTCGGCCCGCAGGTCCTGTGGTGCCGAACGCAGGATCCCGACGATTGCGGGAAGCGCGCTCTCGTCCCCGACGAGCAGCTGCCACTCGGCGTCCGGAGTCGGGTTGTAGATCAGGCCCTCGTCGAGGATCGCCACCTCGTCACCGGCCGCCGCCGCGTTCGCCCACGCCGACGCGGGACCGAGGTCGCCGTGCGAGGCGAAGTCGATGTCGATCTCGGTGGTGTCGCCGAACGCTCCCGACCCTGCGACGCGGAGTTCGCGGACCGTGTAGTTGCGCACTACCGGCCGGGTGTCCTTGGACATCAGCTTGTACTGGGCGTACCAGAGGTTGCTCGCGCTGGTCGGTAGCCGCAGGGCGCTCTGACCCTGCTGGGGGATGAACATCCGGAACCACTGGTCGAAGCCCATGGGGCTGACGGAGTCGAGTTCCTCACCCGCGATGGTGACGCGGACGAAGTTCGGGCTGATCTGCTTGCCTGCGACCACTCGTGCGGACGCGATCCGGCGACTCTGAGGTTTGACGAACTTGCTGCGCTGGGCCATGTCGGTGGTAGCTCCCCCGGTTGCGGTGCGGTTATCAGGTAAGCCTAACCAATTGATCCGTCACTCGGGGCGGTGCGGGCGGTCCAGCATCACGACCCTCGGCGGCAGACCCCACTCATTGCGGCCGAGGCGGCTGAGCGGGGCGAGTTCGGTGAAGTCCGGAAGCCCGTCGTCGGCGAGCGCCTCGGGACGCACCGCGATCGTGACGACGTCGCCCATCACCACGAACGAGTCGCCGACCGGGGTCACCCCGTGCAGGGTGCATTCGATGGCGACCGGCGAACCCGCGACCCGGACCGGCCGGACCCGCTCGCTGGGCTCGGTCTCGATGCCCAGCGCGGCGAACTCGTCGACATCACTGCCGTAGGTGGCGGAACTGGCGTTGACGGCCGCCACCAGGGGCTCCGTCGCCAGGTTGATCACGAACTCACCCGTCGCCTCGATGTTCCGGAGGCTGTCCTTGCGGGTGACGGACGTGAACTGCACCACCGGCGGCTGCGTGCTGGACACCGAGAAGAAGCTGTAAGGGGCCAGGTTGGCCACCCCGTCCGCCGAGACCGTGGACACCCACGCGATCGGTCGCGGCACCACCGAGGCGGTCAGCACCTGGTAGATGCGGCGTGGAGGTAGCTCGGCGGGATCGAAGAGAGTGCGCATGCCCACATGGTGTCAGCGCCCGGAATGTGGCCGTGAACTCACCCGGCCAGGTCGCCGGACGGGGGTGCCGGAGTATCTGACACTCTTGATGGCGTGAACCCGTCCACTGCTCAAGCCACCGCGGTCGTCGACGAACTGGTCCGCGGGGGAGTACGCGAGGTCGTGCTCTGCCCGGGTTCGCGGAATGCGCCGCTGGCGTTCGCCCTGCAGGCCGCCGACCTCCAGGGCCGACTGCGTCTGCACATGCGCATCGACGAGCGCACCGCGGGATTCCTCGCGCTCGGCCTGGCCGTGGCAGGCAAGCGTCCCGTTCCGATCGTCATGACGTCCGGCACCGCGGTCGCCAATCTCGGTCCCGCCGTCCTCGAGGCCAACTACGCCCGGGTGCCGCTCGTGGTGCTCAGCGCCAACCGCCCGTACGAGATGCTCGGCACCGGCGCCAACCAGACCATCGAGCAACTCGGCCTGTTCGGAAGCCAGGTGCGCGCGACCGTCAGCCTCGGCCTGGCCGAGGACGACGCGCAGAACAGCCAGTGGCGTTCGGCGGTCTGCCGGGTCCTCGCCGCCGCGCGCGGCACGAGGTCGGGCAACGCCGGACCCGTGCACTTCGACATCCCGCTCCGGGAACCGCTCGTCCCCGACGTGCACGCGCAGGGCCCGGTCCCGCAGGGACGGCCGGGTGGGGCGGCGTGGACCACCACCCAGCACGCGACGCTCGACGTGGCGATGGACCTCGACATCACCGCGGACACCATCGTGATCTCCGGGCACGGATCGGCGCTTCGGCCGGAACTCGCCGGCCTTCCGACGGTCGCCGAGCCGACCGCGCCCCTGCACGGCATCCCGGTGCATCCGATGGCGCTGCCCCAGCTCAAGCCGCGGCAGGCCGTCATCACCGGACGCCCCACCCTGCACCGGTCCGTGTCGAAGGTCCTCGCCGATCCGGCGGTGGCCGTCTACGCGCTCACCACCGGCCCCCGCTGGCCCGACGTGTCCGGGAACGTGCTGGCCACCGGAACCCGCGCGGTGGTGACCGGTGAACCCGACCGGGCCTGGATCAACAGGTGCCGCACGCTGTCCGAACACACCGACAAGGCGGTGCGCGCGCAACTCGCCGCCCACCCGAAGGCGACGGGCCTCCATGTGGCGGCCGCCGTCATGGACGCCCTCACCGACGGCGACCAGTTGCTGCTCGGCGCGTCCAACCCTGTCCGGGACGCCGCACTGGTCAGCTATCCGGCGCCGAAGGTCCGGGTGCTGTCCAACCGGGGTGTCGCCGGGATCGACGGCACCGTGTCCGCCGCCGTCGGGGCGGCGCTCGCCTACGAGGAGGGACGCACGGTGGCCCTGCTCGGCGACCTCACGTTCCTGCACGACGCGTCCGGGCTGCTCATCGGCTCGGGCGAACCGCGGCCCCGGGACCTGACGATCGTCGTCGCCAACGACGACGGCGGTGGCATCTTCGAATTGCTCGAACAGGGCGATCCGCAGTACGCCGGGGTGTTCGAGCGGGTCTTCGGCACTCCGCACGGGATGGATCTCGCCGCACTCTGCGCCGCCTACCGGGTGGAGCATCACCTGGTGGGGGTGGGTGAGCTGTCGACGCGGCTGAGCACGCCCGACGCGCCCGGCGACCGCGGAATCCGGGTGCTCGAGGTGACCACCGAACGTTCCGGGCTGCGCGAACTGCACGCCGCGGTGCGGGCACAACTGTGAATGCGCGGGTGACGCGGCGGGTCCGGCGCGGGGTGCTGGTGGCGGCGATCGGCATCTCGATCCTGGCCGTGCTCCTCGTCCTCGCCGCCTGGCGCAACGACCACACCATTCAATCCGACCGCGGCGTGGCCACGGCGGAGGTGCTGTCGGCGGGATCGTTGCGGTCGGCCATCAGTTTCGTCACCCCGGACGGCGTGACGCACAACCCCGAACTCGGTGTGTTGTACCCGACCAACCTCACGGTGGGTCAGCGGATCGACGTCGAGTACGCGCGCAGCGACCCCGACCTGGTGCGCGTGTCCGGGCGCGACGCCAGCGTGGCCGTGATCCCCGCCGGTTCGCTGATCGTGGTGACGTGGCTGATCGCGGGACCGGTGCTCTGGTATCTCCGGCGCCGCGAGATCTCGGCGGAGTCCGCGCCGGCAGTGTCATCCTGAATTTCCCGGAACTTCGCGCGACAGTCACGTCGATCTCGCTGCTGTGACCACGAGCACTGCCACGCTGAGCGCGTGAGAGTAGCCATCGTCGCGGAATCGTTTCTTCCCAACATGAACGGTGTGACCAACTCGGTGCTGCGGGTTCTCGACCATCTGCAGCGCACCGGACACCAGGCGATGGTCGTCGCCCCGGACACGGTCGGATCGCAGGCACCGGCGCCGACCGAACACGACGGTGTGCCCGTCCACCGGGTGCCCGCGGTGATGGTCCCCAAGGTCAGTTCGCTCCCGGTGGGTCTGCCGCAGCCCGGACTCACCGCCGCGCTGCGGTCGTTCGACCCCGACGTCGTGCACCTGGCGTCGCCGTTCCTCCTCGGGGCGGGCGGGCTCGGTGCGGCGCACCGGCTCGACGTCCCCACGGTCGCGGTGTACCAGACGGACGTGGCGGGGTTCGCCGAAAGCTACGGCCTCGGCATCACCAGCCGGGCGGCGTGGGCCTGGACGCGGCGCATCCACCGGGGCTGCACGCGCACCCTCGCGCCGTCCACGTCGGCGGTCGAGGCCCTGGCCGAGCAGCGGATTCCGAGGGTCCACCGCTGGGCGCGCGGTGTGGAGACCACTCGATTCGCGCCGTCCCGCCGCAGCACCGGACTGCGGGACTCCTGGCTGGGCGGCTCCGACCGGCTGGTCGTCGGTTTCGTGGGCAGGCTCGCACCCGAGAAGCACGTCGAGCGGCTGGCCGCGCTGGCGGGCGACCAGCGGGTCCGGCTGGTGATCGTCGGCGACGGTCCCGAGCGGAGCCGCTTGCAGCGGTTGATGCCCGACGCGGTCTTCACCGGCCAACTCGGTGGTGCGGAGCTCGCCGAGGCGTACGCGAGCCTGGACGTCTTCGTCCATCCCGGCGAGCACGAGACGTTCTGCCAGGCGGTGCAGGAAGCGCTCTCCAGCGGGGTGCCGGTGATCGGACCGGACGCCGGTGGACCCCGCGATCTGGTCGCGCACTGCCGCAACGGCTATCTGCTGCCGGTCGACCGGTTCGGCGAACTGCTGCCGAGTGCCGTCGACGCGCTGCGGGACCGTCGCATGCGGGCCCGCTTCGGGGAGGCCGCCCGGCAGTCGGTGCTGCACCGCACGTGGCCCGCGATCTGCGACGAGCTGCTGGGCCACTATGTGGCGGTCGCAGGCGGTCAGGGCTTTCGCGAAACCCGAGCCGCCTGACCGGCGGCTCGGCGTCGGCGGGGAATTCGAGCGACCGGCTCGTCGTTGCCCGGGGTATGGCGAAGTACAAGACTGTCAATCCCGCGACCGGTGAAACCGTCCGGGAATTCGAGACCTTGGACGATGTGGGAGTGGAGTCGGCGCTCGCACGCGCCCACAGCGGATACCTGAGCTGGCGGACGACCCCCGCCGAGGAACGAGCCCGCATTCTGGGCCGGACCGCGGACCTCTACGCCGAGCGCGAGGACGAACTGGCGCGGATGATCGCGCTCGAGATGGGCAAGCCCGTCCGGGAGGCCAAAGGCGAGGTCAAACTCTCCTCGGCGATCTACCGCTACTACGCCGACAACGGCCCCGCACTGCTGGAGGCGGAACGGCTCGACGTGCCCGGCGCCGACGAATCCGTGGTCTACCGCAGGCCGATCGGTGCGCTCGTCGGTGTGATGCCGTGGAACTACCCGTACTACCAGGTCGCGCGCTTCGCGGCACCGAACCTCGTGCTAGGCAACACCGTGCTGCTCAAGCACGCCCCGAACTGTCCGCAGTCGGCGCTGCTGATGGAGGAGATCTTCCGGCAGGCCGGCCTCCCGGAGGACGCGTACGTCAACGTGTTCGCCACCAACGAGCAGATCGCCGACATGATCGCGGATCCGCGCGTCCAGGGCGTCTCCCTCACCGGCAGTGAACGGGCCGGGATCAGCGTCGCCGAGACGGCGGGCCGCAACCTCAAGAAGGTCGTCCTCGAACTCGGCGGTTCCGACGTGTTCGTCGTCCTCGACACCGAGGACATGGACGCCACCGTCAAGACGGCGACCCGGGCCCGCCTGTCCAACGCCGGCCAGGCCTGCAACTCGCCGAAGCGGTTCATCGTGACGGAACCGAACTACGACGAGTTCGTCGCGAAACTCGCCGAGTCGTTCAAGGCCACACCGACGGGCGATCCGCTCGACGCCAAGACCGTCCTCGGGCCGCTGTCCTCGCAGACCGCCGCGGATTCCCTGATCGAGCAGATCGAGGACGCCGTCGCCAAGGGCGCGACGCTCCTCGCGGGCGGGAAGAAGATCGACGGTCCCGGCTCGTACGTCGAACCGACGCTGCTCGTCGACGTGACCCCCGAGATGCGCGCATACAGCGAGGAACTGTTCGGGCCGGTCGGCGTCGTCTACAAGGTAGCCACCGCCGACGAGGCCGTCGAACTCGCCAACTCCTCCGCCTACGGTCTCAGCGGTTCGGTGTGGAGCAGCGACCTCGACGGTGCCCGCGAGGTGGCCGACCGGCTCGACGTCGGGATGGCGTACGTCAACGAGCACGGCACGACGCTCCCCGGTTTGCCGTTCGGCGGCGTCAAACGCTCCGGCGTCGGCCGTGAACTCGGTCCGTGGGGGATGGACGAGTTCGTCAACAAGAAGCTGGTCCGCGTCTCGAAGAAGTGACCGCCGCGCCACCGTGCCCGGCGCCGACGCCGGCGCCGGGCACGGTTGGTAGCGTTTCGGGCGTGGCAACTACACACGGTTCGCGGGCGTCGCTCGAAAAGGATCCGCACGAGGTCGCGTCGATGTTCGACGGCGTCGCGAAGCGCTACGACCTCACCAACACGATCCTCTCGTTCGGCCAGGACCGCAGTTGGCGCAAGGCGACGCGTTCGGCCCTGGCACTGAAGCCGGGGGAGCGGGTTCTCGACCTCGCCGCCGGGACCGGCGTGTCCACCGTCGAACTCGGACGGTCGGGCGCCTGGTGTGTGGCCACCGATTTCTCCAAGGGGATGCTGCAGGCAGGCAGCGGCCGCCAGGTGCCGATGGTCGCGGGCGACGCGATGCACCTGCCCTACGCCGACGCCGTGTTCGACGCCGCCACCATCTCCTTCGGGCTGCGCAACGTCTCCGACTTCGACGCCGGCCTCCGCGAGATCGCCCGGGTCACCAAACCGGGTGGGCGTCTCGTGGTGAGCGAGTTCTCGACGCCGGTGTTCGGGCCCTTCCGCACGGTCTACATGGAGTACCTGATGAAGGCGCTGCCGCGGGTCGCGCGCGCCGTCAGCAGCAACCCCGACGCCTACGTGTACCTCGCCGAGTCCATCCGCGCCTGGCCCACCCAGCAGGAACTCGCGCTGCGCATCGAGGCGGCCGGCTGGCGGAACGTGCAGTGGCGCAACCTCACCGGCGGCGTGGTCGCCCTGCACCGCGCCACGCGCTGACCGTCAGCCGAACAGCGGTCGCGAGTCGACCTTCTGCGACACCAGGCCGGATGCCCGCCACGCGCGGGCGGTGAGGTCGCTGTCCTCCTCGGTGACGAGGTTGCCCATCACACGCACCGCGACGGTCATCAGCGCGCGGGACCGCATCGCCACCGGGCCGGACGCGGGCAGGACCCGGGGCACGGTCAGGAGTCCGGCGAGTCGCCGGGCCACGGAGAACGCCCGGCCGTACCGCTCCCTCAGGATCGACGGCCACAGCTGGGTCAGGTCGTCGGCGTCGAGGATCTCCGCGACGAGGCGCCCGCCTTCGAGCCCGTAGTCGATGCCCTCGCCGTTCAGCGGATTCACACACGCGGCCGCGTCGCCGATGATCGCCCAGTTCCGGCCTGCGATGTGCGACACCGCACCTCCCATCGGCAGCAACGCCGACGCGACGGCCCGCAACTCCCCGTCCCAGTTCCACTCTTCGCGGCGCTGCGCCGTGTACAGGTCCAGGAGGGGGCGTAGCGCGCCCGGGGCCGGACGTTTGGCGGTGGCCAGGGTGCCGACGCCGATGTTCACCTCGCCGGTGCCCAGGGGGAACACCCAGCCGTAGCCCGACTGCAGCGTCCCGGCGGCGTCCCGCAGTTCGAGGTGGGACGTGATCCACGGGTCGGCGCTGCGGTCGGTGGCGATGTAGGCGCGCGCGGCCACACCGTACGCCGTGTCCCGGTGCCATTCGCGACCCAGCTGCTTGCCGAGGGTCGACCGGACGCCGTCGGCGACGATCAGCGTCCGGCAGCCGACGGTGTGGGTCCCGTCGGACGTTTTCAGGGTCACCGCCGTCACCCGGTCACCGCCGCGTTCGACGCCGATCGCCTTGGCGCCCTGCACCATGACGGCGCCGGCGTCGACGGCGGTCGCGCGGATCCGGTCGTCCAGCTCGGTGCGGGCCACGGCGCTGCCGACGGCCGGGAACGACCTGCCCGGCCACTCGAGTTCGAGCTCCTGCCCGAACCCGCTGAGCCTCAGCCCGCGATTGGTGCCCTTCGACCGCACCCAGTCGCCGAGGCCGAGATGGTCGAGCTCGGCGACAGCGCGGGGGGTGAGTCCGTCGCCACACGTCTTGTCGCGGGGAAACACCGCCGCGTCGGCGAGGACCACGTCGCGTCCCGCGCGTGCCGCCCAGGCGGCGGCCGAGGACCCGGCCGGACCAGCACCGATGACGAGGACGTCGGTGGCGGTGGGAAGCGGGGATCCCGCGGGCGACTGTTCTGCTGCGACCACGCCTACATCCTGTCAGGCTCCGCTACACGACCGCGGCGAGGCCGACGGGCGGCGGAACCGCTAGGTTCACTACCGTGGTAGCCGAGCCGCCACCGACGGCGCGGAGCCGCGCCGTCACTGACGACAGGAATGGGTACTGAGAACGTGAGCACCGAGGGCGCAGCACACACCGCTGCCGACGCTGTAGTGGGCACTACGGTCGCCGGGATCGATCTCGGCGACCCGCAGCTCGCCGCCACGGTCCGTGAAGGACTGAAGCAAGTCGAGGAACTGCTGGTCAGTGAACTCTCCGACGGGGAGGATTTCCTGACGGAGGCGGCATTGCATCTCGCGAAGGCGGGAGGCAAGCGTTTCCGCCCCCTCTTCACGGTGCTCACCGCCCAGCTCGGACCGAAGGCCTCCGACCCGTCGGTGGTCACGGCGGCCACCGTCGTCGAACTGGTCCACCTCGCCACCCTGTACCACGACGACGTGATGGACGAGGCCACGATGCGCCGCGGTGCGCCCAGCGCGAACTCGCGGTGGGGCAACAGCGTCGCCATCCTCGCCGGCGACTACCTGTTCGCCCACGCGTCGCGTCTCGTGTCGACCCTCGGCCCCGAGGCGGTGCGCATCATCGCCGAGACGTTCGCCGAACTCGTGACGGGCCAGATGCGCGAGACGATCGGGCTCCGCGGCGAGCAGGATCCGGTCGAGCACTACCTCAAGGTGGTCTGGGAGAAGACCGGTTCGCTGATCGCGGCGTGCGGGCGCTTCGGCGGCACGTTCTCCGGTGCGGACGCCGATCACGTGAAGCGGCTCGAACGGCTCGGTGACGCCGTGGGCACCGCCTTCCAGATCTCCGACGACATCATCGACATCTCGTCGGTCTCGGCACAGTCCGGCAAGACCCCCGGAACCGACCTGCGCGAGGGCGTGCACACGCTGCCCGTCCTGTACGCGCTGCGCGACGAGGGTCCCGAGGCCGACCGCCTGCGCGTGCTCCTCGACGGCCCCGTCACCAACGACGACGACGTCGCGGAGGCGCTCGCCCTCCTCGAACGCTCACCCGGCATGGCGGCCGCCAAGGCGAAGCTCGAGGAGTTCGCGGTCCAGGCCCGCGCCCAGCTCGCCGAACTGCCGCAGGGCCCCGCCAACGACGCCCTCGTGAAGCTCGTCGATTACACGATCGAGCGCGTCGGCTGAGCCGTATCGTCAGTACCCGGACTCGTCTTCACCCGATCTCGTTCGCCGAACGGGAACCGTCCCGCCACCGTGTTTCGTTGAATGATCAAGATCTCGAAACTCGGACGACCGTGATCGGGTGACAACGACAAGGAAGGCGTGACGTGCGCTACGCAAACGGGGCGAAGACTCTGGTTCTGTTGGTCGGCATGTCGGCGCTGATCGTGTTCATCGGCGCCCTGTTCCGCAACCCGACCATCCTGCTGCTGGCCATCGTGTTCGCAGTCGGCATGAACGCGTACGTGTTCTTCAACAGCGACAAGATGGCGCTCAAGGCCATGCATGCCCAGCCGATCACCGAGGTGCAGGCACCGGTCATCTACCGCATCGTCCGGGAACTGGCGACCACCGCGCACCAGCCGATGCCGCGGCTCTACATCAGCCCCACCAGCGCGCCCAACGCGTTCGCCACCGGGCGCAGCCCCCGTCACGCGGCGGTCTGCTGCACCAGCGGCATCCTGCAGATCCTCGACGAGCGGGAGCTCCGGGCCGTGCTCGGGCACGAGCTGTCGCACGTCTACAACCGCGACATCCTGATCTCGTCGGTCGCAGGCGCGATGGCGGCCGTCGTGTCGGGACTCGCGAACTTCGCCATGTTCGCCAACATGTTCGGCGGCCGCGGCGGGGGACAGGGCGCGAACCCGATCGCGCTGCTCCTGGTGTCGCTGCTGGGGCCTATCGCCGCGACCGTCGTCAAGCTCGCGGTGTCACGGTCCCGGGAGTTCCAGGCCGACCAGTCGGGCGCCGAACTCACGGGCGACCCTCTGGCGCTGGCGTCGGCGCTACGGAAGCTGGAGCGTGGCACGCAGGCCGCGCCTCTGCCGCCGGAGCCTCAGCTCGCCGCGCAGTCGCACCTGATGATCGCCAACCCGTTCCGCACCGGCGAGAAGATGAGCCGGATGTTCTCCACCCACCCGCCGATGGCCGAGCGGATCGAGCGCCTCGAGCGCATGGCAGGCAGGTAGGCGGCTTCGCCGCCCGTGCGTGGTCGACGAGTGCAGGGACTCGTCAACCACGCACGGGCGCGCAGCGCCTACCGGTAGTTCACGAACTGCAGCGCGATCCCGAAGTCCTCACCCTTCAGCAGGGAGATGACGGCCTGCAGGTCGTCGCGCTTCTTGCTGCTCACGCGCAGCTCGTCACCCTGGATCTGCGCCTTGACGCCCTTGGGGCCCTCGTCGCGGATCTTCTTGGTGATCTTCTTGGCGTTCTCCGTGGTGATGCCCTGGACGAGGCTGCCGGACAGCTTGTAGATCTTCCCGGACTGCGCCGGCTCGCCCGCGTCGAACGCCTTCAGAGAGATGTCACGCCGGATCAGCTTCTCCTTGAAGACGTCCAGGGCGGCGAGCAGTCGCTCCTCCGTGTCGGCCGTCAGGGTGATGGTTTCCTCGCCGGACCATTCGATCGATGCTCCCGTGTTCCGGAAGTCGAACCGGGTCGACAGTTCCTTGCCGGCCTGATGCAGGGCGTTGTCCACCTCTTGACGCTCGACCTTGCTCACCACATCGAAGGACGAATCAGCCACTTCACACTCCCGGTTTCGTCTAGTTCTCCCCGCCGCGACCCGGCCGGGGACCCGCCGAATGCCGGCGAGCAGATTCGACGCTATCGGTTCGCAACCGCCCGTATCCACCCGGTTTGCAAAACGGGGGGCCGTTCGTTGTATTCTTCTTTCCGCAGCGGAGAGCGATTTCCCACAGATTTCGCGCTCCTCGTGCAACCCCGGCAGATTGCCCGAGCGGCCAATGGGAGCGGACTGTAAATCCGTCGGCTTATGCCTACGTAGGTTCGAATCCTACATCTGCCACACACAGAACCCCGGTGAGCGACAGCTCACCGGGGTTCTGTCGTTCGTGGGTGAGGCCGGGCCGTTCGTGGGTGAGACGGGGTGCCGGGCCCGCCGACCCGGCCCGGACCGGGCCGGAGACGCGTAGTGTCGGGTGCAGCGACTTACGAAAGCCGCTGACCAGCCAATTTGTTTCTGGTCGGAACTTCTGTGTAATCTCGTCAAGGCTTCAGCGCGCAGCGATGTGCGAGCGAAGCACGCCCCCTTAGCTCAGTCGGCAGAGCGTTTCCATGGTAAGGAAAAGGTCAACGGTTCGATTCCGTTAGGGGGCTCGCTGGATTGAAGTGGAGCGCCTGGTGCGCGACACTCGACACCGAGGCGGTGTAGCTCAGTTGGTAGAGCAAACGACTCATAATCGTTGCGTCGCCGGTTCAAGTCCGGTCACCGCTACACAATATGCATGATCCACCCTGATTGTTCGTAATCAGATTCACCCGAAAGAAGGCATCCCGTGGCCTCCTCGACTGACGTTCGGCCCAAGATCACTTTGGCCTGCGAGGTATGCAAGCACCGCAACTACATCACCAAGAAGAATCGGCGTAACGACCCCGATCGCCTGGAGATCAAGAAGTTCTGCCCGAACTGCGGAACTCACCAGTCACATCGCGAGTCCAAGTAACACGGTCCGGACAAGGGCTGCGTTCGCGAAGGGAGTCCTCTAGGCTGCCCTCACGCGCTGACGTCAAGGGTAGAAGAGGTTCTTTCGCGTGACTGACACTGTGACAGAGACAGAGGCCTACGCGCCCGCGGCTGTTCCTGCTGATCCTGCCGCGCACGCACTGGCGATGGTCGGGCACCACTACCGCGTCGACGACTTCTACGAGGTCGGACGCGAGAAGGTGCGCGAGTACGCGCGTGCCGTGCAGGACTGGCACCCCGCTCACCACGACGAGGAAGCCGCCAAGGGCCTCGGCTACGACGGTCTCCTCGCTCCTCTGACGTTCATCTCGCTCGTCGGCATCATCGCTCAGGGACGCCTCTTCAAGGAGATCGTCACCGGCTACGACCCGAGTCAGATCCTCCAGACCGACCAGCGGCTCGAATTCCACAAGCCGATCAAGGTCGGCGACCGACTGGTCTGTGACGTCTACCTGGAGTCGTTCCGTCAGATGGGTGGCAGCGACATCATCGTCACCAAGAACATCGTCACCGATCAGTACGACGAACTCGTCCAGACCACGTGGACGACGCTGGTCGCGCGTACCGGTGGCGAGGTCGACGAGAACATCGCTCACGCAGTCAAGGACGTGATCATGCATGGCGCTTCGTAAGTTCGAGGACGTCTCGGTGGGTGAGGAACTCCCCGAGCGCATCGTGAAGCTCACGCGTGGCGACCTCGTCAACTACGCGGGCGTGTCCGGCGATCCGAACCCGATCCACTGGAGCGACGAGGTCGTCAAGCTCGCCGGTCTGGACAACGTGATCGCGCACGGAATGCTCACCATGGGTCTCGGCGGCGGTTTCGTCACGTCCTGGCTCGGCGATCCGGGTGCGGTCAAGGAATACAACGTTCGTTTCACGAGCTCGGTCTACGTCCGTGAGGACGAGGCCGCGCAGGTCGAGTACACCGGTAAGGTGAAGTCGCTCGACGAAGAAAGCAAGACAGCAGTAGTCGCGATCGTGGCGCGTTCCGAGGGGAAGAAGATCTTCGGTCGCGCCACCGCAACGGTCCGTCTGGCCTGACGGCCGGGTGGATTGGGTTTGTTCCGGGGCTTTGAAGTACACTGAGATTTCTGGGATTACTCAGCGCTGCGCGCTGCCCTACGGTGCTGTACGGCCGGCAAGGGTGGCGCGCGTGTCATGTAATCACAGAGAGGTCGGTCAAGAATTGGTCCGAGGCTAGATTCGGACCAGCTCTCCCGACCAAAGGGGCGTAGCTCAACTGGCAGAGCAGCGGTCTCCAAAACCGCAGGTTGCAGGTTCAAGTCCTGTCGCCCCTGCCCCCGGATGCCAGCGACTGAGAGGAACGACGTGAGCGAGGAGCGCGCCAAGCGCGACGGCGACACTTCAGGGTCCACGCGCCCGGACGGTGCCGACGACACCGCGGCCGACGCCACCACCACGCGTTCCGCCACTCCCTCGGGAAAGCCCAGCGGTAAGCGCCAGGGCCGTCGTTCTCCGGCAGGCACCGAGGTCGCCGCGAGTTCCGTGAAGGCACCGGAACAGTCGAAGTCGGACACGACCACCAAGGTCAAGCCGGCGAAGAAGGATCGCGCCGACAAGCCGCGCAAGGAAAACATCTTCAAGCGCCTGCGCCGGTTCTTCCGCGAGGTCATCGCCGAGCTGCGCAAGGTCATCTGGCCCAATCGCAAGCAGATGATCACCTACACCAGCGTCGTCCTGGCATTCGTGGTGTTCATGGTGACGTTCATCGGCGTGTTGGATCTGGCGGTCATCAAGGGCGTCACCTGGTTGTTCGGTTGACGGAATCCGCCCCGGTGGATCCGAAGTATGTGAGTGACGAGAGGAAGCGAGTGCCCCAGTGAGCACCCCCGAGAACGACACGAATGAGGCCTTGGCCGAAGAGCGTGTTTCTGCCGAGGCGGCAGCCGAAGTGGATGTCGAGGCTGCCGACGAGGGCACCGAAGCCGCGGAATTCTTCGGTGACGACGTCGCCGACGACGCCCCGGCCGACGAGATCATCGAGGACGAGGCTGAAGCCGAGGACGAGGCAGAAGCCGACGAGGAAGCTGTCGCCGACGAGGAGGCCGTGACCGCCGAAGAGGCTGTGACCGCCGAAGAGCCCGAGGATCCCGTTGCGGAACTCAAGGCCGCGCTGCGTCGCGCACCCGGTGACTGGTACGTCATTCACTCCTACGCGGGCTACGAGAACAAGGTCAAGGCCAACCTCGAGACCCGTGTCCAGAACCTCGACGTCGGCGACTACATCTTCCAGGTGGAAGTTCCCACCGAAGAGGTCACCGAGATCAAGAACGGACAGCGCAAGCAGGTCAACCGCAAGGTTCTGCCCGGCTACATCCTGGTCCGCATGGATCTCAACGACGAGTCCTGGGGAGCTGTGCGCAACACGCCCGGCGTCACCGGATTCGTCGGTGCGACGTCGCGTCCGTCCCCGCTGACCCTCAACGAGGTGACCAAGTTCCTGCTCCCGCAGCAGGAGCAGAAGAAGCAGGCTGCCGCGGCAACCGTGTCGGCCGGCGAGACCGGCGGAGAGAGCTTCGCGAAACCGCTCATCGAGGTCGACTTCGAGGTCGGCGAGTCGGTCACCGTCATGGACGGCCCGTTCGCCACGCTGCCCGCCAGCATCAGCGAGGTCAACGCCGAGCAGCAGAAGCTCAAGGTCCTCGTCTCGATCTTCGGTCGCGAGACTCCGGTCGAGTTGTCCTTCACGCAGGTCGCGAAGATCTAGCGGCACATACTTGCACTGCAGTAGCAAGAAACACACCCAGCAAGAATTAGGAAAACGAGATGCCCCCCAAGAAGAAGAAGCTCGCAGGGCTCATCAAGCTTCAGATCCAGGCCGGTCAGGCTAACCCTGCACCGCCCGTGGGTCCCGCGCTTGGTCAGCACGGCGTGAACATCATGGAGTTCTGCAAGGCCTACAACGCGGCGACTGAGTCCCAGCGCGGCAACGTGGTGCCGGTCGAGATCTCGGTCTACGAAGACCGGACCTTCGATTTCAAGCTGAAGACCCCTCCGGCTGCCAAGCTGCTGCTCAAGGCTGCTGGCGTGCAGAAGGGCTCCGGCGAGCCGCACAAGACCAAGGTCGCTTCCGTGACCATGGATCAGGTGCGCGAAATCGCGAAGACCAAGCAGGAAGACCTCAACGCGAACGACATCGAGCAGGCCGCGAAGATCATCGCCGGCACCGCACGCTCGATGGGTATCACGGTCGACGGTTGAGTCAGCCCTGATCGATCGACGGTACCGCCGTCGAAGATCGATTGACGGCACCGCCGTCGAAGAAAGCGTGGGAGGGCCGGCCAGGCCCAGACCACTACTGAACCATTCACCACCGCAGACAAGACACACACTGCGGTGAGAAGTTAGGACAGAAGAAATGGCAAAGCGCAGCAAGGCGTATCTCGCCGCCGCTGAGAAGATCGACTTCGACAAGCTGTACAGCCCGCTGCAGGCTGCGAAGCTGGCGAAGGAGACGTCGTCGAGCAAGATGGACGCGACCGTCGAGGTTGCAGTTCGTCTGGGCGTCGACCCCCGCAAGGCGGACCAGATGGTTCGCGGCACGGTCAACCTGCCGCACGGCACCGGTAAGACCGCCCGCGTCATCGTGTTCGCAGTCGGAGAGAAGGCTGCCGAGGCCGAGGCAGCTGGAGCCGACGCCGTCGGCGCCGAGGACCTCATCGAGCGGATCCAGGGTGGATGGCTCGATTTCGACGCCGCCATCGCGACTCCCGATCAGATGGCCAAGGTCGGCCGCATCGCCCGCGTCCTCGGACCGCGTGGCCTGATGCCGAACCCGAAGACCGGCACCGTGACGGCTGACGTCACGAAGGCCGTCGCGGACATCAAGGGCGGAAAGATCAACTTCCGCGTCGACAAGCAGGCCAACCTGCACTTCGTGATCGGCAAGGCATCGTTCGACGACGCCAAGCTGGTGGAGAACTACGGCGCCGCGCTGGACGAGATCCTGCGTGCGAAGCCGTCCTCCGCGAAGGGCCGCTACGTC
Source organism: Rhodococcus sp. ACS1 (assembly GCF_002300155.1). Classification (NCBI taxonomy): domain Bacteria; kingdom Bacillati; phylum Actinomycetota; class Actinomycetes; order Mycobacteriales; family Nocardiaceae; genus Rhodococcus; species Rhodococcus sp. ACS1. Next base: position 1,648,170 of record NZ_NSDZ01000004.1, read on the forward strand.
AAGAAGGTCACCGTTTCGACCACCACCGGCCCGGGCATCCCGGTGGACCCGAACCGCACCCGCAACCTTCTCGAGGATGCCGACGCGTAAGTCTCGCTACACACAGTTCGGCCGGTACGGAAATCTTCCGTACCGGCCGAACTGCTTTTTCCGGGTTCAGTTCTCGTCGGCGGTCTCCGGTTCGGTCTTCTTCCGCCACGCCAGCATCACGGAGTCCGTGCGGGCCGGCACCCAGGGCATGAAGATCGCGACGACGACCGCGCAGACCACGACGGCGCCCGCCGCGACGAGCGATGCGGTGTGCGAACCCTGCAGGACCGTTGTCTTCATGGTGAGGATGAGATTCTCACGCTGCTGCTCGAGGAACGGCGGGATCTCGCGCTTGCGGATCTCGAGCACACTCAGGACCGTGGCGCCGGCGAAACCTTTCTCGTCGTCGTTCATCAATGCGGCCGGAATGCGGTCGAGCAGTGGACTCATCGTCGTCGCGTAGTACGACGCGACGATCGATCCGAGCACGGCGACCCCGAGCGTTCCTCCGATTTCCCTGGTCGTGTCGTTCACGGCCGACCCCGCTCCGGCCTCGTCGAGTGGCAGCGACGCCATGATCGACTCGGTTGCCGGTCCCTGCACGATGGCCAGGCCCAGCGCCATCGACACCATCGACGGGAGCACGTCCGTCAGGTAACTGCTGTCGACGGCAACCTGGCCCCCGAGGTACAGGCCGACCCCGGTCAGGAGGAGACCGAACACGATCACCGGGGTGGTCCCGACCCGCTGCGCCAGCAGTGTGGCGATCGGGGCGCCGACCGCCACCGACACCGCGAACGGCAGCGAGGCGACACCGAACTCGAACGGCGTGTACTCGCGGACACCCTGGAAGTACTGCGTGATGAGGAACAGGAAACCGAACATCGAGAAGTACCCGATGGCGATCGCGAGGGCGGGCAGGGAGAACCGTCGGTTGCGGAACAGTCGCAGGTCGAGGACGGGGTGGTCGGTGCGCAACTCCCAGAAGACGAATCCGGTCAGTACCGCGATCGAGAGCGCGACGGCGCCGACGGTGACGGCCGACGTCCACCCGTGGTGAGGGGCTTCGATGATCGCCCACACGAGGACGGTGATGCCGGTGATCGAGGCTGCGATGCCGAGGAGGTCCATGCGCCCGATGACGGAGGCACGCGATTCCGGCACCAACATGAGCGTCGCAATCGCCGCGACTACGGCGATCGGCACATTGATCCAGAAGACGGAGTGCCAGCTGAAGTGCTCGAGCAGCCACCCACCGGCCATCGGGCCGATGGCGATCGCGAATCCGGCCATCGCGGTCCAGGCGGCGATGGCCAGCGCTCGTTCCCGCACGTCGGTGAAGATGTTGATGACGAGGGCGAGGGTCGCGGGGAAGACGGCGGCGGCGAAGACACCCATCGCGGCGCGGGCCGCGATGACCTGGCCCAGACTCTCGGCGTTGGCGCCCGCGATCGACATGACGGCGACGCCGATCAGGCCGATGACCATGACGCGTCGACGCCCATAGCGGTCGCCGAGGTTGCCGAACGCCAGGAGCAGCCCGGCGAACGTCAGTGTGTAGGCGTCGACGACCCATTGCAGGCCGCTGACGCTGGTACGGAGTTCGACGCCGATCGAGGGGAGAGCGACGTTGACGATGGTGTTGTCGAGCACGACCAGCAGTTCGGCCAGGCAGATCACGGCGAGCGCGAGGAAGCGGCGCGTCCGGGACCCGGCCACGACGGCTCGGGCTTCGAGGATTGTCATGAGAAAAAGCTAGCTCATACATGTTACGTGACGTAACAGGTAATTGATCCCAACTTCGGTCTGATGGGTCACAGTCCCGTCCGAAAGGTGACGCCGGTCACGTCTCTACGTCAGGGTCCGGCCGCGATTTGGCGGTTGAGCAGGACATGCCGTAATCTGACCTGCGGAGTTCGATGCACTATTCGAGCTTCACCCCAAATCATGTTCTACCCAAGACCGTTGGTGATCGCTCCCGCAAGGGTGTGATTGAAAGTCCGGGAATGTCCGGCGGCCCACGCAGGAGGACGAGGTAGGGGGATGCGTTTCGGTTGTGGGTTCGCGCCCTGGCCGAATGGCTTCCTTTCACGCCCCGTGTGCCCTGCACCGGGGCGTTTTGCATGTCGTGGATTGTGTGCTCCGGGATACCCGGCGGTGCGCAGCGGTTCCGAAGTGGGATAACGACTGTCATGAGAGGAGGCGAAGTATGGCAAAGCCTGAGAAGGTTTCCGCAGTTGCGGAGATCACCGAGCAGTTCAAGGGTTCGACCGCTGCTGTGATCACGGAATACCGTGGTCTGACGGTGGGCAACATCACGACACTGCGACGCGCTCTCGGAGAAGGTGCCACCTACTCCGTCGCCAAGAACACCCTGGTCAAGCGTGCCGCTGCTGAGGCGGGCGTCGAGGGCCTTGATGACCTTTTCGTCGGTCCGACCGCCATTGCATTCATCAAGGGCGAGCCCGTCGATGCTGCGAAGGCTCTGAAGAACTTCGCTAAGGACAACAAGGCGCTCATCATCAAGGGCGGCTACATGGACGGCGCTGCGCTGTCCGTGGACGAGGTCAACAAGATCGCGGACCTCGAGTCCCGCGAGATCCTGTTGGCCAAGCTTGCCGGCGCGATGAAGGGCAACTTGGCAAAGGCCGCAGGCCTGTTCAACGCTCCTGCTTCGCAGGTGGCCCGTCTGGCCGCTGCTCTGCAGGAAAAGAAGGCCGCAGAAGGCGGAGCTGCCGAAGCTCCCGCCGAGGCTGCAGCCGAAAGCTGATCCGCACCCGCGCATCACTGCTATAACCCCGCCCGGTCGCGGATCAGCGACATGGGACTTACAGGAAGGACCGCCACAATGGCGAAGCTCAGCACCGAAGAGTTGTTGGACCAGTTCAAGGAGCTCACCCTCCTCGAGCTCTCGGAGTTCGTGAAGGCATTCGAGGAGACCTTCGAGGTCACCGCCGCTGCCCCGGTCGCCGTTGCCGCTGCAGGCGGAGCACCGGCTGCCGCCGAGGCTGCTGAGGAGCAGGACGAGTTCGACGTCGTCCTCGAGTCGGCCGGCGACAAGAAGATCCAGGTCATCAAGGTCGTCCGCGAGGTCGTTTCCGGCCTCGGCCTGAAGGAAGCCAAGGACCTCGTCGAGGGTGCTCCGAAGGCCATCCTGGAGAAGGTTGCCAAGGACGCGGCCGACGCCGCCAAGGAGAAGCTCGAGGCTGCCGGCGCGAAGATCACCGTCAAGTAAGACGGTCTCTCACCCGCGCTGCTCACCGAGCAGACGAAGAGGGCCACTCCCCATCCGTGGGGAGTGGCCCTCTTTTTTGCGTCCTCGGGGGGCTTCGGAGTGTCGAGATTCCTGACCGAAAGCGGGACGCGCGATCAAAAATTTCGCTACCGTTATCCCAGTTCAGACGCGTTGTTTTGCATAGTGAGACCCGCAGTTGGCATGCTTCCTTACTCATGAGTAGCATCCCTTGTCACAGGTAACACGTCGATGCGATAGAGTGACCCAACCCACACGGGGTGAGTGCATCGAACGGTCGCGGAGGTAATGGTGGGAGTCGAGGTATCCGTCGAGGGACTGACCAAGTCCTTCGGCTCGCAGAGGATCTGGCAGGACGTCACGTTGACCCTTCCGGCCGGTGAGGTCAGTGCGTTGCTCGGGCCGTCGGGCACGGGTAAATCGGTGTTCCTGAAGTCGCTGATCGGTCTGCTCCGTCCGGAGCAGGGGTCGATCGTCATCGACGGCACCAACATTCTCGAGTGCTCCTCGAAGGAGCTGTACGAGATCCGGAAGTTGTTCGGGGTGCTGTTCCAGGACGGTGCGCTGTTCGGGTCGATGAACCTGTTCGACAACGTGGCGTTCCCGTTGCGCGAGCACACGAAGAAGTCCGAGTCCGAGATCCGCAAGATCGTGATGGAGAAGATGGAACTCGTCGGCCTGCTCGGGGCCGAGGACAAGCTGCCCGGCGAGATCTCCGGTGGTATGCGCAAGCGTGCCGGGCTGGCGCGGGCGCTGGTGCTGGATCCGCAGATCATTCTCGTCGACGAGCCGGACTCGGGTCTGGATCCGGTGCGCACCACCTACATTTCGCAGACGTTGATCGACATCAACGCGGAGATCGATGCGACGATTCTGATCGTGTCGCACAACATCAATCTGGCTCGGACGGTGCCGGACAACATCGGGATGTTGTTCCGCCGGCATCTGGTGATGTTCGGTCCGCGGGAGGTGCTGCTCACCAGCGAGGAGCCGGTGGTCAAGCAGTTCCTGAACGGCACGATGATCGGTCCGATCGGGATGTCGGAGGAGAAGGACGAGGCGCAGATGGCGCAGGAGCAGGCGATGGTCGATGCCGGTCACCATGCCGGTGGTGTCGACGACGTCGAGGGGATCGTACCGCAGATGAAGGCGACGCCGGGGATGCCGTTCCGGCAGGCCGTGGCCCGTCGTCAGGAACGGGTCCGGCACATCATGCACACCCTGCCCGAGAACGCGCAGATCGCGATCCAGGAAAGCCTCGACGAGACCTCCGGCGGAAACGGCGGCGGCGGTTACGACTACGCATACAGCCAGGAAGACACACAGGTCATCCCCGCATACCGGGGCGAAGGATACGAAAACACCACTCACGGGCAAGGGTAGGCATATCGGATGGGGGTTACCCGCAGCTCGGTCTTGCGGCCGGTCAACGGTGCGCTGACGCAGGCCGGAAACATCGTCGAGCTCTTCGTCGACGTCGCACGAAACACGTTCAAACGGCCATTCCAGTTCCGCGAGTTCATCGAACAGGCCTGGTTCATCGCCAGCGTGACGATCCTGCCCACGGCCATGGTCGCGATTCCGTTCGGCGCAGTGGTGTCACTGCAGACCGGATCGCTCATCAAACAGCTCGGTGCAGAGTCGTTCACGGGAGCGGCCAGCGTGCTCGCCGTCATCCAGCAGGGGTCCCCGCTGGTGACGGCACTACTGGTGGCCGGAGCTGCGGGCTCGGCTGTAACGGCGGATCTCGGCGCGCGGACGATCCGCGAAGAGATCGACGCCATGGAAGTGCTCGGCATCAACCCGATTCAGCGACTCGTCGTGCCCCGGGTGCTCGCCATGGTGCTCGTCGCGATCCTGCTCAACGGCCTGGTGTCGGTCGTCGGCATCGCGGGTGGCTACTTCTTCAACGTCATTCTCCAAGGGGGTAATCCCGGTGCGTACCTGGCATCGTTCTCGGCCTTCGCGCAGCTTCCCGACATCTGGGTCGGCGAGCTCAAGGCGGCCGTCTTCGGTGTCATCGCCGGTGTCATCGCCGCGTACAAGGGGCTCCATCCGAAGGGTGGACCCAAGGGCGTCGGTGACGCGGTGAACCAGTCGGTGGTGATCACGTTCCTGCTGTTGTTCTTCGCGAACCTGATCCTGACCATGGTGTACCTGCAGATCGTTCCGGCGAAGGGATCGTGACCCTATGACAATCGCCAAGGGACGCGGTGACCGGACCCTGATGGCGGCGCGCCGAGTCGGTCGTGCGCCGCTCAACGTGCTCGACCGGGCCGGCGAGCAGATGTCGTTCTACGCCAGGGCCATCGCCTGGTCACCCCACACTCTCGTGCACTACCGCAAGGAGGTGCTGCGGCTGCTCGCCGAGGTCACCTTCGGCAGTGGCGCGCTCGCCGTCATCGGCGGCACCATCGGCGTCATCGCGATGATGTCCGGCTTCACCGGCGTCGTGGTCGGACTGCAGGGTTTCGCCGCGCTCGAACAGCTGGGCAGCTCGGTCCTCACCGGCTTCCTGTCCGCCTACGTCAACACGCGTGAGATCGCGCCGATCGTTGCGGCACTCGCGCTCTCGGCCACCGTCGGCTGTGGTTTCACCGCGCAGCTCGGCGCCATGCGGATCTCGGAGGAGATCGACGCGCTCGAGGTCATGGCGGTGCCGAGTGTGCCGTTCCTCGTCACCACCCGCATGATCGCGGGATTCGTCGCCGTCATCCCGCTGTACATCGTCGGTCTGCTCGCGGCCTATCTCGCCTCCCGCGTCATCAGTACCGTGTTCAACGGACAGTCGACCGGCTCGTACGACCACTACTTCAACTTGTTCCTGCCACCGCAGGACGTCCTGTACTCGTTCGCGAAAGTGCTGATCTTCGCGTTCGTGCTGATCCTGATCCATTGCTACTACGGCTATCACGCGTCGGGTGGTCCCGCCGGTGTGGGTGTGGCCGTGGGCCGGGCGGTCCGCACCGCGATCGTCACCATCGCCGTGCTCGACTTCTTCCTGAGCCTCGCCATCTGGGGCACGACGACCACAGTGAGGGTGGCCGGATGACCAACACGACATCTGTTGTGGGACGACGGGTGCTGGGGCTGGTGTTCTTCCTCGTCCTCGCGTTGTTCCTGGCCTTCACCATCGGCATGTTCAACAAGAGCTTCACCAAGGTCGTCAAGATCGACCTCCTCACCGACAGCGCCGGAAATGCCCTGCCGCCCAATGCGGACGTGAAGGTCCGCGGCCTCATCGTCGGCGAGGTGCGCTCGGCGACCCCCCAGGAGGGCGAGGTCACTCTCGCTCTCGCGATCCAGCCGGACAAGGCACCGCTGATCCCGTCCAACGCGACGGCGCGGCTGCTGCCCAAGACACTGTTCGGTGAACGTTATGTGTCGCTGATCGTTCCGGAGGGCGACACGGCTCCGCCGATCCAGGCCGGTGACACGCTGCGTCAGGACAAGAGCGGCAACGCCGTCGAGGTCGGCGAAGTTCTGGACGGCCTGCTGCCGCTCCTACAGGCCATTCCGCCGCAGGACCTGGCGAACACGCTCGGCGCGCTGTCCCAGGGACTCAGCGGCCGCGGCGCCGAACTCGGCCTGACGCTCGACCGGCTCGAGGAGATCTTCGGTGGGCTGAACACCGAACTTCCCGCCATCCAGGAGGATCTGCGAGGTTTGGCGGACTTCTCGCAGACGTATTCCGAGGCGGCGCCCGATCTGGTCAACGCCCTCGACAGCCTGCGGACCACCGGAAATACCGTGGTGGAGAAGCAGAATGAGATCTCCACGCTGCTCGTGTCGCTGACCGCAACCGCGTCGAGCACCGCGGATCTGCTACAGACCAACGCCGAGTCGATCGTCAGCATCGCCGCCGATTCGCGTGAGGCGCTGCAGATTCTCGGCCGCTACTCGCCGAGCTTCGAGTGCACGTTCGCGGGCTTCGCGAAGTCTGCTCCCGTTGCCCGTGAACTACTGGCACCGGACGATCCGTACCCCGGTGTGCGTGCCAGCGTGCAGTTCGTCAACCCGAAGGGCCGCTACGTGCCCAACCAGGACGAGCCGCGCCTGCTCGACAACCGCGGACCGGCTTGCTACGACAACGTCACCGCACCGGGTGGGAAGTTCCCGCAGTACCCGGGCGGGTCGTCCTACAACGACGGCGCCTACCAGGTCCCGTCGCGGAACCCCGGACCGTCGACCATCGACTTCTTCCCGGCGCCCGCCGGCGTCCCCGATCAGGTCCCCGGGTACGGAGCTCAGGTCACGCCCGCGAGCTACGCGGGTTCGAAGATGGAGCAGGACACGTTGGACGTCGTCTACGGCGAGGCCGGGGGAATGGCACCGGAGGACGTGCCGAGTTGGACGACACTCGTCGGCGCGCCGACCATGAGGGGGACTGAGGTGAGCTTCAAGTGAGGGGTCTGACCGCACCATTGGTCAAGCTGATCGTGTTCGCCGTGGTCACTATCCTGGCGACCGGTCTGCTGGCGGCCACCATCGCCAACCTCGGCGGGGGCGGTGGCACCAAGTTCAACGCGATCTTCTCGGACGTCACCTCGCTCAACGAGGGTGACGAGGTCCGCATCGCCGGTGTGCGCGTGGGTCAGGTCGAGAAGATCGCGATCCACGACGACCGCGAGGCGGAAGTCCAGTTCACGGTGTCGGAACGGGACTGGCTGCCGGCCAGCACCACCGCGACCATCCGCTTCCGGAACCTCGTGGGGCAGCGCTACATCGCGCTCGAACAGGGGGAGGGCCAGCAGGGCATGAAGATGAGCGGCGGCGACACGATCCCGATCGAGCGGACCAAGCCTGCCGTCAACCTCACCACGCTGTTCGACGGCTTCCGCCCGCTGTTCCAGACCCTCAGCGCCGAAGACGTCAACAAGTTGTCGTACCAGATCATCCAGGTGTTCCAGGGTGAGTCGGGAACCATCACGGAACTCGTCAAGAACACGGCAAGCCTCACCAACACCGTCGCCGACAAGGATCGGGTGATCGGTGCGGTGATCAACAACCTCAACGACGTGCTCGCCACGGTGAATCAGCGTGACGATCAACTCGATTCGCTGATCGTCAACACCCAGCAGCTCGTCACGGGCCTGGCGAACGAGCGGGGAACCGTCGGATCGGCGGTGACGTCCCTCGCGGGACTCACCGACGCGACGGCAGATCTGCTCGAACCCACCCGACCGTCCATCCAGGAATCCATCACGTCGCTGAACACGCTGGCGACGACGTTGAACCGTAACTCCGACACGGTCAACAGCGTTCTCCAGACGCTTCCGGTGAAGCTCGAGAAGCTCGGCCGGGCAGCCAGTTACGGATCCTGGTTCCAGTTCTACCTCTGTGGAGTCGACATCGTCGCAGGACCAGGTACCGCGCCCCAACTGAACCTGCCCACGGGCTTGCCCACCGTCAACCAGCCGATCTATACGAACTCGGCGAAACGGTGCACGCAGGACGGCCTACAGGAGTTGCAGACACGATGAGCAGACGTCGCAGCCCGGCAGTGGCTGGTGCCCTCGGCATTCTCGTGGTGCTGCTGGCAACCCTGTCGGCTTTCTTCCTCGATTCGCTGCCGTTCATCGGCGCCGGGTCGACCTATCACGCCGAATTCACCGAGGCGGCGGGCCTCAAGCCCGACAACGAGGTCCGGATCGCGGGCGTCAAGGTCGGCAAGGTCAGTTCCGTCGAACTCGACGGCGACCATGTGGACGTCGCCTTCAAGGTGTCGGATGCGTGGGTCGGCGACGAGACGTCCGCGTCCATCCAGATCAAGACGATCCTGGGGCAGAAGTACCTGGCCCTCGACCCCCGCGGCTCGGACACACTGAACCCGAGTGACACGATCCCGTTGGACCGCACCACGTCTCCGTACGACGTGATCGAGGCGTTCTCGGCCGCCGCGCAGACGGTGGGGGACATCGACTCCGATCAGCTCGCGCAGAGCATGGTGACGCTGTCGCAGGCGTTCGAGGGGACTCCGACGGAGATCCGCGCGTCGCTGGACGGTGTCAGCAGGCTGTCGCAGACCATCGCCAGCCGCGATCAGGAACTGCAGAAGCTGTTCGCTGCGACCGGCAAGACCACCAAGGTCCTCGCCGATCGCAACGTCGAATTCAACCGGTTGATCAGCGACGCCGGGCTGCTGCTCGGTGAGCTCAACAGCCGTCAGCAGTCCATTTCCCAGCTGCTCACCGGAACTCAACGGCTGTCGCAACAGTTGACCGGACTCGTGCGCGACAACGAGGCCGCCATCGGTCCCGCGCTCGAACAACTCGACGGTGTCGTCGAGATCCTGAAGGCCAACAACGAGAACCTGGACAAGGCGATGAAACTGTACGAGCCGTTCGTCCGCCTGTACACGAACGTGGTCGGCAACGGTCGCTGGTTCGACCAGGTCGTGGTGAACCTCCTGCCGCCGGGGCTGCCCGACATTCCCGGTCCGCGCGAACCCGTCCGCACGTTGGGGGGTAACTGATGGCAGACGTCGACAACGGAGCCGACCGCGGAGGACGCGGCGGGATCGCCCTCATCGTGGGAATCGTCATCGTCGCGCTGGTGATCGCCGGCGCCCTGTGGTGGGTGTTCACCCGCGCGGGCACCACGAAGATCACCGCGTACTTCGACAAGTCGGTGGGCATCTACGAGGGCTCGGATGTGCGGGTCCTCGGTGTGAAGGTCGGATCCGTCGACGGCGTCGAGCCACAGGGCGATCAGGTGAAGGTCGACATGCGCGTCGATCGCGGCGTCGACATTCCCGCCGACGCGAAGGCCGCGCAGGTCACGCCGTCCGTGGTGTCGGACCGCTACATCCAGCTCGCGCCCGCCTACACGGGCGGCGAGAAGATGGCCAGCGGCGCGGTGATCTCGCGCGACCGCACCGCGACCCCCGTCGAGGTCGACCAGTTGTACGCGAGCATCGAGGAGCTCTCCACCGCGCTCGGCCCGGACGGGGCGAACAAGGAGGGTGCGCTGTCGCAGTTCGTCGAGACCGGCGCCGCCAACCTCGACGGCAACGGTGAAGCGCTGGGGCAGAGCATCACCCAGCTGTCCGACGCTGCCCGCACTCTCAACGACAGTCGCGGCGACCTCTTCGACACCGTGAAGAACCTCCAGGTGTTCGTGGGTGCGCTGGCGGCCAACGATCAGCAGGTCCGCGATTTCAACTCGCAGCTCTCCGACCTGTCCGGATTCCTGGCGGGGGAGCGGGAGAACCTCGGTGCCGCACTGAACCAGCTGGCGATCGCCCTGGGCGACGTGTCGAAGTTCGTGGCCGACAACCGGGAGATCCTCGCCGAGAACGTGAACGATCTGGTCCCGGTGACGCAGACCCTCGCCGACAACCGGGAGTCACTGGTCAACTCGCTGACCCTGCTGCCGCTGGCGATCAGCAACCTGGCCAACTCCTACGACGCGGAGTCCGGCACTCTGGCCTCGCGCCTGGCGTTCCCGGACCTGCAGGATCCGGCCGGCGTCGGGTGCAAGTTGATCGACCTCGGCAAGCTGGTTCCCGGCGATCCGCGTTTCGAGCAACTCGGACGTCAGATGCAGCCGCTGATCGACAACTGCGCCAACATCACGTCGCAGATCACGCAATCGGCGAAGACTCCGTCGCTCGTGCTTCCGTTCGGAATCATGAGTGCGGACAACATTCAGCGGACGGTCACGCCCGGCACGGTGCCGGGTGTCGTGTCGCCGCGATTCGAAGGCGCAACGGGAGGTGAGGGCGAATGAAGCGGTCGGTAATCCTCGGCGCCGGTGCGTGCGCCGTCGCCATCGCAGTGACGTCCTGCTCGTCGGAGGGGATCTACGGGGTTCCACTACCGGGCGGTCCCGATGTCGGCGACCACCCCATGCATCTGACGATCCAGTTCGACGACGTCCTTGACCTCGTCCCGCAGTCCGCGGTCAAGGTCGACGGTGTCCCGGTGGGCCGGGTCGAAACGATCAAAGTGGCACCGGACGGCTGGACGGCGGACGTGGAGGTCGTCCTCGACTCGTCGGTCGATCTCGCCGCCAACGCGGTCGCCGCCATCGAGCAGACGAACCTGCTCGGTGAGAAGTTCGTCCAGCTGTCCGAGCCGCCGGAGGACAAGGATCCCGCGCGCCTCGAGGACGGCGACACGATCCCCCTCGACCGCACCCGGCACGCCACCGAGATCGAGCAGGTTCTCGGCGCGCTGTCGCTGCTGCTCAACGGTGGCGGCGTCGGCCAGTTGCAGCCGATCGTGCACGAACTGACCACCGCACTCGACGGGCGCGAGGATCGGGTCCGGGGACTCCTCGAACAGACGAACACGCTCATCGACGGTCTCAACCAGCAGCGCGACGACATCACCCGCGCCCTGGACGGCCTCGACGCACTGACCACGCGCGTGAACGAACAGAACGAGAAGATCGGACTGATCCTCGACGAGTTGCCGATCGCGGCGGAAGTGCTCAACGAGCAGCGTCCACAGCTCACCCAGATGCTCACCCAACTGGACCGGCTCGGCACCGTCGGAACCGACGTGATCAACAGGTCGAAGGACAACCTGATCGCGGATCTCCTCGCACTGCGGCCGACCCTGAAGGCACTCGCCGATTCGGGCGACAACCTGCCCAATTCGCTCGCGTTCATTCCGACCGTGCCGTTCCCGGACGGCGTCGAGAAGATCGCGCTCGGCGGGTCGGTCAACCTGTTCCTCACGGTCGACCTGCAGATCGGCGATGCGCTGAGCGCACTCGGCGTCGGCCAGGGCGACCCGGTGTACGTGCCGCCGAAGTTCGGTGAGCCCAAGCCGATCGTCGACCCGTCGAACCCGTACTACAACGGCAACGGGCCGAAGCCGGGGTGGCCGACGGTGTCCCTGCTGCCGATTCCGCCGATCGTCCCCGCCCCGACGGGCCTGCGGATCCCGGGGCTCCCCGGCACCGCGCCCGCCGGCAACGGTGGCGCAGGGAACGGCGCAGCACCGCCGCCGCAGAACCCGCTCGGGGGACTGCTGGAGCAGTTCGGAATCGGGGGTGGACAGTGAGGTCACGACTGGTCAGGATCCAGCTCGTCGCATTCGCCATCGTGGCGATGCTCGGGCTGGTCTACGTCGGCGCCAAGTACGTCCGCCTCGACAATCTGCTCGGATTCGGTGAGTACGACGTGAACGCGCAGTTCAAGGACTCCGGCGGCATCTTCACCAACGCCGAGGTCACGTACCGCGGAGTTCCCGTCGGCCGCGTCGGCGACCTGTCGCTGACCGCGGACGGCATCAACGTCGAGTTGAAGATCTCCTCGGGCGGGCCCGACATCCCGGCGTCGGCCAAGGCCGTCGTCGCCAACCGGTCCGCGATCGGTGAGCAGTACGTGGACCTGCAGCCCGACACAGACCAGGGGCCGTACCTCGAACAGGGCTCGGTGATCACCGAGGCCGACACGTCGACACCCGTTCCGGTCGAGCAGGTGCTGATGGCCACCGACGGTCTGGTCCGGTCGGTTCCGGTCGACTCGCTGCGCACCGTCGTCACCCAGCTGGGGACGGCGTTCAACGGCAAGGGCGAGGATCTGCAGACGCTCGCGGATTCACTCTCCACGCTGACGAAGGACGGGCTCGACGTCCTGCCCCAGACACTGGCACTCGTCAGGGACAGTCAGACGGTGCTGGCGACGCAGTCCGATCAATCGTCCGCGATCGTGCAGTTCAGTTCGGACCTCGACGCGGTCGCCGCGCAGCTGCGGACCAGCGACCCCGATCTCCGCGCGATCATCGACAAGGGAATTCCGGCGAGCAACGAGGTCGGTCAGCTGGTCAACGAGATCGGTCCGAGCCTCACCACCGACCTGACGAATCTCGCCGCGGTCGGTGACAAGCTGGCTCCGCAGGCGATCGCGCTGCGGCCAATCCTGATGTTCCTGCCTGCCATCGCGGCGTCCGCGTCGACCGTGGCCCCCGGCGACGGCACGGTGCATCAGGGCATCGTCCTGGAAACCAACAATCCGCCGTCGTGCACACTCGGTTACGAAGGGACGCAGGAGATCCTGGCCGAGATGAAGCGGCAGGACCCGAACTTCGACGACACCCAGCAGGACTTCCCGTTCAACGTGAAGGCCAACTGCGACGCTCCCCAGGGAAGCGTGACGGGTGTGCGAAGTGCAGACCGCATCGTGTTCGCCGATCCGGACACGATCCAGCCGTGGGATTTCAAGCCGAAGGTCATGCCTGACACTCTCAACTTGAATCCCATCGCAACGCAGCTCGCGCCGCTCCTCGGGGTTACTCCCAAGTAGCATTCGGTTCCGGCCGAGGGCGAGTTGAAGAAAACAATCAGTAGGGTATTGGTGTGACGCGAATTACCACGCCCCCGGAGTCGGGACAACCGGCTCCGGGGAAGGACAGAACTCTGAAGGCCTCGTTTGCTGCGGTGACCGCACTGGTGGTGATCGCGGTTGTCGCAGCCGGATGGTTCGGCTTCGGGTGGGCGCGAGCGCTCTTCGTGGACAAGCCGATCGCCGACGCACGCGATTCCGCGTTGACGGGCGCCCAGCAGGCCGCGATCAATCTCAACTCGGTCGATTCCGCGGACCTCGACGGATCGTTCGAGAACATGAAGTCGTCGATCACGGGCGACAAGATGAACCAGGACCTCCAGGCGACCGTGGACGGGTTCACCGACCAGATGCGTCAATCGGGAGCGGCGAGCAAGGCCGAGCTGATCCAGGGCACACTCACGGAACTGAACACGGACGACGGCACCGCGAAGGCGCTGGTCGTCGTGGCCGTCACCACCACGTGGCCGGACCGCTTCGACAAGGCCAAGGTGACGATGCGGATGGACGTCCAGGACGTGGACGGGGTCTGGAAGGCTTCGTCGGTCGAACCGGTGGGCGGACGTATTCCGCTCGAGAGCGGTCCGGTGCCCGCCGCCGGCGCGGCCCCAGCCCCGGCCCCCACCGAACCGGCTCCCGCCGAGCAGGCGCCGGCCGAACAGGTGCCCGAGGGCGACAGCAGCGGCCAGTAGTCCTGATGTGCCGCGGCGGCGTGCTGCCGTGGTGTCCACGTCGACGACAGCTCGTCGTGCAATGAGAAAGTGGTGAACTATGCCCCCCAAGCGCCGAAACAACGTGCCGGACAGCGCTGCAAAGGGCAGGCGTCCGCGCGTAGCGGGGACCCGTCAGACAACGCCGAAGCCTCCCCGAGCGGACACCCCGGTCGACAAGACGGAACCGGTGAAAAAGCCGGACACGGTGAAGAAGCCGGAACCGGTCGAGAAGGCCGAGACGCCCGCCGTGGTGACCGCGGCCTCCACCGGCACGGCACAGGTTCCCGAGACGACGAAGGCTCCCGTCGCGGACAAGCCCGACACGGACACGACCGTATCGATGGCCAAGACGGTGTCGACGGTGAAGGCTGCGTCGACGGGGAAGGCTGCGTCGGCGGGGAAGGCGAAGGTTCCCAACCTTCAACCGCGCATCAGCAAGCAACAGGCTCCCGCCGTCGCCGAGAACGCGACCGACGCAGGCAGCGGGACCGGTCGCGTCACGTGGAAGCTCGTCGGGGTCCTCGGAGCGGTCGCGGTGGTGTTCGGCGTGTTCGCGGTCGTCGCGGCGTTCAAACCCGGAGCGAACATCACGAACACCGCGTGGGTCGACGCGGGAGCAACCGCCGAGGTGACCAAGGCGGGCACCGAGGCGATCGAGACGCTGTACACCTACAGCTACGAGACGATCGATCAGGACTTCGACAAGGCGCGCGGCTATCTCGATGACGCCAAGCGGGAAGAGTTCGACTCGACCGCCGACACGACCAAGCAAGCTGCCATCCAGACCAAGACGGCCACGCAGGCGTCCGTCACCGACATCGGGGTCACGGTGCTCGACGGTGACCGCGCCGAACTGCTCGCGCACATGAACGTCAGCGCCACCGGTGACGCCGTTGCTCAGGGCAGTGCCGCCACGCCGCTGTCGATCAAGATGGAGAAGATCGACGGCAAATGGGTGCTGTCCGACATCTCCGACAGCGAGGGCTGACCGGCTTCCGGAAAAGACTGAACCGGAGCGAGATTCGTATGCCGGATGATTTCGCGCGTCGAATTGAGTTCTCGGGCAGAGTGAATCGGTTCCGGGAATCGGGACGTCTTCACGATTGAATGGGAATCCCTTGCTGTGGTGACGGTTTCGGGCGGTCGGATGGCCCAGGGGTGGCCGGCTTCCGTGCCAGGAATCCCGGTGCCCACCAATTGGCCTCGCCCATCAACTTCACCAGCGCGGGCACCAGCATCATGCGGATGACGGTGGCGTCGATGAGCAGCGCGATGATCATGCCGAGACCGATGAACCGCATCATCGTCAGTTCCGAGAGCGTGAACGCTCCGGTGACGACGATCAGCAGCGCGGCCGCCGCCGTCACGATGCGTCCGGTGTGCGCCGTGCCGATCCGCACGGCCTCCTCGGTCGACGCGCCCGCGTCGTGGGCCTCGACCATCCGCGACAACAGGAAGATCTCGTAGTCGGTGGAGAGCCCGAAGACCACCGCGATGATGAGGACCACCATCGTCGCGGGCAGGGGCCCCGGCGTCACGCCGAGAAAATCTGCGCCGTGACCGTCCTCGAAGATCCACGTGAGCACACCGAACGAGGCGGCGAGGCTGAGGGTGGCCATGGCGATCGCCTTCAGGGGGAGCACCACGGACCGGAACGCGAGCAGCATCAGCACGAAGGTGACGGCCACCATGATTCCGATCATCCACGGCAGCCGGGCGCCCATCGCGTCCAGTCCGTCGGCGGTCAGGGCGTTCACGCCACCCAGCATCTTCTCGGTTCCGTCCGGGGTGGGGAGGTCGCGCAGGGCGGCGGCCGTCGCCATGGCCCCCGCGGTCCGGTCCGCGTCGTCGAAGACGGCCCGGATGGCGACGAACGTGTCGGTGGCGCCGACCGGCACCACCCGCTGGACCCCGGCGACCGCGGCGGTCGCTGCGAAGAACTCTGCCGTGGCGGCCGGCGGCGGCGCCTTGCCGTCGCTGTCCTGCAGCACGAGTGTCGCCCCGTTGTTGGCGAGCGGGAAATCTGCGGCGAGATCGTCGACGGCGACCCGGAGTGGATGACCCGCCGGCAGTCCGGTGTGATCGAGATCACCCAGCGACGCGCCTGCCAGGGGCGCGGCAAGCACCAGCAGCGCCGCGACGATCGCCGTCGCAATCGGGACGGGCCGCCGCATCACGCGTTCGGCGACGCCGCCCCAGAACCGGTGCGCCCGGTCCTCGCCGCGTTCGACCACTCCCCGTCGCCAGGTCAGCGAGTTGATGCGAGGCCCGAGCAGTACGAGGGCGGCGGGCAGTGCCGACAGCGTCAGCACCGCGGCAATCGCGATGGCCGCCATCCCGCCGTAGGCGAAGGACCGCACGATGGCCTGGGGAAACACGAGCATGCCCACGAAACCGCACACCAGCAGGAGAGCGGAGAACCCCACGGTCCGGCCCGCGGTGGCGAGCGTCCGGCGGACGGCGTCGTCGGTGCCGGCGCCGGACCGCAGCTCCTCACGGAACCGGGTCACCACGAACAGTCCGTAGTCGATCGACATGCCCAGCCCGACGAGACTCGCGATGTTCACCGAGAATGCGCTGACCTCGGTGAAGTACGAGATCACCCGCAGAGCGCCGAGGGCGCCGAGAATCGCGAGACCGCCGACGCACAGCGGTACGGCCGCGCCGACGAGGCCGCCGAAGATGACGAGGAGCAGGAGTAGCAGGATCGGGAACGACACCGCCTCGGCCCGCAATAGGTCGCTCTCGGACACCTCGTTGAAGGCGTTGGCGGCGGCGCTGAAACCGCTGAACTCCGCGGCCGTGCCGTCGATGACCAGCAGCGGCCGGAGGTCGTGGTACGCGGAGATCCGAGTGTTCTCGTCGCCGCTCAGCGACAGCACCACGAGTCCCTCGGTGCCGTCGGTGGACCGCAGGAACTCCTTCGCCTGGGGCGGCGCGGACCAGTACGACAGGGGAGTGTCGGCGAGCACGCCGGGGTCGATCCGCGCGAGGTGGGCGGCGACTTCGGGGCCGAGGTCGTCGATCGTCGAACCCGGACGCGCGTGGTAGGTCACCGCCAGATCGGGGGTCTGTCTGCCGAAAGCCCCCTCGATCAGGCGCTCGACGCGCGCGGACTCGCTGCCCGGGTCGGTGTACCCGCCGAGGCTGAGCCGGTCGAACACCCCCGAACCCCACGCCCCGCCGAGCAGCACCAGCAGCACCGTGGCGGCGAGAACCAGCTTCGGTCTGGCGACGACGAACGAACTCCAGCGCGTCACGGCTCTGCTTCCCTCGAGAAATCGACGGCGATCGCGTGGGCATATTGTTCACCGCCCGTCCGCAGCTGGAAAGGGGTGCCGGGACGAGCCGCGGGCCTCGCGAAACGACACGACACGCCCTCAGACTCTTGACGCCGCGATGATCACGCGTCACTCTGATGCGTGAACATGCGCAGTGACGCGTGGCCGAGCGCCCGGCTGGGTGCTGTTTCGGGTGCCCGACTCGACATCTACCGAGTTTGGGTGTACTTTTGGACGTTGCGCTGGCTGCCTCCTGTCCACCTCTCGTCCGTACCGCTGCGAAGTGATTCACTCTTCAGCAACTGTGACGAGTTTCGTTCGGGTTGTGACCAGCGAAATTCGAAGCAGATACAGCGGCGGTCGCAACAGCAAGAGCGGCCCGCGTGAGGTGCTGGAAGGACGCATCTTGGCAGTCTCTAGCCAGACCAAGGCAGTTTCCGGAATCCCCGGAGCCCCGAAGAGGGTTTCGTTCGCAAAGATTCGCGAACCCCTCGAAGTTCCCGGGCTTCTTGATCTACAAACCGATTCGTTCGAGTGGTTGATCGGTGCGCAGAGCTGGCGCGAACGCGCCGCCGCTCGTGGCGACAGCGCAATCTCCGGCGGTCTCGAGGACATTCTCGCGGAGCTTTCCCCGATCGAGGATTTCTCGGGCTCGATGTCTCTGTCCTTCTCGGACCCGCGCTTCGACGAGGTGAAGGCCTCGACGGACGAGTGCAAAGACAAGGACATGACCTACGCGGCGCCTTTGTTCGTCACCGCGGAGTTCATCAACAACAACACCGGTGAGATCAAGAGCCAGACGGTCTTCATGGGCGACTTCCCGATGATGACCGACAAGGGCACGTTCATCATCAACGGCACCGAGCGTGTCGTGGTCTCGCAGCTGGTGCGTTCCCCCGGCGTCTACTTCGACCACTCCGTCGACAAGGGCACCGAAAAGGACCTGCACAGCGTCAAGGTCATCCCGGGCCGTGGTGCATGGCTCGAGTTCGACGTGGACAAGCGCGACACGGTCGGCGTCCGCATCGACCGCAAGCGCCGCCAGCCCGTCACCGTGCTGCTGAAGGCCCTCGGCTGGACCACCGAGCAGATCGCCGAGCGCTTCGGCTTCTCGGAGATCCTCATGGCGACCCTCGAGAAGGACAACACCGCAGGCACCGACGAGGCGCTGCTCGACATCTACCGCAAGCTGCGTCCGGGCGAGCCGCCGACCAAGGAGAGCGCCCAGACGCTCCTGGAGAACCTGTTCTTCAAGGACAAGCGCTACGACCTGGCTCGCGTGGGCCGCTACAAGATCAACAAGAAGCTGGGCCTGAACACCGGGCAGCCGATCGTCGCGTCGACCCTCACCGAGGAAGACATCGTCGCCACCATCGAGTACCTGGTGCGCCTGCACGCCGGTGACACCGAGATGACCGCCCCCGGCGGCGTCGCGGTGCCCGTCGAGGTCGACGACATCGACCACTTCGGCAACCGTCGTCTGCGCACGGTCGGTGAGCTCATCCAGAACCAGATCCGCGTGGGCCTGTCCCGCATGGAGCGCGTGGTTCGTGAGCGCATGACCACCCAGGACGTCGAGGCGATCACGCCGCAGACGCTGATCAACATCCGGCCCGTCGTGGCTGCGATCAAGGAGTTCTTCGGAACGTCCCAGCTGTCGCAGTTCATGGACCAGAACAACCCGCTGTCGGGGCTGACGCACAAGCGTCGTCTGTCCGCCCTCGGCCCGGGTGGTCTGTCCCGTGAGCGTGCCGGCCTCGAGGTGCGAGACGTTCACCCGTCGCACTACGGCCGCATGTGCCCGATCGAGACCCCCGAAGGTCCGAACATCGGTCTGATCGGTTCGCTGTCGGTGTACGCACGGGTCAACCCGTTCGGATTCATCGAGACGCCGTATCGCAAGGTCGAGGGTGGCCAGGTCACCGACCAGGTCGACTACCTGACCGCGGACGAAGAGGACCGCCACGTCGTCGCACAGGCCAACTCGGCCGTCGACGCCAACGGTCACTTCACCGACGATCGCATTCTGGTCCGTCGTAAGGGCGGCGAGGTCGAGTTCGTCTCGTCCGCCGAGATCGACTACATGGACGTCTCGCCGCGGCAGATGGTGTCCGTCGCGACCGCGATGATCCCGTTCCTCGAGCACGACGACGCCAACCGCGCCCTGATGGGCGCGAACATGCAGCGTCAGGCGGTGCCGCTCGTTCGCAGCGAGGCCCCGCTGGTCGGTACCGGCATGGAGTTGCGTGCCGCCGTCGACGCGGGCGACGTCATCGTCACCGAGAAGACCGGTGTCGTCGAAGAGGTCTCCGCCGACTACGTCACGGTCATGGCCGACGACGGCAGCCGCAAGACGTACCGGATGCGCAAGTTCGCGCGTTCCAACCAGGGCACCTGCGCCAACCAGCGTCCGATCGTGGACGAGGGACAGCGTGTCGAGTCCGGACAGGTCCTCGCCGACGGCCCCTGCACCGAGAACGGTGAGATGGCGCTCGGCAAGAACCTGCTCGTCGCGATCATGCCGTGGGAAGGCCACAACTACGAGGACGCGATCATCCTGTCGCAGCGCCTCGTGGAAGAGGACGTCCTCACCTCGATCCACATCGAGGAGCACGAGATCGATGCCCGCGACACCAAGCTCGGTGCCGAGGAGATCACTCGCGACATCCCGAACGTCTCCGACGAGGTCCTCGCCGACCTCGACGAGCGCGGCATCATCCGTATCGGTGCCGAGGTTCGTGACGGCGACGTGCTGGTCGGAAAGGTCACGCCGAAGGGCGAGACCGAGCTGACCCCGGAGGAGCGCCTGCTGCGCGCCATCTTCGGTGAGAAGGCCCGCGAGGTTCGCGACACGTCGCTGAAGGTTCCCCACGGTGAGACCGGCAAGGTCATCGGCATCCGCGTGTTCTCGCGCGACGACGACGACGATCTGCCCCCCGGTGTCAACGAGCTGGTCCGCGTCTACGTGGCACAGAAGCGCAAGATCCAGGACGGCGACAAGCTCGCCGGCCGCCACGGCAACAAGGGCGTCATCGGCAAGATCCTCCCGCAGGAGGACATGCCGTTCCTGCCCGACGGCACGCCGATCGACATCATCCTGAACACCCACGGTGTTCCGCGTCGTATGAACATCGGTCAGATCTTGGAGACCCACCTCGGGTGGATCGGCAAGACCGGCTGGAACGTTCAGATCGCCGGCGACGGCTCCCGGCCCGATTGGGCGGAGCAGCTGCCGGAGGAGATGCTGTCGGCGCCTTCCGACTCCAACATCGCCACCCCCGTGTTCGACGGCGCCAAGGAAGACGAGCTCACCGGTCTCCTCGGTTCGACGCTGCCGAACCGCGACGGCGAGGTCATGGTCGCGTCCGACGGAAAGGCCACGTTGTTCGACGGCCGTTCCGGCGAGCCGTTCCCGTACCCGGTCTCGGTCGGCTACATGTACATCATCAAGCTGCACCACCTGGTCGACGACAAGATCCACGCTCGGTCGACCGGTCCGTACTCGATGATCACCCAGCAGCCGCTCGGCGGTAAGGCCCAGTTCGGTGGCCAGCGCTTCGGTGAGATGGAGTGCTGGGCGATGCAGGCCTACGGCGCGGCATACACGCTGCAGGAACTGCTCACCATCAAGTCCGACGACGTGGTGGGTCGAGTCAAGGTGTACGAGGCCATCGTCAAGGGCGAGAACATCCCCGAGCCGGGTATCCCCGAGTCGTTCAAGGTGCTCCTGAAGGAGCTCCAGTCGCTCTGCCTCAACGTGGAGGTGCTGTCCTCGGACGGCGCGGCCATCGCGATGGCGGACGGCGACGACGAGGACCTGGAGCGGGCCGCAGCGAACCTGGGCATCAACCTGTCCCGGAACGAGGCGGCGACGGTCGACGACCTCGCGAACTAGTTTTCGGTCCCCGGGTCACGGAAATCCGTGCCCCGGGGGCGTAGTTCACATTTGAATTGGCAGTCAGGAATCGGCGGGTGACCGTTGATCCACAATCCCTCTGGGGAAAGGAAGTTACGTGCTCGACGTCAACTTCTTCGATGAACTCCGCATTGGCCTCGCCAGTGCAGAGGACATCCGCAATTGGTCCTACGGCGAGGTCAAGAAGCCGGAGACCATCAACTACCGCACGCTCAAGCCCGAGAAGGACGGCCTCTTCTGCGAGAAGATCTTCGGCCCCACCCGGGACTGGGAGTGCTACTGCGGCAAGTACAAGCGTGTCCGCTTCAAGGGCATCATCTGTGAGCGCTGCGGCGTCGAGGTGACCCGCGCCAAGGTTCGTCGTGAGCGCATGGGCCACATCGAACTGGCTGCCCCGGTCACCCACATCTGGTACTTCAAGGGCGTGCCCAGCCGTCTCGGCTACCTGCTCGACCTGGCGCCGAAGGATCTCGAGAAGATCATCTACTTCGCCGCGTATGTCATCGTCGGTGTCGACGAGGAACTGCGTCACAACGAGCTGTCCACGCTCGAAGCCGAGATGCAGGTCGAGAAGAAGACCGTCGCCGATCAGCGCGACGCCGACCTCGAGGCCCGCGCTCAGAAGCTCGAAGCCGACATCGCCGAGCTGGAGGCGGAGGGCGCCAAGTCCGACGTCCGCCGCAAGGTCAAGGACGGCGGCGAGCGCGAGATGCGTCAGCTCCGTGACCGCGCGCAGCGCGAGCTGGATCGTCTCGACGAGATCTGGACCACGTTCACCAAGCTCAGCGTCAAGCAGCTCATCGTCGACGAACTGCTGTACCGCGAACTCGTCGACCGCTACGGCGAGTACTTCACGGGCGCCATGGGTGCCGAGTCGATCCAGAAGCTCATGGAGAGCTTCGACATCGACGCCGAGGCCGAGAACCTCCGCGAGACCATCCGCAGCGGCAAGGGGCAGAAGAAGCTCCGCGCACTGAAGCGTCTCAAGGTCGTCGCAGCCTTCCAGGTCAACCAGAACTCGCCCATGGGCATGGTTCTGAACGCCGTCCCGGTGATCCCGCCGGAGCTGCGTCCGATGGTTCAGCTCGACGGTGGCCGCTTCGCCACCTCCGACCTGAACGACCTGTACCGCCGCGTCATCAACCGCAACAACCGCCTCAAGCGACTGATCGACCTCGGTGCCCCCGAGATCATCGTCAACAACGAGAAGCGGATGCTGCAGGAGTCCGTGGACGCGCTGTTCGACAACGGCCGTCGCGGCCGCCCCGTCACGGGTCCCGGTAACCG
Organism: Rhodococcus sp. ACS1; assembly: GCF_002300155.1. Lineage (NCBI taxonomy): Bacteria > Bacillati > Actinomycetota > Actinomycetes > Mycobacteriales > Nocardiaceae > Rhodococcus > Rhodococcus sp. ACS1. The sequence goes on from NZ_NSDZ01000004.1 coordinate 1,670,947, forward strand.
CCCGCTGAAGTCCCTGAGCGACCTGCTCAAGGGCAAGCAGGGTCGTTTCCGTCAGAACCTGCTCGGTAAGCGCGTCGACTACTCGGGTCGTTCCGTCATCGTCGTCGGTCCGCAGCTCAAGCTGCACCAGTGCGGCCTGCCGAAGCTGATGGCTCTCGAGCTGTTCAAGCCGTTCGTGATGAAGCGCCTGGTCGACCTGAACCACGCGCAGAACATCAAGTCCGCCAAGCGCATGGTGGAACGTCAGCGCGCACAGGTGTGGGACGTCCTCGAAGAGGTCATCGCCGAGCACCCCGTGCTGCTGAACCGTGCACCGACGCTGCACCGCCTGGGCATCCAGGCCTTCGAGCCGCAGCTGGTCGAGGGCAAGGCCATTCAGCTCCACCCGCTGGTGTGTGAGGCCTTCAACGCCGACTTCGACGGTGACCAGATGGCCGTGCACCTTCCGCTGTCCGCGGAGGCGCAGGCCGAGGCACGCATCCTGATGCTGTCGTCGAACAACATCCTGTCGCCCGCGTCGGGTCGACCGCTCGCCATGCCCCGTCTGGACATGGTCACCGGTCTGTACCACCTGACCCGGTTGGACGAGGGTGCCACCGGCGAACTCGCCGCGTCGACGAACGACGAGGCGGAGCAGGGCGTGTACTCCTCGCCCGCCGAGGCTCAGATGGCCGTCGATCGTGGCGCGCTCGTCGTGCAGGCGAAGATCAAGGTGCGGCTCACGCAGCAGCGCCCGCCCCGCGACATCGAGTCGGAGCTGTTCCCCGAAGGCTGGAACTACGGTGACGGCTGGACCGCGGAGACGACGCTGGGTCGCGTGCTCTTCAACGAGCTGCTGCCGGCGGACTACCCGTTCGTCAACGAGCAGATGCCGAAGAAGCGTCAGGCGACGATCATCAACGATCTCGCCGAGCGCTACCCCATGATCGTGGTCGCGCAGACCGTCGACAAGCTGAAGGACGCCGGCTTCTACTGGGCCACGCGTTCGGGTGTCACGGTCTCGATCTCCGACGTCCTCGTGCCGCCGGAGAAGGCTCAGATCATGGAGTCCTTCGAAGCTCAGGCCGATCAGATCGAGAAGAAGTACCAGCGTGGTGCTCTGAACAAGACCGAGCGCAACAGCGCTCTGGTCAAGATCTGGTCCGAGGCCACCGACGAGGTCGGTAAGGCCATGGAGGCCCACTTCCCCGACGACAACCCGATCCCGATGATCGTGAAGTCCGGCGCCGCCGGCAACATGACTCAGGTTCGTTCGCTCGCCGGTATGAAGGGTCTGGTGACCAACCCGAAGGGTGAGTTCATCCCGCGTCCGATCAAGTCTTCCTTCAAGGAAGGCCTGACCGTTCTCGAGTACTTCATCAACACGCACGGTGCCCGTAAGGGTCTGGCCGACACCGCGCTCCGCACCGCCGACTCGGGTTACCTGACCCGTCGTCTGGTGGACGTCTCGCAGGACGTCATCGTCCGCGAGGAGGATTGTGGAACCGAGCGGGGCATCATCACCACGATCGCGGAGAAGCAGGCCGACGGCTCGATGATCCGCGACGCTCACGTGGAGACGAGCACGTACGCTCGTACCCTGTCAGCCGATGCGGTGGACGAGAACGGCAACGTCATCGTCCAGCGCGGACACGACCTGGGCGACCCGGCAATCGACGCACTGCTCGAGGCAGGCATCACTAAGGTCAAGGTCCGTTCGGTGCTCACCTGCACCACGGGCACCGGCGTCTGCGCCACCTGCTACGGCCGTTCGATGGCCACCGGCAAGCTGGTCGACATCGGTGAGGCCGTCGGTATCGTCGCCGCCCAGTCCATCGGTGAGCCCGGTACTCAGCTGACCATGCGTACCTTCCACCAGGGTGGTGTCGCCGGAGAAGACATCACCGGTGGTCTGCCGCGTGTCCAGGAGCTGTTCGAGGCCCGCGTCCCCAAGGGCAAGGCCCCGATCGCCGACGTCACCGGACGCGTGCAGCTCGAGGACGGCGACCGCTTCTACAAGATCACCATCGTCCCGGACGACGGTGGCGAAGAGGTTGTCTACGACAAGCTCTCGAAGCGTCAGCGTCTGCGTGTCTTCAAGCACGACGACGGCACCGAACGCCTTCTGGCCGACGGTGACCACGTCGAGGTCGGTCAGCAGCTCATGGAAGGTGCTGCCGATCCGCACGAGGTGCTGCGTGTCATGGGCCCCCGTCAGGTGCAGATCCACCTCGTCAACGAGGTCCAGGAGGTGTACCGGAGCCAGGGTGTGTCGATCCACGACAAGCACATCGAGGTCATCGTGCGCCAGATGCTGCGTCGCGTGACGATCATCGATTCGGGCGCCACGGAGTTCCTGCCCGGTTCGCTGACCGAGCGTGCCGACTTCGAGGCGGCCAACCGCCGTGTCGTCGCCGAAGGTGGCGAGCCGGCAGCCGGACGTCCGGTGCTGATGGGTATCACCAAGGCATCGCTGGCGACCGACTCGTGGCTGTCCGCGGCGTCGTTCCAGGAGACCACTCGCGTCTTGACCGATGCGGCGATCAACTGCCGCAGCGACAAGCTGATCGGTCTGAAGGAAAACGTGATCATCGGAAAGCTGATCCCTGCCGGTACCGGTATCAACCGTTACCGCAACATCCAGGTTCAGCCGACCGAAGAGGCCCGCGCTGCTGCGTACGCGGTTCCGTCCTACGACGACCAGTACTACAGCCCGGACGGCTTCGGCCAGAACACCGGTGCCGCGGTGCCGCTGGACGACTACGGTTTCAGCAACGATTACCGGTAGGCGCTCCGCGCCTGTGAGTGGTTGACGAGTCCCCGGACTCGCTGAGCACTCACCAACGGACGAAGGCCCCACCCCTCTCTCTTCGGGGGTGGGGCCTTCATCTGGTTTCGGTGCCTCCAGCCGTTTCGAGCCTTGTCGCAGGATGTTCAGCGTTGCTAGCGTCGAATGATGGCCCGGTCGAGGTTCGCCGTCGCGCTCGCACTCGCCGCCGTCGTGGGAGTCGCGACCTCCTGCACGGCCTCGGACACCCAGCAGAGCGAGGCGACGTCGCCTGCGGCGCCGGCCTCGTCCGGCACCCCCGCGGTGATCACCCCGGTGGTCGCGGACGTGGTGGCCGCACCGATCCCGGTGACGGGCAGCGACGGCCGCGTGCACCTGGCCTACGAACTGCGGCTGACGAACACCGGTTCGCAGCCGGCGACGATCACATCGCTGCAGGTGAAAGGTGACGGCCGCACACTGGTGGACCTGAGCGGCGATGCGCTGACACCGTGGTTCCAGGCCCTGGGCGGCGGTCCGAAGGCAGGCAACGTCCTCGCCCCCGGACAGCAGGGGCTGGTGTGGATCGACGCGACCCTCGACAGTCCCGACGACGTGCCGCGCAGCCTCGACCACGTCGTGAACGTCGACTTCCCGCAGGCGACGTCGCTCGTGCCGAAGCAACTCGCCGAGAACGTGGCGGACACGAACGTCGACACCCGCGAGGCCGTCCGGATCCGCTCGCCGCTCGACGGTCCGCGTTGGCTCGACGGCACCGGCTGCTGCACGGTCACCTCCCACCGCGCCGCCGTGCTGCCGATCAACGGCCGGATGCTGGCGGCCGAGCGTTTCGCGATCGATTTCGTCCAACTCGACGAGCAGGGTCGCATCTACACCGGCGACCAAAAGCAGCTGTCGAGCTACGCGTACTACGGCGCACCGGTCCGCGCCGTGTCGGACGGCGAAATCATCGCCGTCGTGGGCGATCTGTCCGAACAGGTTCCGGGGGCCACTCCACAGGGACTGCCGCTCGACCAGTACGGCGGAAACCACGTCGTGCAGGCGATCGGGGACGGGCGGTTCGCGTTCTACGCGCACCTGCAGCCCGGCAGCGTGGACAACATCAGCGTCGGCCAGAACCTGCGGGCGGGCGAGCAGATCGGTTTGCTCGGCAACAGCGGAAACACCGACGCGCCGCACCTGCACTTCCATGTGATGGACGGGCCGGACTTCCTGGCGTCGAACGGCATTCCGTTCGAGTTCGAGAACTTCGACCTCGACGGTCGGGTGACGGGGGAGAGCTTCGAGGCCGCTGCCACTGCCGGCGCCCCGGTGGTCGACGCGACGGGAACGCAGACCGGATCGCGCACCGACGAGATGCCGCTGTACCTCGACGTCGTGACGTTCCCGGGCAGCTAGCCGAGGAGCGGCGCCCGAGCACGACGGCACTCGCCCCGTGAAGACTATCCTCGACATCACCTGTCCGATATGCGTGGTTCGCTGAACGGAGACGAGATGTCCGAGAAGAAGATCGATCGCGTGAAGGCCGAGTCGGCACTCGAAGTCGTGCGGGAGAGCCCGACGATCGCGCTCATCACCGTCGCGCCGGCGCTGGTCGTCTTCGGCGTGGTCTGGTGGCTGTTCGGATTCTGGTCCGCGCTGGTGCTGGTCCTGATCCTCGGTGTCGTCGCCGTCGTCGGCCGGAAGCTGTTCTGAGGCCGCTACCGCGGAACGTGGAACGTGGCCAGTGACGCCGCGCTCGACGTGAGTTCGTCCCACTCGCACGGCACCGTGAGGACCGCGAGCGCGGACGTCGGGAACTTCTCCCGCATCAGGTCGGCGTCCCCGGTGTCGGGGTTGCCTGCGAGATCCAGAGCCGTCGACGGCATGCCGGGAACATGCCCGACGACGAGCAGCGTGCGCACCGACGGTTCGATCCGCACGATTTCCATGAGCACCTCGGACGGGTACGCGCCGTAGAGTTCCTCGGCGAACCGGGCGGGAGCGCCGACCCGGGTCGCCTCCAGTGTTTCCCGGGTGCGGCGAGCGGTCGAACACAGCACGGCGTCGATCGGAGGCTGGGTCGACCGCAGCCACTCACCAGCCAGACCCGCCTGCTTCCGTCCGCGCGGCGCCAACGGCCGCTCGTGATCCGCGACCCCCTCCGGGTACGCCGACTTGCCGTGGCGCATCAGTATGAGGGTGCGATTCCGCGACGAGCTGTGCGAGGCCATGGCTAGACGCTAGCGCCCCACGCCGGCGCGTTCACTGTCGAGCTGGGCCATCTGCGCAGGCGCGTAGCGCTCCCCGGCGACAGCGGTGTCGGGGACCGCCGCGGCGATCGCCGTGAGGTCGCCGGCGCCGAGGTGGACGTCGAGCGCGCCGAGGGTCTCCTCGAGCCGGGCGACGGTGCGTGCCCCGATCACCGGCACGATGTCGTCGCCCTGGGCGAGAACCCACGCGATCGCCAGTTGTGCGGCGCTCACCCCGTGCTGCGCGGCGACGGCGGCGAGCGAGTCGACGAGGGTGAGGTTCTGCCGGAGGTTCTCACCCTGGAACCGGGGGCTGTGCGCGCGGAAGTCGTCGGCCGCGAGGGCCTGGCCGGTGTGCAGCGAATCGCTGAGCAGACCGCGGGAGAGTACGCCGTAGGCCGTGATGCCGATCCCGAGTTCCCGGCAGAGCGGCAGGATCTCGGCCTCGATGCCCCGGGAGATGAGCGAGTACTCGATCTGCAGGTCCGTGATCGGGTGCACCGCCGCGGCTCGGCGCAGCGTTTCGGGACCCACCTCGGACAGTCCGATGTGGCGCACGTAGCCGGCGTCGACGAGTTCACCGATCGTGCCGACGGTGTCCTCGATCGGCACGTCGGGGTCGAGGCGGGCGGGGCGGTAGATGTCGATGTAGTCGACGCCGAGCCGCTGCAGCGAGTACGCGAGGAAGTTCCGGATCGAGTCGGGTCTCGTGTCGACACCGGCCCACGTTCCGCCGGGCCCGCGCAGCCCACCGAACTTGACGCTGAGGACCACCTCCTCGCGCCGACGGCCGTGCAGGGCCGTGCCGATCAGGGACTCGTTGTGGCCCGAGCCGTAGAAGTCTCCGGTGTCGACGAGGTCGATCCCGGCGTCGAGGGCCGCATGGATCGTGGCGACGGACTCCACGTCGTCCGAAGCGCCGTACGTCCCGGACATTCCCATTGCGCCGAGGCCGAGCCGGCCGACGGCCGGACCCGTGGTTCCGAGTGCGGTGGTGCTGATCATGTTCTGCTCCGATGATCGGTGTGTGTTCCTGACCGACACCAGCGTCGCCGTCGGCGGGCCCGGCAACCAGAGACCGTTCATCGGGGGACCGGCGATCCCTGGCAGCGCCCCGGCCGGTCCGGCACAGTTGGGTCATGGACCGTTCCGAGCTGGCCGACTTCCTCCGCCGTCGCCGGGAACAGCTGGTGCCTGCGGACGTCGGCCTGGCGCCGGGAGTGCGGCGGCGGACGCCGGGACTGCGGCGCGACGAGGTGGCGCTGCTGGCGGGAATGTCCACCGACTACTACACGCGACTCGAGCAGGCTCGCGGTCCGCACCCGTCGACGCAGGTCCTGGCGTCGATGGCGCGGGCTCTGCGGCTCACCGACGATCAGCGCGATCACCTGTATCTGCTGTCCGGGCAGGTGCCGCCGATGCGGGCCGCGGGCAACAAGCACGTCGGGCCGGGGCTGCTGCACCTACTCGACAAACTCGACGACACCCCCGGCTGCGTCATCTCGGACCTCGGGGAAGTGCTGATCCAGAGCCGGATGCACGTGATCCTGTTCGGCGACGTGACCCGGTATGCGGGACTCGACCGGTACATCACGTGGCGGTGGTTCGCGCACCCCGCCGAGCGCGGACTGTTCCCCGCGGACGATCACGATCGTCTCGCCGGACAGCACGTCGCGGATCTGCGGGCGACAGCGGCCCGGCGCGCGGGCGACGCCGACGTCACCGAACTCGTCGCCCGGCTGTACGAGACGAGCACCGAATTCGCGGCGCTCTGGGACCGGCACGACGTGGCCGTCCGCCGATCCGACACGAAGAGCGTTCTCCACGACGAGGTCGGGCGCATCGACCTCGTCTGCGAGACGTTGCTGACGCAGGGCGCCTATCAGCACCTGCTCGTGTACATGCCGCAGCCGGGCTCCGATGCGCGCGCCAAGCTCGACCTGTTGCGGGTGATCGGCACCCAGCAGATGGTGTGATCAGGTGGTGATCGGCCCGACGTGGGCCACCGCCCGCAGCGCGTCGTCGACCAGGAACCACACCGTCAGCGACGTGTCGTCCCGGCGCCTGCGCAGGACGATCCTGTCGGTCGACACGATGGGCGCGAGGTATTCGAGCACTGCGCGGTGTGGGTTGTCGACGAGGCGGCCGCCGCCGGGATGCTCGTGGTCGGCGAGCAGTTCCTCGACCGCCTGCCAGTAGACGGCGTTGTTGACGTGGTCGAAGGGGTCGATGTCGGTGCGGCGCAGAACGAACTCGCTGTCCTCGATCCCGTCCTCGTCGGCGGCCGGCGCGTTCTCGACGAGCCACCGTTTCCACTTCAGCCGGTGTTCCTCTGCGGACTCCCCGAGGCGTTCGATGAACCCGTCGTCGATGCGGGTGGGCATGCCCGTTTCGCCGCTGATGTGGATCCAGAACCCCTCGGTCTCGATCAGCGCGCCCGCCTCACCCTGGATCTGCACGCGCATGTTCGTCCAGCGCGTCGACAGTGCCGAGCACCAGCGTCGGAGGTGTACGCGTTCGGGCCACACGGCGGGCCGCAGGACGTCGATGACGGTGCGCCGGACGATCCACAGCGGGTGGCTGTCGGCGGCGTCGACCGCGTCGAGGTTGTCCAGACCGGCGTCCTGCAGGTAGCGCGCGATGCCGTCGAGGCGGAGTCGTTTGGCGGCGTCGATGTCGCCGGTGCGAACCGGCCAGGACGTCTCGAAGAAGCGGCCGCGTGAGGGCGGAGCGGCGAGGGGGCGGTCGAGTGCCAAGATGCGGTTCCTTCGCTCGTGGACGGGCCCTGATTCTTTCATCCGGCGCCGGTGCTTGTTTGCGGACGCGATTCTCAGTACAGTTCATATAACTGTTACCACGTGTAACACAAATTAGTTCGATGGTCCGGACAGGTGTGAGGAAACCGCAATGGCATATGTCATCACCCAGGCGTGCTGCAACGACGCGAGCTGCGTCTCCGCATGCCCCGTGAACTGCATCCATCCGACGCCGGAGGAACGGGAATTCGCGCAGACCGAGATGCTGCACATCGACCCGGAAACCTGCATCGACTGCGGGGCCTGCGTCGACGCCTGTCCGGTCGACGCGATCTTCCCCGAAGACAAGCTCCTCGGCTCGCTCACCCGCTACAAGGACATCAACGCCGAGTACTACACGACCAACCCCATGCCGACCGGGTGGATCCCGCTCACGCCCGCGACCCCGCCGCGGCGCGACCTGGGCACGCTGCGGGTCGCCGTCGTCGGGGCCGGCCCGGCCGCCTGCTACGCCGCGGGTGAACTGCTCGAACGTTCGGACGTCGAGGTCGAGATGTTCGAGAAGCTGCCGACCCCGTGGGGACTCGTCCGCGCCGGCGTCGCGCCCGACCATCCCGGCACCAAGGAGGTGACCCGGATGTTCGAATGGAGTCTCGACCGGCCCAATTTCGAGTTCCACCTCAACGTCGAGGTCGGCAAGCACGTCACCCACGACGAGCTGCTGGAGAATCACCACGCCGTCATCTACGCCGTCGGGGCGTCGAGCGACCGGCGGCTGGGAATCCCGGGTGAGGATCTCCCCGGCGTGCACGCCGCCACGGAGTTCGTGGCCTGGTACAACGGCCACCCGGACTACGCGGGGTGCACGTTCGACCTGTCCGCGAAGCGCGCGGTGATCGTCGGCAACGGCAACGTCGCGCTCGACGTGGCCCGCATCCTCACGATGAACGTCGAGGAGCTGGAGCGGACGGACATCGCCGATCACGCCCTCGCCGCGCTGCGGCGCAGCAACATCGAGGAGGTCGTGCTCCTCGGCCGTCGTGGACCGGCTCAGGCCGCATACAGCAACCCGGAGTTCCTGGCGCTCGGCGACCTCGAGAACGTGGACCTCGTCATCGACGACGCCGACCTGGACCTCGACCCGGCCAGCGCGGCGCTGCTGGACGATCCGGCCACCGCGATGAAGGTCCGGCTGGCGCGAGAGTTCGCGCAGCGCGCGCCCCGACCCGGTCACAAGCGCATCGTGTTCCGCTACCTGACGTCGCCGATCGAGGTCACCGGCACCGGCAACGCCGAGGCCCTGCGTTACGGGCGCAACGAACTGGTGGTCGACGAATCCGGCGCGCTGTCCGCCCGGGCCCGCGGCGAGGAGGGTTCGCTGGAGACCTCGCTCGTGCTGCGCTCCATCGGGTACCGCGGAAATCCCGTCGGCGGCGTCGCCTTCGACGACAGGCGCGGCGTGATCCCCAACGAGCACGGCCGGGTCACCGACCGGGTGTATGTCACCGGGTGGATCAAGCGCGGTCCCAGCGGGGTCATCGGCACCAACAAGGCGTGTGCCAAGGAGACCGTGTCCTCGCTGCTCGCGGATTTCGAGGCCGGCGAACTCCTCGGCACGGTCGGGACCCGCAAGGACGTGAAGAAGCTCGTCGAGCGGCGCCAGCCGGAACAGATCGGCTTCGCCGGCTGGCGTGCGATCGACAAGGCGGAGACATCGCGCGCGGCGGGATCGGCCCGGCCGCGCGTGAAGATGACCGACAAGGTCGAGATGGTGACCGTCGCCCGCAGACGGAAGCGACTGTTCGCTCGTTGACGCCTCCCGCCACCCCTGCGCGTCTAGTGTTTCGAGCATGCGCGCAGTGGTGGTGACGGAGCTGTCGGGGCCGGGCGGCATGACGCTGCGGGACGTTCCCGAACCGGCGGCCGAGGGGCTGGTCCTGATCGACGTCAAGGCGAGCGGCGTGTGCTTTCCCGACCTGCTGATCAGCTACGGCAAGTATCAGCTCCGGCCCGAACCGCCGTTCGTCCCCGGCTCCGAAGTCGCGGGTGTCGTGGTGTCGGCGCCCGACGGGAGCGGACTCGAGCCGGGCCGCCGGGTGCTGGCGGCACCGCAGGTCGGCGGTTACGCCGAACGGGCCGCGGTGCCTGCCGCGCAGGTGCTGCCCATCCCGTCGACGCTGGGTTTCGAGGAAGCGGCGTCGCTGATCGTCAACTACCAGACGATGGAATTCGCGCTGGAGCGCCGGGCACGACTGCGGGCCGGCGAAACCGTCGTCGTCCTCGGCGCTGCGGGTGGCGTGGGGACGTCCAGCATCCAGCTGGCCAAGGCGCACGGCGCCCACGTGATCGCGGTGGTGCGCCGGGACGGGGCCGACGACTTCCTCCGCGAACTGGGGGCCGACGAGGTCGTCCGCCTCGACGACGGCTGGGGCGCCCGGGCGCGTGAGCTGACCGGCGGCCGGGGCGCGCAGATCGTGGTGGACCCGGTCGGCGGCGACGCATTCGACGAGGCCGTCCGAGTGCTGGCCCCGGAAGGGCGTCTGGTCGTGATCGGTTTCGCCGGCGGTGCGATCCCCGAGGTGAAGGTGAACCGCGTGCTGTTCCGCAACATCAGCATCGTCGGGGCGGCGTGGGGCGAGTTCCTCCGCACCGAACCGAATGCGCTGGAAGAGGTGCACGCCGCGCTGATCCGGCACGTGGAGCGCGGACTGCGCCCGGTCGTCACGTCCAGGTACCCGCTCGAGCATGCCGCGGATGCGCTGCGCGATCTCGAGGCCGGCCTCGTGCTGGGCAAGGCGGTCCTCGTCCAGGACTGAACCCGCAGGTCGTGGGCGCTGCCGGGGAATGTGATACCGGACACCATTTATTCGGTTGCGCCTTAGTTGCTCTTGGGCAATAGTTGCATAAGCGCTAGCATTCGAGGGTGCCCGACAATTCTCCTGATCTTCTCTTCGAACTACTCAACGACTTCTTCACCCGACTGTTGAGTGCGGGGGAGTCGGAGTCAATGGACAACCTCATCGAGCTCGACCTCACGTTTTCGCAGGTGCGCATGCTCTTCGCGCTGGCTCAGCACGGTGAGCCGCTTCCGATCAACGAAGTGGCCGAGCGGTTGCGGCTCTCGGTTGCCGCGGCGGGTCGAAACGTCGATCAACTCGTGAAGCTGGGTCTCGTGGTCCGCCGGGAGGACGAGCGGGACCGGCGGGTCAAACGGGTCTCCCTGTCGGAGGCCGGGCATAAGGTCGCCAACCAGCACATCGACTGCAAGCGTGATCAGTTGCGACGGTTCGCATGGCGGGTTCCGGAGAGCGAGCGGACTCGGCTGATCGAGGCACTACAACCGATCCTCGCGGGGGAGTCCCTGCGAGAACTCAACCAGGAGATATTCGGATGACATCGCCGACCGCCGCGAACGCGGCGCCCGACAAGCTCGACGGCACGGTCCTCAAGATCGCGTCCGTGGTGGTGCTCGGTGCCATCATGTCGATCCTCGACGTGACCGTCGTCAGCGTTGCGCTGCCGACGTTCGCCACCGAGTTCGACACCACGTACGCCACCGTCGCATGGACGATGACCGCGTACACCCTCGCCCTGGCGACCGTCATCCCCGTCACCGGGTGGGCGGCCGACCGCTTCGGCACCAAACGCCTCTACATGACGGCCCTCGTGCTGTTCGTGCTCGGCTCGGTGCTGTGTAGTTTCGCGTGGGACATCACGTCGCTGATCGGCTTCCGCGTCCTGCAGGGGCTCGGCGGCGGCATGTTGATGCCGCTCGGCATGACGATCATGACGAAGGCTGCAGGCCCCGACCGCGTCGGCCGGGTCATGGCGGTTCTCGGTATCCCCATGCTGCTCGGACCCATCGGTGGCCCGATCCTCGGCGGCTGGCTGATCGAGGCGGCGAGCTGGCACTGGATCTTCCTGATCAACCTGCCCATCGGCATCATCGCCCTGGCTGCCGCGTTCATCATCCTGCCGTCCGACCAGGCCTCGCCGTCCGAGTCCTTCGACTTCCTCGGCATGCTGCTGCTCTCGCCGGGTCTGGCGCTGTTCCTGTTCGGTGTGTCGTCCATCCCGGAGGTGGGCACCGTCGCCTCGGCCCGCGTGCTGGCGCCCGGTGTGATCGGCCTGGTCCTGATCGTCGCGTTCATCTTCCACGCGCTGCGCAAGGACCACCCGCTGATCGACCTGCACCTGTTCAAGAACCGGCAGCTGTCGGTCGCGGTCATCACGACTTCGCTGTTCATCGTCGCGTTCATGGGTGCCGGTCTGCTGTTTCCGAGCTACTTCATCCAGGTCGGCGGGCACACCACGCTCGCGGCCGGTCTGCTGATGGCTCCGCAGGGTATCGGCGCGATGCTGACGATGCCGGTGGCCGGACGACTCGTCGACAAGATGGGCCCCGGCAAGATCGTGCTGACGGGTCTGCCGCTGATCCTCATCGGGCTGGGCGTCTTCACGCAGGTGGCGGCGGATTCGCCGACCTGGCTGCTGATGGGTGCGCTGTTCGTGATGGGTATGGGCATGGGCTGCACCATGATGCCGCTGATGACCGCGGCGATCGTGACGCTGTCCAACGACCAGGTCGCGCGTGGTTCCACGCTGATGAACATCGTCCAGCAGACCGCGGGTTCGATCGGTACCGCCGTCATGTCGGTGGTCCTCACCAACCAGTTGCTCGATCGCGGTCTCGACAGTCAGACGGTCGCGATGCAGCACGTGCCCGAGGTCGCCGCACAGGAGCCTCCCGGAATGGTGGACCAGGTCCTGAGCCAGGCCGCCGACGCGTTCGGCAACACGTTCCTGGTCGCCACCGTGCTGATCGCGTTGACGCTCATCCCGGCGTTCCTGCTGCCGCGGAAGAAGTCGGTCAACCCGCGTCTCGAGGCCGAGGGTGCCCCGACGGTCATGATGCACTGATCGGGCTCGTCCCGACCGAACGTCGCCGAGGGCGGCAAGCGCACTGCGCTTGCCGCCCTCGGCCGTTTCCGGAATAGGCCGAAGTGGTTGAATGTTGCAATAGGTTCATGCAAATGCATGGAGTTCTGACGTGAGAGGAACAGCTATGCAGTTCGGAATCTTCACCGTCGGCGACGTCACGGCCGATCCCACTACCGGCCGCACACCCACCGAGCACGAGCGCATCAAGGCGATGACGACCATCGCCAAGCACGCCGAGGACGTCGGGCTCGACGTGTTCGCCACCGGCGAGCACCACAACCCGCCGTTCGTGCCTTCGTCACCCACCACCATGCTGGGCTACCTCGCCGCGCAGACCGAGAAGATCATCCTGTCCACGTCCACGACGCTGATCACCACCAACGACCCGGTGAAGATCGCCGAGGACTACGCGATGTTGCAGCACCTCGCGGACGGCCGGGTGGATCTGATGATGGGCCGCGGAAACACGGCCCCCGTCTATCCGTGGTTCGGCCAGGACATCCGGCAGGGCATCCCGCTGGCGCTCGAGCACTACCGGTTGCTGCGCCGACTGTGGGACGAGGATGTCGTGGACTGGCAGGGGCAGTTCCGCACTCCGCTGCAGGGCTTCACCTCCACGCCGCGCCCGCTCGACGGCGTCCCGCCGTTCGTCTGGCACGGGTCGATCCGCAGCCCGGAGATCGCCGAGATCGCGGCATTCCACGGCGACGGTTTCTTCGCCAACAACATCTTCTGGCCCAAGGAGCACTACATCGCCCTGATCAACCTCTATCGCGAGCGGTACGAGCACTACGGCCACGGCCGCGCGGACCAGGCGATCGTCGGCCTGGGCGGGCAGGTGTTCATGCGCCGCAACGCCCAGGACGCCGTCGACGAGTTCCGGCCCTACTTCGACAACGCCCCGGTCTACGGCCACGGGCCGAGCCTCGAGGACTTCACCGACCAGACCCCGTTGACCGTCGGCACCCCGGAGCAGGTGATCGAGAAGACCCTGACGTTCGCCGACTTCTTCGGCGACTACCAGCGGCAGTTGTTCCTCGTCGATCACGCGGGACTTCCCCTGAAGACGGTGCTCGAGCAGCTGGACCTGCTCGGCGGCGAGGTCGTGCCCGTGCTGCGCAAGGAGTTCGACGCCCGCAGGCCTGCCGGGGTGCCGGACAACCCGCCGACGCACGCGTCGATGAAGTCCGATCGCGAGCCGGTCGATGCCGCCCGCCAGTAGGACCGAACGGGCGGCCGAGGCGTGGGAGGCGCTGTTCCGCGCGCAGGTCGCGGTGATGCGGAACCTCGCAGCCGACGACGTGTGGGACGAGCTGAGCATGCGCGAGTACGACGTGCTGTTCACACTCGGCCGGGCACCCGGGCGCAGGCTGCGCCTGCACGACCTCAATCGGGAGATCCTGCTCAGCCAGCCGTCGCTGAGCAGGCTCGTCGAGCGGCTGGCCGGCTCCGGGTACGTCACCCGGGAGGGCGATCCCGGCGACCGCCGCGGGACCGTCGTCGCACTGACCGAGGAGGGTGTGCGGGTGCAGAAGTCCGTCGGACGCAGGCACGCGGCGAGCATCCGGCGGCACGTCGGCCCGGCACTGTCCGAAGACGAACTCGACACGCTCACCGAACTCTGCGCGAAACTGCGCGGCGCACAGGACTGACGAAAGGCACGATGGAGCAGTGAGCAATCTGGAGACGAACACGGTGGAAGAGCGGTGCGAATCGCACCCCGACGGCGGCGGCATCCAGGTGCTCGGCGCGCGCGAGGTCCCGCTCGGCGGCCCCCGCGCGATGCCGGTCCGGCGCACCCTCCCGCAGCGCGACCGTTCGCTGATCGGAGCCTGGTGCTTCGCCGACCACTACGGTCCGGACGACGTCGCGAAGACGGGCGGGATGAACGTGCCACCGCACCCGCACACGGGACTGCAGACGGTGAGCTGGCTGTTCACCGGCGAGATCGAACACCGCGACAGCATCGGCTCGCACGCGATGGTGCGTCCCGGTGAGGTCAACCTGATGACCGCGGGGCGGGGGATCGCGCACTCCGAGGTCTCGACACCGCAGACGCGGATCCTGCACGGCGCGCAACTGTGGGTGGCGTTGCCGGCGTCGGCGCAGGACGCGGAGCCGGCATTCGAGACGTACGCGCCCGATCCGGTCGTCCGGGGCGGTGCAACGGTGCGAGTGTTCCTCGGAAGCACGGTGGGCTCCACGTCGCCGGTGCGCACGTTCACGCCGCTGCTCGGTGCGGAAATCCTGCTGGAGCCGGGTGCCGACATCACCCTCGACATCGAGCGCGGCTTCGAGGTGGGGGTGCTCGTGGACGAGGGTGAGGTGCAGCTGCGCGGGACCACGCTGCGCTGGGCGGAACTCGGCTATCAGCCGCCCGGCGAGTCGCTGGTGGCGCTGCGCAACACGGGCGGTACCCGGGCGCGGCTGCTGGTGCTCGGCGGCGAGCCGCTCGGCGAGCAGGTGATCATGTGGTGGAACTTCCTCGGCCGCAGCCACGAGGACATCGTCGGCTACCGCCGCGAATGGCAGTCCGAACTCCGGGGCGCGGCGCACGCCGACCCCCGGTTCGGCACGGTCGAGGGCTACGACGGCGATCCGCTGCCCGCTCCCGAACTGCCGAACAGCCGCCTGAAACCGCGCAGCTGACGGGCGGCCGGATCAGTAACTGGTCAGCGACGTGTTGGCGCCGCACAGCACCACGCAGAGCGGCTTGTCGCCGGTCGGGCGGAGCTGTCCGGTGACGATCGCGGCGAGCGCCGCTGCGGTGCCGTGTTCGACGACGATCCGGAACTCCTCCCACAGCAGCGTTCGCGCGTCGATCAGGGCGTCGTCGTCGACGATCAGGCTGGAGACGGGCCGCGAGCGGACCGTCTCCCAGGCGATGGAGCCGATCCGGGTGGCGCCGAGGGAATCGCCGGCGATGCTGTCGATGTCGATGTCCGCGGGTTGCCGGGCGGCGACCGCGGAGTGCAGCGTCGCCGCTCCGCTCGGCTCCACACCGAAGATGCTGTCGTCCTCGCCGCTGCCGGCGATGACGCCGGACAGCAGTCCGCCGCCGCCGACGGCGATCACGTAGGACAGCGGCTCGGCGACGTCGTCCTGGATCTCGAGCGCGATGGTGCCCGCGCCGGCGACGATGTCGGGGAGATCGTAGGCGTGCAGGGCGAGGGCGCTCGACGACGCCGCGAGTTCCGTCGCGTACTCGGCCGCCTCGGCGTACCGGTCGCCGACCTTGCGCACGTCCGCGCCGAGCGCGATCAGCTTGTCGATCTTGACGTCGGGTGCCGTGACGGGGACGACCACGGTGCACTTCACACCCCGGAGCCGCGACGCCCACGCCGCTCCGATGGCGGCGTTCCCGCCCGACGCGATGACGACGCCTGCGTCGTCTAGGCGTCCGTCCTCCTCGGCGTGCAGCAGCGCGTTGAGACTGCCCCGCACCTTGAACGAGCCGCCGTACTGCAGGAATTCGAGTTTGAAGATCACCGGCACGGCGCCGTGGACGGTGGGCACGGTGGTGCGGAACGTAGGGGTCCGGCGGATCAGGCCGGTGATACGTTCACGCGCCCTGTCCACGGATGCGCGATCGACGGAATCAGCCATGGTCTCATCGTTCCATCCCGTGTGCCGCGACTATCGCGGCTGCTTGACTGTCGCCGTGCCCTGGGCGGCGGCGCACAGTACCTCCGAACCGTCCTCCTGCACCGCGTAGATGTCGCACCGGCACAGCGCCTGGCGGCGAGTGCACGCGTCGGCCCGGGCGTCCGCTCGCAGCAGTACGCCCTGCGCGGGCCGGAGGTAGGTGATCGTGAAGCCCGCGGTCATGATGTTCGCGCCGAGGACCGTGCCCGCGGCGAACGTGAGGGCGTTGTCGGCGGCGTACGACAGGACACCGCCGTGCACGAAGCCGTTCTGTTGCCGCAGTTCGTCCCGGACCGGGATCTCGAGGGTGGTGCCGCCCTCGCCGAACTGCGTCATCCGTGCGCCGACGAGCACGCTGAACGGCTGGGCCTCCAGCACGGCCTGCGCGGTGTCGGCGGTGAGCGCGACGTCGACTGTCATCCCTTTACTCCTGGTTTCGTAACGAATCCCACGCGGCGCGCGCCAGTTCGGGCGCGACCGTGGTGGGGTCGGTGGTCATGGCGCCCGCGAGCCATTGGCGCGAGTACTCCTGCGCCGGGCCGAGCCACAACGCGTAGAGCACGTCGAAGTCGAATCGGCGGACCGTTCCGTAGTGTTCGTGGACCCGCCACCAGTGGGTGACGTCGCGGAAGAACGCGGCATTGGTGGTGTCGGCCCGCTCGTCGACGCCCGGCGGGCGCGGCGCGGCGAGGATGGTGGCCCGCTGTGGGTTGCCGGACACCCAGTGCAGGTGGCGGACGACGGCACCTTCCACCCCGGACCGGGCATCGGCGCATTCCGCGAGTGCGGCCCGGAATCCGCCCTGGTAGTCGGCGAGTGCGCGCAACCAGACCTGCAGGTACAGCTCTTCCTTGTTCGGAAAGTGGTGGTAGACGGCTCCCACGCTGACCCCGGCCTCCTGCCGGATGTCGGCCAGCCGGGTGCCGAGGACGCCGCGGCGGGCGAAATGGCCCTCCGCCACGTCCAGTAACAGACTTTGAATCGGCACACACCGAATATAGTTCGGTCCCGGTCGCGGGGACAGGGAGTTCGGAGGATTACGGCGAAGGGCGACGTCGTTCCTGGGACGATGGGGACGTGCGCACTCCGCGACAGCCCCGACGGATCACGCCCCGGACGGGACGTCTGGTGTCCCCACCGACCCGCCCGCTGCGACGCCCCGGTCCGCCGCCGTCGCTGCTCCACGAGTTCGAGCGCGCCGGCCTCCTCGACGGGCTCAGCGGGCCGGACCGGTCCGCGCGCATGGGGGTGCTGAACACCCTCATCGAGGACGGGGCGTCGGTCGACGATCTCCGCGGCGCCGCGCGGGGCGATCGCCTCGCACACGTGCTGCTCGAGCACGCGCTGTCGCCGAAAGGCCGGTACAGCATCGACGACATCGCCCGGAAGGTGGGCGTCACCGTCGACGACGCCCGCCGGTGGTTCCGCGCCATCGGGCGGGGTGCGTCGGCGGACGGCACGTTCTACGACGACGGCGACCTCGACCTCGCGCGCGGACTGGAGCAGTACCGGGATCTGGGTCTCGACGAGAGCGCCATCTTCGCGGCCGCCCGGGTGCTCGGCCGCAACCTCTGGACGGTCGCCGGCGCCGCGGACTCGCTCCTGCAGGAGCGGCTCGAGGCGACGCGCGAGCATCCCGAGGTGGCCCTGCGGTACGCGGTGGAGATGCGTCGCATCGTGGATTTCGAGGCGCAGATCCTGGCTCATCTCATCGCCACCGCTCTGCGCCATCAACTCCGGTCCGACGCGGTGGGAATCGCGGGCGACGCGAACCTCCAGGTGCGGGGAGCGCAGGAGGTCGGGGTCTGTTTCGCGGACCTCGTCGGATTCACGCTGCTCGGGGAGCAGGCGGAGCCCGCCGATCTGGGCCGGGTGGCCGAGCGCCTCGACCTGGTGGCCACGGATCTGGTGTCGCCGCCGGTGCGTCTGGTGAAGACGATCGGGGACGCCGTCATGATGGTCTCGCCCGATCCCAACGCGCTGGCGCATGTCGCGCTCGACCTCGTGCAAGCCGCGCGCGCCGAGGGGCTTCCGCAGTTGCGGGCCGGGATCGCCTGGGGCACGGCGGTACCGAGCGCCGGCGACTGGTTCGGCAGGCCGGTCGCCATGGCCGGTCGCGTCGTCACGGTCGCGCCGTCCCAGGAGGTGGTCGTGACGGGGGAGTTCTACGACGAACTGGACAGCGACGAGTTCTGGGGTGAACCGGCGGGCAGTCACCGGCTCGAGGGAATCGACGCCCCGCAGAAGCTTTTCGGGATCGGCCGCCGGTCCGTGGCCTGACCGGCGCGCCGCCGGAAAACGTGTCGTACCCTCGCGATACGGTCATGGCACAGCTCACAGAAGCACATCGAGCGAGGCGCAACATGACTGGCGATTCGGGCGCAGACTGGCATTTCTACGCAGTGGTGGAGACCGCGGTGGACGGCGGTCACACGCTCGCCGCGTTCGGGCCGAGGCCGACGGCGCTCGACGCCCTCCGGCTGGCCGTCCATTCGGTCAACCACACCGCGTATTCGGTTCTCGAACAGGGGATTGCGGGTGATCCGCGGGCCGACGCGAGCGTCGTCGAGCGGTTGCCGATCACGTCGTTCACCATCCGGCGGCACCGCCGCAGCACGAGTGAAATCGACGCCCGCTGGATGCTGAACGGCGGCAGACATCACCGGTAGGGCGGCTACTGCGGTTCCGTGGTGAGGTAGTACTCGAGCACGGGCCCGACCCACCGCATCAGCTGTTCGTGCGTCATATCCGCGAGGGGCGGCACCCGGAGTACGTAGCGGGAGAAGGCGAGTCCGAGGACCTGCGACCCGACGAGGGCCGCGCGCTCGTCGGCGTGATCGGCCGCGACCGCTGCGAGCGCGGGCGCCACCTGGCGGGCGAAGACCTGCAACATCGCCTCGGCGGCCCGCGGGCTGCTGGCCGCCGCGCGGAGCAGGGGGAGGAACGCGCCGTCGTTCTCCCACACCGCGAAGAAGCGCGGCATCAGCACGGTCGCGAGTTCCCGCACCGGAACGTCGCGGAGGTCGGGGAGGTGCAGTTCGAATTCGGCGGCCTCGGCGAACAGCGATTCCTTGTTGGTGAAGTACCGGACCACGAGTGCGGGGTCGACGCCGACGTCCGACGCGACGGCGCGCATCGTCGTGCGTTCGTAGCCGTTCGTGCCGAACCGGGCACGGGCCGCGTCGAGGATCGCGGCGCGGGTGGCGACGGCGGAGCGGGCGCGGCGTTCAGGCATTCCCGAAGTGTAGTCAACAACTGTTGACCTGGCGTCGGGATGCGTCTACCGTCAAAGTCAACAGTTGTTGACTTGCTGGGAACCTTTCGATCGGAGGCAACGTCATGAAGCACATCGACGTGGTGGTGATCGGCGCGGGACCCACCGGATGCATGCTCGCGGCCGAGTTGGCGACGGCGGGCCGATCCGTGACGGTGCTCGACAAACGCGCCGCGCCGTCGACCCTCAGCCGCGCATTCGGCGTCCACGCCCGCACTCTCGAACTGCTCGACGCCCGCGGACTCGCCGACCGTCTCGTGGCCACCGGTGCCGCCTCACCGGGCCTGAAACTGTGGCGCGGCGCAGCGCTGAACCTCGGGCGCCTGCGGTCCCGCTTCCCGTACGTCCTCGTCACCCCGCAGCAGAACGTCGACGCCCTCCTCGAGGCGCACGCCCGGGAGCGCGGCGCCGACTTCGTCCGGGGTTTCACCGTCACCGGTGTGGAGCAGGACGGGGACGGCGTCTGCGTTCACGGCCACGACGGTTCGGGACGCGCCGGCACGTTTCACGCGGCGTATGCGGTCGGTGCGGACGGCGCGCACAGCGTGGTGCGGACGTTGATCGGGCAGCCGTTCCCGGGCAAGGCCGTGCTGCGGTCGATCATGCTCGCCGACGTCGAACTCGAGAACCCGCCGGACAACCTCGTGACCGTCAACGCCGTCCGCGACGGATTCGCCTTCATCGCGCCCTACGGCGACAACCTGTTTCGCGTGATCGCCTGGAATCGCAGCCACCAGGTGGACGACAGCGCCCCCGTGGACCGGGAGGAACTGCGTAGCACCATCCGACTCGCGATGGGCACGGACTACGGACTCGGCGACGTGCGGTGGCAGTCGCGATTCCACAGCGACGAACGGCAGGTCCCGCAGTACCGGACGGGCCGGGTGTTCCTCGCAGGCGATGCCGCCCACGTGCATTCACCGGCGGGCGGCCAGGGGATGAACACCGGCATTCAGGACGCGATCAATCTCGGCTGGAAACTCGCGGCCGTTCTCGGCGGCGCGGACGACGCGGTGCTCGACACGTATCACTCCGAACGGCACCCGGTGGGGCGGCTGGTGCTGCGGTCGAGTGGTGCCACGATGCGCATGATGACCGTGCGGACGTGGATTCTGCGGAAGCTCCGGAACGGCGCGGTGGCAGCGCTTCTCGGCATTCCGCCGATCGGCGACGCGGTGGCGCGGATGTTCTCGGGCATCGGTATCGGCTACGGCCACGACGCCGGCGAGAGCGCTCTTGTGGGCCGACGGGCCGAGGACGTGCCCACCGACGCCGGCCGACTCTACGAGGTGCTGCGCTCGGGCGGGTTCGTCCTGGTCACCGAGCCGGGGGCGCCCGTTCCCTGCGGCATTCACGCGGTGACCCGGACCGATGCCGGGCCCGCACTGCTCGTCCGTCCCGACGGGTACGTCGCGTGGGCCGGCGACAGTGCGTCGGGGCTGTGGCGCCGCGCCCTGGAACGCTGGACCGCCCGCACCGCGATCGGGGCCGGGCCGGTCAGCCGGTGACCTCCGAGCTGTTGAAGGCCTGCGCCCGCAGGTCCCGGGCGAGGTGATCCCGCTGCTCGAGCACCAGCCGGCGTAGCGCGGCGGGCGCATCGGTGTTGCTTGCGAGCCATTCGTCGGCGGCGTCGAGACCCGGCGCGGCCGGGAACAGCCCGACCACGATCCGCCGGGCGATCTCGATGCTGCGCGTCTCCCACACCGAGCGGATCGCGGCGAAGTAGTCGGCGGCGTAGCCGGCGACGAGGTCGTGCCGGGCGCCTGCGCGGAATCCGGCGATGATCGCGCCGAGGTGGTCGTTGGACAGTGTGCGGTCGTGGAAGATCGTGTCCCAGGCCTTCGCCTTCACGTCCGGGTCCGGTCGTGAGAACGTCGCCCGCAGGTACGCGGTGCGGCCGGAACCGGTGTCGTCGCGGCGCAGTTCACCGTCGAGGTCCGCGTCGTCGGCGTGCCCGGTGGCGGCGAGCGCGCCCCTCAGCGCCCACCGCAGGTCCGGGTCGAGCGACAACCCGGCCGGTGCCCGCCCGTCGGTGTCGAGCAGCGACCGGATGTCCTCCGCGCGACTGTCGTCCACCTCGGCGGCGGCCGCCACCGCACGTGCCCAGGCGAGTTGGCTCCCCGACGCAGGCGGGGCATCCCACAATGCACGCCACGTGTGGTCGAGCCACTCGCGACGAGCGGCGGCGCGCGCGGTCTCGGGCAGATAGTGCTCGATCGCGTACGGGGCGTTGGCCAGCACGGACGTGAGCAGGGTCAGGTGCGATTCCGCCGGGGAGAACCGCTGGGCCATCGACTGATACCGCTTCGCGCCCAGTTCGCTGTCGCGGGTCGTGTTCCACAGCGACGACCAGATCAGGCCACGCGCCAGCGGGTCCCGCACCCGGTCGAGGGACTGCTCGACGGTGCTCAGCGATCGATCGTCCAACCGCACCTTCGCATACGTCAGGTCGGCGTCGTTGAGCACCACGAGCGGCGCGTCGTCGAGGTCGATCGGGGTGCGGGCGACCGCGAGGTCGACTTCGACCCGCGCCGCGCACACGAGATCGCCGGCCGCGTCGAAGTCGTAGCGCCCCACGCCGAGCCGATGTGGGCGCGGATCGGTCTGCACGATCGCGGCGCGCCCGTCGGGGTCCCGTTCCAGACTCAGCGCGGACACCCCGGTGGTCTGCAACCAGGCGCGTGCCCAGCTCGTCAGGTCCCGGCCCGACGTCGCCGACAGCTCCGTCAGCAGATCCGTGAGGGTGGTGTTCCCGAACGCGTGGGCACGGAAGTAGCGGCGCGCCCCCTCGAAGAACGCCTCCCGCCCGGCGTACGCGACGAGTTGCTTGAGGACGCTGGCGCCCTTCGCATACGTGATGCCGTCGAAGTTCAGTTTCGCGGCCTCGAGGTCGACGATGTCCGCCACGATCGGATGCGTCGTCGGCAGCTGGTCCTGCAGGTACGCCCACGCCTTGCGGCGGTTGGCGAAGGCCACCCACGCGTCCGTCCACCGGGTGGCTTCCGCGTTCGCCAGGGCGCCCATGTAGTCGGCGAACGATTCCTTGAGCCACAGGTCGTCCCACCACACCATCGTCACGAGGTCGCCGAACCACATGTGGGCCATCTCGTGCAGGATCGTGTTCGCGCGGCCCTCGTACTGGGAATCCGTGGCGGCGCCGCGGAACACGTACGCCTCGGTGAACGTCACGCAGCCCGGGTTCTCCATGGCCCCGAGGTTGTACTCGGGAACGAACACCTGGTCGTACTTGCCGAACGGGTACGGGTAGTCGAAGCCGTCCGCGAAGAAGCTCAGCCCCTGCCGGGTGATCTCGAAGATCGTGTCGGCGTCGAGGTACTGCGCGAGCGACGCCCGGCAGAGGACGCCCAGCGGGATCGTGAGATCGCCGCCGCTCCACGCCGAGTCCACCCGGTGGTACGGCCCGGCCACGACCGCGGTGATGTACGTGGAGATCGGCAGGGTCGGCGCGAACGTGACGACCTGCCCGCCGGTCGTGTCTTCCCGCTCGGCGACCTGCTGGTTGGAGATCACCTCCCACCCGTGCGGCGCGGTGACGACGAACGTGAACGGCGCCTTCAGGTCCGGCTGCTCGAAGCACGCGAACACCCGCCGCGCGTCCGCCGGTTCGTACTGCGTGTAGAGGTACGTCCGGTCGTCGGCCGGGTCGAGGAACCGGTGCAGTCCCTCACCGGAACGGCTGTATTCGCCCCGGGCGGCGACCGTCACGACGTTCGATTCCCGCAGCCCGGTCAACGCGATGCGGGCGCCGTCGTAGTCGACGGGGACGCCGGCGCCGTTGACGGTCACCGATTCCACGCCGGCCCCGAGGAAGTCGAGCCAGGTCGTGGACGCGCTCGCGGTGAACTCGACGGTGGTCGTGGTCGCGAACGTCCCGACCTCCGGGTCGACGGCGCCGAGTATGTCCAGTTCCACCCGATAGCCGAGAACCTCGATCGCGCGGGAACGTTCGGCGGTTTCGGCTCGGGTCAGGTTCGCGGTGCTCACGGGTCGATCCTGCCAGCCGGGCCCGTCGTCCGTGCCGCTACCGGTTGCCCAGCACGGATCCGACGCCCGCCGCGACGACGAGCGCGATCGCGGCGAGCGACTGCAGTCCGAGGACCTGCCCGAGCACGATCACCCCGGCGAGGGTCGCGGCCGCCGGTTCCAGCGCGATGAGTACGGCGAACACCTTCTTGCTCATCACCTGCAGCGCCCGCAGTTCGAGCGAGTACGGAATTACCGAGGACAGCAAGGCCACCACCGCGCCGACGGCCAGGATCCGGGGGTCGAACAGCGCGGTGCCGCCCGAAACAGCGCCGAGCGGAATCGTCAGCACCGCTGCGACGATGCTCGCCCCGGCCAGGCCGTCCGCGCTGGGTACCCTCGCGGCGAGGTGTGAGCCGGCGACGATGTAGCCGGCCCAGGCCGTGCCGGCGACGAGCGCGAACCCCACCCCCACGAGGTCGAGGGGCTCGGCGCCCGAGTTCTCGCGCAGACCGAGCAGGACCACGCCGGTCAGCGCCGCGAGCACCCACACGCCGTCCTGCAGTCTCCGCGACAGCACGGCGGCGAGGGTGAGCGGACCCAGGAATTCGATGGTGACCGCGGTGCCGAGCGGGAGCCGCGCGAGGGCCTCGTAGAACGCCGAGTTCATCACGGCGAGCGCCACTCCGAGTGCGAGAACACCCTGCCGCTGCGTGCGTGTCCACCGTCGCCACCGCGGCCGCACGATCACCCCGAGGATGATCGCCGCGATCGTCAGGCGCAGCGACACGGCGCCGCCTGCGCCGACCGCATCGAACAGGGTGCTCGCGAACGCGGCACCGAACTGGACGGACAGCACCGATCCGAGGACCGAGACGACGGGGAGAAGTTGACTGCGCGGTTCGGCTGTCACGGGTGTGCGCTGCCCGGGGTCACCGGCCGGTGAAGTTCGGAGTGCGGCGGTCGAGCATCGCGCCGACGGCCTCGTGATGGTCCGCGGTGTGGTGGGCGAGCGACTGCATGGCCGCAGACAGTTCGAGGAGGCTCTCGAGGCTCTGGTGACGGCCCTCGCGCAGCAGTTTCTTGGTCATCCGCAGCACCTGCGGCGGGTTGACCGCCACCCGGTCGGCGAGTGCCCGTGCCGCGTCGAGGAGTTCCCCGGGTTCGACGACCTGCGAGACGAGTCCCCATTCGAGCGCCTTCGCGGCGTCGATCGCGTCGCCGGTGAACGCCATCTCGCTGGCCCGCGCCATCCCGACCGCCTGCGGAAGGAACCAGGCGCCGCCGTCGCCGGGAACGAGTCCGACCTTGACGAAGCTCTCGGCGAACACGGCGGCCGTGGAGGCGATCCGCATGTCGCACATCAGCGACAGGTCGCAGCCGGCGCCGATCGCGGGTCCGTTGACGGCGGCGATGGTCGGCACCTCGCAGTGGTAGAGCGCGAGCGGGATGCGCTGGATGCCGTGCCGGTAGCCCTGACGCAGGTCGGCGGGGGAGCCGCCGAACATTCCCGCGCGGTCGCGCATGTGCTTGACGTTGCCGCCGGAGGAGAACGCCGAACCGGCACCGGTGACGATCGCGGCGCGCACACTGGGATCACCGTTGACGTCGGCCACCGCATTCTCCAGCGCCTCGATCACGTCCGGCTCGGAGATGGGATTGCGGGCCTCCGGGCGGTTGAGCGTCCAGGTGACGATGTCGCCTTCGCGGGTGGTGAGCACGGCGTCGGTCATGGACGACTCCCTCGGGTGTGAGCGCGGATTCGAGACCGTCCCAGTCTGTCATTGCGCTCAGATGCCGGTGCGCCGTACCAGTGCGTCGGTGGCGGACGGCGCGAACGTGCCGAGTAGCCGGAACAATTCGGCGTAACTGGGGAGCAGTTCGATCGGGCGGGTGCGCACCGCCGTGACGAACCATTCCGCCGCCTGCTCGGGAGTCAGTGCCGCCATCGCGTCGTAGTCCGCGGTGGGCGCGATCATCGGAGTGCGGACCAAGGGGAAGTCGAGGGTGGTCACCGAGATCCCGCGGTCGCGCAGTTCGGCGCCGAGGCTGCGGCCGAACGCGCCGACGGCCGCCTTGGACGCGTGGTAGGCGGAGAACTTGGGCATGACCCCGGCCGGCACACCCCACGTCGCGACGTTGATGACGTGCCCCTCGCCGCGCTCGAGCATCGACGGGAGCAACTTCAGGGTCAGCCGCGTCGAGCCGAAGTAGTTGACGGCCATGGTGCGTTCGAAGTCGTGGAAGCGGTCCAGCGAGTCCTCCACGGTCCGCCGGATCGACCGTCCGGCGTTGTTGACGAGAACGTCGACGGGTCCGATCTCCCCGAGCACCCGCGCGACGAGGGCGTCGACGGACTCCGGGTCCGTGAGGTCGCACGGGACGGCGTGGGCGTCGCAACCCGATCGCAGGATGTCGTCGCGCACCGACTCGAGGGCGTCGGAGCCGCGGGCGACGAGGACGACCTCCGCGCCGAGGGTCGCGAGCCGGCGTGCCGCCGCTTCGCCGACGCCCGAGGAACCGCCGGTGACGAGGATCCGCTTCCCGGCGATGGTGTGGCCGGTTCCCGGGACCAGTCGGGCTGCCAGGGTGCGCGGGGTGGGGAGTGGGTTGAGCGCGGCCTGGGTGAGCATCTGTCGGATCACGTGACCAGGATGTCAGCTCGCCGAGCGATGCGCAGCCAAATAACAATCAATCGTGCTTGCTTTTTTATCGGGTCGGTGTGATGCTGGTCGCATGGCTGAACTGCAGAGGTTCATCGATGATCTGTGCGCCGAGAGCGACTCGCTGGACGCGCTCGTCGCCGACCTCCCCGACACCCGCTGGGCCGATCCGACACCGGCCGAGGGCTGGACCATCGCCCACCAGATCGGGCATCTGCTGTGGACCGACGAGGCCGCGCTGCTGGCGATCACCGACCCCGACGGCTTCACCGAGCAGCTGACGGTGGCCGCCGCGAACCCCGGTGGATTCGTCGACGCCGGCGCCGCCGAACACGCCCGGCGCGCACCCGCGGAACTCCTGGCGGCGTGGCGTTCGGCCCGAACACGGCTCGCGGAGGCCCTCCTGGCCGTGCCGCCGGGACAGAAGATCCTCTGGTACGGCCCGCCGATGAAGGCGGCGTCGATGGCTACCGCCCGGTTGATGGAAACCTGGGCGCACGGCCAGGACGTCGCCGACGCGCTCAGAGTGCCGCGCAAACCCACCGAGCGGTTGAAGAGCATCGCCCACCTCGGCGTCCGCACCCGCGACTTCGCCTACGCCGTCAACGAACTCGCCCCGCCCGCGGAGGAGTTCCGCGTGGAACTCACCGCCCCCGACGGAGTGTCCGTCTGGACGTGGGGTCCCGAGGGCGCCGCGCAGAAGGTCACCGGACCCGCCGAGGACTTCTGCCTCCTCGTCACCCAGCGCGCGAACCGTGCCGACCTCGCCCTCGCGGCCACCGGCGCGGACGCCGACGCGTGGCTGAACATCGCTCAGGCCTTCGCGGGCCCGGCGGGCGGCGGCCGTCAGGCGGGAACCCGATGACCGTGCGGATCGGCAACTGCTCCGGCTTCTACGGCGACCGCCTGTCGGCGATGCGCGAGATGCTCGAGGGCGGCGAACTCGACTACCTGACCGGCGACTACCTCGCCGAACTCACCATGCTGATCCTCGGCCGCGACCGCATGAAGGACCCGAACCGTGGCTACGCCAAGACGTTCCTCCGTCAGGCGGAGGACTGCCTCGGGCTCGCCCTCGACCGCGGGGTTCGCATCGTCGCGAACGCCGGCGGGCTCAACCCTGCCGGCCTCGCGGACGCATTGCGGGAGGTGAACGACAGGCTGGGGTTGCAGGCGAAGATCGCCCACGTCGAAGGCGACGACCTGATCGGCCGGGCCGCCGAACTGGGGCTGGGTAGCCCGCTGACCGCCAACGCCTACCTCGGGGCGTGGGGCATCGTCGAATGTCTGAACGCCGGCGCCGACGTGGTCGTCACCGGACGGGTCACCGACGCGTCCGTGATCGTGGGCCCGGCCGCCGCGCACTTCGGCTGGCAGCGAGACGATGTCGATCAGCTCGCCGGCGCCGTGGTCGCGGGACACGTCATCGAGTGCGGCACTCAGGCGACGGGCGGCAACTACGCGTTCTTCACCGAGATCGACGACCTCGACCGCCCCGGGTTCCCGATCGCCGAGATCGACTCGGACGGATCGTCCGTCATCACCAAGCATCCCGGCACGGGCGGCGCCGTCACCGTCGGCACCGTCACCGCGCAGTTGCTGTACGAGATCACCGGCGGCCGGTACGCCGGACCCGACGTGACCGCGCGGATCGACACCGCCGCACTGTCGCAGGACGGCCCCGACCGGGTCCGGATCAGCGGCGTCAGCGGGGAGGCGCCGCCGCCGCAGCTCAAGGTGTCGCTGAACACGCTCGCCGGCTTCCGCAACGAGGCCGTGTTCGTGCTCACCGGCCTCGACATCGAGGCCAAGGCGGCGCTCGTGAAGCGGCAACTCGAAGGGTGGCTGCCCACCCGGCCTGCCGAACTCGACTGGTCGCTCGCCCGCACCGACCACCCGGACGCCGACACCGAGGAAGCGGCGAGCGCGCTGCTGCGCTGCGTGGTCCGGGACCCCGACGCCAACGCTGTCGGTCGCGGATTCTCTTCCGTCGCAGTCGAAATGGCCCTCGCGAGCTACCCCGGATTCACGCTGACGGCGCCGCCCGGGCAGGGGCAGCCCTACGGGGTGTTCACCCCCGGCTACGTGTACGCCAAGGAGGTGCCGCACGTCGCGGTGCTGCCGGACGGCACCCGCGTCGACATCGAACCCGCCACCGACGTCCGGGAACTCGCGGATGTCGACGAGCCCGCGCTCCCGGAGCCGCGGGCGGCGGAACCCACGGTCCGGGTCGCGCTCGGCACCATCGCCGGGGCACGTAGCGGCGACAAGGGCGGCAACGCGAACGTCGGTGTGTGGGTGCGCACCGACGAGCAGTGGCGGTGGCTGGTCCACGCATTGACCGTCGACGAGGTGAAGCGCCTGCTCCCGGAGGCCGCCGATCTCACCGTCACGAGGTACGTGCTGCCGAAACTGCGCGCCGTCAACTTCGTGATCGAGGGAATCCTCGGGCAGGGCGTCGCGTCCCAGGCCCGGTTCGACCCGCAGGCCAAGGGCCTCGGCGAATGGCTGAGATCCCGGCACCTCGACATACCCAAAGCACTCCTCCCCGAAGGGACACCGTTGTGAGCGTGTGGGACACACCCGAGCGGCAGGAACTGCGCAAGACGGTGCGCAGCTTCGTCGAACGACAGATACTGCCGCACCTGGACGAGTGGGAGCGCGACGGTGAACTGCCCCGTACCCTCCACCGGGAGGCCGCCCAACTGGGACTGCTCGGCGCCGGCTTCCCCGAATCCGTCGGCGGCGAGGGCGGCGACCTCGTCGACGCGGTGCTGATCTGCGAGGAATTCCACCAGGCGGGTGCGTCGGGCGGTGTGTTCGCTTCCCTGTTCACCTCGGGAATCGCGCTGCCGCACCTCGCCACCGCGGGCGATCCGGAGCAGATCGAGAAGTGGGTCCGCCCCACCCTGCGCGGCGAACTCATCGGCTCGCTCGCCATCACCGAACCCGGTGGCGGTTCCGACGTCGGGCATCTGCGGACCACCGCGGTCCGCGACGGCGACCACTTCGTCGTCAACGGGTCCAAGACGTTCATCACGTCCGCCGTCCGCGCCGACTTCGTGGTCACCGCCGTCCGCACCGGCGGCCCTGGCGCGTCCGGGGTCTCCCTCCTCGTGATCGAGAAGGGCACACCCGGATTCGAGGTGGCGCGCAAACTCGACAAGATGGGCTGGCGCGCGTCGGACACGGCCGAATTGTCGTTCGTCGACGCACGGGTACCCGCCGCCAACCTGGTCGGCGAGGAGAACAGCGGGTTCGCGCAGATCGCCCAGGCCTTCCTCACCGAGCGCATCGCCCTCGCCGCGCAGGCCTATGCGAGCGCGCAGCGGTGCCTCGACCTCACGCTGGCGTGGGTACGCGACCGGGAGACGTTCGGCCGTCCCCTGATCAGCAGGCAGTCGGTGCAGAACACAGTCACCGAGATGGCCCGCCGGACCGACGTCGCCCGCGTCTACACCCGGGCGCTGGTGGAGCGCTCGCTCGTGTCGAACGAGGACTTCATCGCCGAGGTCTGCTTCGCGAAGAACACCGCCGTCGAGGCGGGCGAGTGGGTGGCCAACCAGGCCGTCCAGCTGTTCGGCGGCCTCGGCTACATGCGGGAGAGCGAAGTGGAACGACAGTACCGCGACATGCGCATCCTCGGAATCGGTGGCGGCACCACCGAGATCCTGACGGGGCTCGCGGCCAAGCGATTGGGGTATCAGTCATGACCACGTTGAAATCCGCCCTGGACACCGGTTCCGAGGAGTACGCCGCCGCCGCGAACGCGATGACGGAAAAACTCGCCGAGATCGAGACCGAGCACGCCAAGGCGCTCGCGGGCGGCGGCGAGAAATACACCGAGCGGCACAAGAAGCGCGGCAAACTCCTCGCCCGAGAGCGCATCGAACTGCTCCTCGACCCGGACTCGCCGTTCCTCGAACTGTGCCCGCTCGCGGCGTGGGGCAGCGACTTCCCGGTCGGCGCCAGCACCGTGGTGGGCATCGGCGTCGTGGAAGGCGTCGAATGCCTGATCGTCGCGAACGACCCGACGGTCCGCGGCGGAACCAGCAACCCGTGGACGCTGCGGAAGGGATTCCGCGCCAACGACATCGCCCGGCAGAACCGGCTCCCCGTCATCTCCCTCGTGGAATCCGGCGGCGCCGACCTTCCCACGCAGAAGGAAGTGTTCATACCCGGTGGGCGCATGTTCCGCGACCTCACCCAGCTGTCCGCGGCGGGTATCCCGACCATCGCCCTCGTCTTCGGCAACTCGACCGCCGGCGGCGCGTACATCCCCGGCATGTCTGATCACGTCGTCATGATCAAGGAACGGTCCAAGGTGTTCCTCGCCGGGCCGCCGCTGGTCAAGATGGCCACCGGTGAGGAATCCGACGACGAAACCCTCGGCGGCGCCGAAATGCACGCCCGCAAGTCCGGTCTCGCCGACTACTTCGCCGTCGACGAGCAGGACGCCATCCGGATCGGCCGCAGCATCGTCAAACGCCTGAACTGGAAGAAGCAGGGCCCGGCGCCGCGCGCGGAGGTGATCGAGCCGCTCGAGGATCCCGAGGAACTGCTCGGCATCGTCCCCGCCGACCTCAAGATCCCGTTCGACCCCCGCGAGGTCATCGCCCGCATCGTCGACGGCTCCGACTTCGACGAGTTCAAGCCGATGTACGGATCGTCCCTCGTCACCGGCTGGGCCGAACTGCACGGATATCCGGTGGGCATCCTCGCCAACGCGCGCGGCGTGCTGTTCAGCGAGGAATCGCAGAAGGCCACCCAGTTCATCCAGCTCGCCAACCGCTCGAACACCCCACTGTTGTTCCTGCACAACACGACCGGCTACATGGTCGGCAAGGAGTACGAGGAAGGCGGGATGATCAAGCACGGGTCGATGATGATCAACGCCGTCTCCAACTCCACCGTCCCGCACATCTCGATCCTGCTCGGCGCGTCCTACGGCGCCGGCCACTACGGCATGTGCGGACGCGCGTTCGACCCCCGATTCCTGTTCGCCTGGCCGAGTTCCAAATCCGCCGTCATGGGCGGCGCGCAGCTGGCCGGCGTCATCTCCATCGTCAGCCGGGCCTCCGCCGAGGCGCGGGGGCAGGCGTTCGACGAAGAAGCCGACGCCGGGATGCGCGCCATGATCGAGAACCAGATCGAGGCCGAATCCGTGCCGATGTTCCTGTCCGGTCGCCTCTACGACGACGGCGTCATCGACCCGCGCGACACCCGCACCGTGGTGGGAATGTGCCTGTCGGCCATTGCCAACGCCCCGATCGAAGGCGCCGAGAACTTCGGCGTCTTCCGGATGTGAGGCACGACATGATCCAGTCCGTACTGGTTGCCAACCGCGGCGAGATCGCCCGCCGCATCTTCGCCACCTGCCGCCGCTCAGGCATCGGGACCGTCGCCGTGTTCTCGGACGCCGACGCACTCAGCCCGCACGTCACCGAGGCCGACGCCGCGGTCCGGTTGCCGGGCAACAGTCCAGCCGACACCTACCTGCGCGGTGACCTCGTCATCGAGGCAGCGCTCCTCGCCGGTGCCGACGCCATCCACCCCGGCTACGGGTTCCTGTCCGAGAACGCGGAATTCGCGCGCGCCGTCCACGATGCTGGGCTGACGTGGATCGGACCGCCCGCGCCCGCCATCGAGATGATGGGTTCCAAGGTCGAGTCCAAGAAGTTGATGGCCGCCGCGGGGGTCCCGGTGCTGGCCGAACTCGATCCGGACGCCGTCACCGAAGCCGATCTGCCGGTGCTCGTCAAGGCGTCCGCCGGCGGCGGCGGACGTGGCATGCGCGTGGTGCGTGAACTCGCGGACCTTCCGGAACAGCTGGAAGGCGCGCGGCGCGAAGCGCAATCGGCGTTCGGCGACCCGACCGTGTTCTGCGAGCGCTACCTCGAGACGGGCAGGCACATCGAGGTCCAGGTGATGGCCGACCGGCACGGAACCGTGTGGGCGGTGGGCGAGCGTGAGTGCTCCATCCAGCGCCGGCACCAGAAGGTGGTGGAGGAGGCGCCGTCGCCGCTGGTCGAGGCCGTCCCCGGAATGCGTGAGCGGCTGTTCGAGGCCGCCCGGCTCGCGGCGAAGGCCATCGACTACGAGGGGGCGGGGACGGTCGAGTTCCTGGCGACCGGACGAGCGGACACCGACGGTGGGGACTTCTTCTTTCTGGAGATGAACACCCGCCTGCAGGTGGAGCACCCGGTCACCGAATGCACCACCGGTCTCGACCTGGTGGACCTGCAACTGGAGGTGGCGTCGGGTCTGGCACTCGACGCGGATTCGCCCGCCGTGTCCGGCCATTCCATCGAGGTCCGGCTGTACGCCGAGGACCCCGCGCAGAACTGGCAGCCGCAGAGCGGGCCGGTCCACCGCCTGGCGCTACCCGGCACCGCGGTCGAATTCGACGTTCTCCGCACGCCGGGCATCCGCCTCGACTCCGGGGTGGTCGACGGGTCCACCGTCGGCGTGCACTACGACCCGATGCTCGCGAAGGTCATCTCGTTCGCGCCCACCCGGACGCAGGCAGCGACCCGGCTGGCGACGGCACTGGGCCGCACGCAGATCCACGGTCTGCGCACCAACCGCGACCTCCTGGTCAACGTGCTCCGCCACCCGGCGTTCCTCGCGGGCGACACGGACACCGCCTTCTTCGACACCCACGGACTGGACGTGCTGGCGCAGCCACTGGCGTCGGTGGAGACCGAGCGACTGTCGGCGCTGGCCGCCGCCCTCGCCGACGCCGCGCACAACCGTGACGTCGCGACGGTCGACTCGACGCTCCCCAGCGGGTGGCGGAACCTGGCGTCCGCGCCGCAGTCAAAGACGTTCACCGGTACCGGCGGCGACGTCGAGATCCGGTACCTGCTCACCCGGTACGGGCTGAAGGCGGAGGGTTTCGACGACGTCTCACTCGTGTCCGCGACGGCACGGCACGTCGCACTCGACGCGGCGGGGCTGCGCCGCTCGTTCGAGGTGTCCCGGTACGGGGACGACGTCTTCGTCGATTCCGCGCTGGGCCCGGTGAGCCTGCACGCCGCACCGCGATTCACCGATCCGAGTGCCGTCGTCGCCGAGGGGTCGCTGCTCGCGCCGATGCCGGGTTCCGTGATCCGCGTCGGCGCGGCGGTCGGTGATGCGGTGACCGCCGGTCAGCCGATCGTGTGGCTCGAGGCGATGAAGATGGAACACACGATCAAGGCGCCGGCGTCCGGTGTCCTCACCGAACTTTCCGTGACCGTCGGCACGCAGGTCGACGTGGGAACAGTCCTGGCAGTAGTCGAAGCAGCGCACGCTGAAGGAGAATCATGAGCTTCATCGAGACAGAAGAACAGAAGGAACTCCGCGCGTCCGTGTCGAGGCTCGGGGAGCGCTTCAACTACGTCGACTACGTGCTTCCGCGGGCGCGGCGCGGCGAACCGCTCACCGAATTATGGAACGAGGCGGGCAAACTCGGCTTCCTCGGCGTCAACCTCCCCGAGGAGTACGGAGGCGGCGGCGCGGGTATCTACGAATTGGCGCTCGTCCAGGAAGAACTCGCCGCCCACGGCGCCGGACTCCTGCTGGTGGTCGTCTCGCCCGCCATCTGCGGCACGATCATCGGCAAGTACGGCACGGCGGACCAGAAGCAGAAGTGGCTCCCCGGACTCGCCGACGGCTCGAAGATCATGGCGTTCGGCATCACCGAGGCCGACGCGGGGTCGAACTCGCATCAGATCACGACCACTGCGCGGCGGGACCGGTCGAGCGGAGCGAGGGGTGATGGTGACGGCGAGGATTGGCTGCTGTCGGGGAACAAGATCTATATCTCCGGGGTCGACCAGGCGGACGCCGTCCTGATCGTCGCGCGGACCGAGGACTCGAAGACCGGCAAGCTGAAGCCTGCGCTGTTCATCGTCCCCACCGACGCCGAGAACTTCGTGAAGACGCCGATGGAGATGGACATCGTCGAGCCCGACCGCCAGTTCATGCTGTTCCTCGACGACGTCCGGTTGCCCGCCGACGCGCTCGTCGGCGAGGCCGACGCGGCCCTGATGCAGCTGTTCGCGGGACTCAACCCCGAACGCATCCTCGGCGCGTCGATGGCGATCGGCATGGGCCGCTACGCGCTGGACGCCGCGGTCCGGTTCGCGAAGGAACGCACGGTGTGGAAGGAGCCGATCGGCACACACCAGGGCATCTCGCATCCGCTGGCGCAGATCAAGATCGAACTCGAACTCGCCAAGCTGATGATGCAGAAGGCCGCCGTCCTCTACGACAGCGGCGACGACTTCGGCGCCGCCGAGGCCGCCAACATGGCCAAGTACGCCGCCGCCGAGGCCAGCATCAAGGCGCTCGACCAGGCCGTCCAGACTCACGGCGGCGCGGGACTGACCAAGGAATACGGTCTCGCGGCGATGCTCGGCGCGGCCCGCATCGGCCGCGTCGCGCCGGTGAGCAGGGAAATGGTCCTCAACTTCGTCGCCCAGCACTCGCTCGGGCTGCCGAAGTCGTACTGATGTCGAACGGACAGCACATGACCGACGTGGAAGCCGACCGGTACGTCCGGTACGAGGTGAATCGAGGGTTCGCCACCCTCACCCTCGACTCGCCCCACAACAGGAACGCGATCTCCGGCAGGCTCGTGGACGAGCTGCTGCAGGGATTGCGGGACGCCGCCGCGGACATCGACGTCCGCGGCGTCGTCCTCACCCACACCGGTGGCACGTTCTGCGCCGGGGCGGATCTGAGCGAGACGTCCGGCGACGTCGGCTCGCGCACCCGGCAGATGGCCGAACTGCTGCGCGCCATCGTGGAGCTGCCGAAACCGGTGATCGCCCGGATCGACGGTCACGTCCGGGCCGGGGGCATGGGGCTGGTCGGGGCGTGCGACCTCGCCGTCGCCGGCCCGCGCAGCACGTTCGCGCTCACCGAGGTCCGGCTCGGGCTCGCCGCGTCGATCATCTCGCTGACCGTGCTGCCCCGCATCGATTCGCGCGCCGCGAGCCGCTACCTGCTCACGGGCGAGAAGTTCGGCGCCCACGAGGCGGAGGCGATCGGGCTGATCAGCGAGTCCGCCGAGGACCCGGAGGACACCGTCGAGGAATTGCTGGACCAGTTACGGCAGGCGTCGCCGCAGGGTCTGGCCGAATCGAAGACGTTGACCACCCGCGGTGTGCTCGCCGACTTCGACCGCTACACCGACGCGCTGACCGCCCAGTCGGCGAGGCTGTTCGAATCCGAGGAGGCGCGGGAAGGCATGATGGCGTTTCTGCAGAAGCGGCCGCCGAGATGGGCCTCCGGCCCTGTGCGTGGTTGACGAGTCTCTGGACTCGTCAACCACTCACGGGCGCGCAGCGCGACGAGAGGAAGTGACACATGACCCGCGAACCGAAGCAGGACCGTAGCCGGGTCACGCGCGGACATCTCCTCGAGGTCACCATCGACTGCCTCGCGGAACTGGGCTGGGGCGCGACGACGGTGAGCCTCGTCGCCCAGCGCGCCGGCGTGTCCCGCGGCGCGACCCAGCACCATTTCCCCACCCGCGAAGACCTCATCACCGCGGCGCTCGAGGTCATGTTCGACGCCCGGATGGAGCAGGCCCGGCGCGAGGCCACCGACCTGCCGACCGGGGAGGGGCGCACCGAGGCGGTGGTGTCGCGGCTCGTCGACTACTACACCGGCACCCTGTTCAAGGCGGCGCTGCAGGTGTGGACGGCGGCCGCCGCCGACCCGGAACTGCGGGCCCGGATCGTGCCGCTCGAGGAACGGTTCGGGCGGGTCGCGCACCGCACCGCCGTCGAACACTTCGGGTTCGACGACGCCGATCCGGTGGCGCACCGGCTCGTCCAGGCCACCCTCGATCTCGCCCGCGGACTCGGCCTGGCCGACGTGCTCACGGACGACTCCAAGAGGCGCGCGGAGATCGTGCGGCAGTGGGCTGCGCAGTTGGACGCGGCACTACCGCGGGGCGGCAGATCTGTAGAGCCCAGGCGCCTCGACGTGGCCGTTCTCGACTGACCGGGCAAAGATCGCGGCGATCGGTAGAGTCACCGACCATGGGCCGGAAATGGGGAGCGCTCGTCCTGATCACCGTCGCGGCCGGTCTGGCCGGCTGTGGGGGAGATGGAGACGATTCCGGTACCGCACCCGCCGCACAGAGTCTTCCGCAGGTGACCGATCCGGGCCCGTTCTTCGGCCAGTGCGGTTCGGTCACCGACGACGAGGTGGCGAAGGCGTTCGGCATGCCTCCCTTCACCGGGGTGACGCGCAATTCCGTCGGCTGCGAGTGGGAAACCGCGGGAATAGGCGGCCCGAGCGTCACGTTCTCCTGGTACCGCGGCAGTCCGATCGGCCGCGAGCGGGCGGGTTCGGAGCTGATCGGCAGGCCGGCCACCGACATCGACGTCCAGGGACATCCCGGATTCATCGCGTCGTCCGAAGGAATTCTGTGTGAACTCGGTGTGGAGTTCGGCGGTGACTTCGTGCACTGGTCGGTGATGTATGCGGACGCGCAACCCGCGGCCGATCCGTGCAAGGTGGCGCGCGACCTCGCCGAACTCAGCGTGTCGAGGGCCAAGTGAGCGGGGGAGTGATGGGCAGGCGGACGTGGCGCGCCGTGCGGGTGCTGACCGCGGCCACCGCGATCGGGTTGATCGTGGGGTGCGGGTCGACGATCGAGGGCTCACCGAGGGTGGAGGGCAGTTCCTCCTCGGGGGACACCGAACAGTTCACGGCCCTGCTCGAGGAGTGCAACGCGGTCGCCGACGAACAGATCGCGCAGACCGTCGGCGCCGACGCCATCCAACGAGGCTTCTTCGGCGCGATCTGCCGCTGGGACGCGGTCGGCGCCAACGGTCCCGTGAAGGTGACGTTCAACTGGTTCGAGACGGGTTCCCTCGACACGGAGAAGTCGACCGCGGAGAAGCTCGGCTACACAGTGGAAGCGTCCACCATCCAGGGGCGCAGGGCCGTCGTGATGCGTCCGCCCGGCGATCCGGGGGCGTGCGGAGTGACGGTCGGGTCGCCCTCATCGGGGGTCGTCGGCTGGTGGGTACAGTTCCAGACGGGGGCGGCAGACCCGTGCCAGGCGGCATCGACGCTTGCGGATCTGACGCTCAATCTGAGTAGTTGATGTGCCCGTGTCCGTACCGACAGCTCCAAGCAGTACCCCACATCGCAGGTCAGCCCTTACCATTGCCCGCCCACTTTGACCTTCCGGCGCGCCGCCGGGTATCGTTGTGGGTCGTGTCCGGCATGCCCGGGCCGATCTGTGTGCCTAGCGAGGTATTGCCGTGCGCGCGTTCGTGCAGATTTCTGCATGGAACGAGCATCCGGCTGCCTGTGTGGGGGTATGCGACACACCCGACCTCGGGTGCAGCTCGAGGTGCGGGTGAGGGGCAGCAGCTCTCTTGCCCCAACTGCTAGATCCCTAATTTCAGAACAGCCAAGGTTGCTTGTCCAGAGCAGTCTGTTCAACACGAAGAAAGCCGGTAAATGCCAACCATCAACCAGCTGGTCCGCAAGGGCCGCCGCGACAAGACCGCGAAGGTCAAGACGGCAGCCCTCAAGGGCAGCCCGCAGCGTCGTGGCGTGTGCACCCGCGTGTACACCACCACCCCGAAGAAGCCGAACTCGGCGCTCCGTAAGGTCGCGCGTGTGCGCTTGACCAGCTCCGTCGAGGTCACCGCTTACATCCCGGGCGAGGGCCACAACCTGCAGGAGCACTCGATGGTGCTCGTCCGCGGTGGTCGTGTGAAGGACCTCCCCGGTGTGCGCTACAAGATCATCCGCGGCTCCCTCGACACCCAGGGTGTCAAGGGCCGCAAGCAGGCCCGCAGCCGCTACGGCGCCAAGAAGGAGAAGAGCTAATGCCACGTAAGGGCCCCGCTCCGAAGCGTCCGCTCATCAACGACCCGGTCTACGGTTCGCCCCTGGTGACGCAGCTCGTCAACAAGATTCTCCTGGACGGCAAGAAGTCCACCGCCGAGCGCATCGTGTACGAAGCACTCGAGCAGGCGCGCGAGAAGACCGGCACCGATCCGGTCGTCACCCTCAAGCGCGCACTGGACAACGTCAAGCCTGCCCTCGAGGTTCGCAGCCGCCGTGTCGGTGGCGCCACCTACCAGGTGCCGGTCGAGGTCCGTCCGGGCCGCTCCACCACCCTCGCGCTCCGCTGGCTCGTGACCTTCTCCCGGCAGCGTCGTGAGAAGACCATGGTCGAGCGTCTCGCCAACGAGCTCCTCGATGCCAGCAACGGCCTGGGTGCCGCTGTGAAGCGCCGTGAGGACACTCA
The DNA here is from genome assembly GCF_002300155.1 of Rhodococcus sp. ACS1. NCBI lineage: Bacteria > Bacillati > Actinomycetota > Actinomycetes > Mycobacteriales > Nocardiaceae > Rhodococcus > Rhodococcus sp. ACS1. The sequence goes on from NZ_NSDZ01000004.1 coordinate 1,709,482, forward strand.
CAAGATGGCCGAAGCCAACAAGGCATTCGCCCACTACCGCTGGTGACGTCACGTCGGAGCAGTCACCAACCGTGACTGCTCCGGCGTCGTCGCACGTCGGGCCCCTACCGGGGACCGGCTGATCTACAACTCGAGACAATGGCCCCGCTGGTGGAACACCGGGGAGGCCGACACCCGATACACGAGCTACGAGCGGGGAAGAATCCTGTGGCACAGGAAGTGCTGACCGACCTGAACAAGGTCCGCAACATCGGCATCATGGCGCACATCGATGCCGGCAAGACCACGACCACCGAGCGCATCCTGTTCTACACCGGTGTCAACTACAAGATCGGTGAGACGCACGACGGTGCCTCGACCACGGACTGGATGGAACAGGAGAAGGAACGCGGCATCACGATCACCTCTGCCGCGGTGACCTGCTTCTGGAACAACAACCAGATCAACATCATCGACACGCCGGGCCACGTCGACTTCACCGTCGAGGTGGAGCGTTCGCTCCGCGTGCTCGACGGCGCCGTCGCAGTGTTCGACGGCAAAGAGGGCGTCGAGCCCCAGTCGGAGCAGGTGTGGCGTCAGGCCGCCAAGTACGACGTTCCGCGCATCTGTTTCGTCAACAAGATGGACAAGATGGGCGCGGACTTCTACTTCACGGTCCAGACCATCATCGACCGCCTCGGCGCGAAGCCGCTCGTCCTGCAGCTGCCGATCGGCGCGGAGGACGACTTCGACGGTGTCGTCGACCTGGTCGAGATGAAGGCCATCACCTGGCGTGGAGTCGTGCCGACGGGTGCCGAGCCCACCATCGAGGAGATCCCGGCCGATCTGGCCGACAAGGCTGCCGAGTACCGCGAGAAGCTGCTCGAGACCGTTGCCGAGTCCGACGAATCTCTCATGGAGAAGTACTTCGCCGGTGAGGAACTCTCCATCGAGGAGATCAAGGGCGCCATCCGCAAGATGACGGTCGCCTCCGAGCTGTACCCGGTGCTGTGTGGTTCCGCGTTCAAGAACAAGGGTGTTCAGCCCATGCTCGACGCGGTCATCGACTACCTGCCGAACCCGCTGGACATCGGCGAGGTCCAGGGTCACGCCCTCGGCAACGAGGAAGAGATCCTCACGCGTAAGCCGAGCAAGGAAGAGCCGTTCTCGGCTCTGGCCTTCAAGATCGCTTCGCACCCGTTCTTCGGAAAGCTGACGTTCGTCCGCGTGTACTCCGGCCGGATCGATCCGGGCGCCCAGGTCATGAACGCGACCAAGGGTAAGAAGGAGCGCATCGGAAAGCTCTTCCAGATGCACGCCAACAAGGAGAACCCGGTCGACGAGGCCGTGGCCGGCCACATCTACGCGATGATCGGCCTGAAGGACACCACGACCGGTGACACCCTGTGTGCACAGGACGCCCCGATCGTGCTCGAGTCGATGAGCTTCCCGGACCCGGTCATCCAGGTCTCGATCGAGCCCAAGACGAAGTCCGACCAGGAGAAGCTGGGCACCGCGATCCAGAAGCTCGCCGAAGAGGACCCGACGTTCTCCGTCGAACTCGACGAAGAGACCGGCCAGACCGTCATCGGCGGCATGGGCGAGCTCCACCTCGACATCCTCGTCGACCGTATGCGTCGCGAGTTCAAGGTCGAGGCCAACGTCGGCAAGCCGCAGGTCGCCTACCGCGAGACCATCACCAAGAAGGTCGAGAAGCACGACTACACCCACAAGAAGCAGACTGGTGGATCGGGCCAGTTCGCCAAGGTGATCATCGCGCTGGAGCCGTTCGTCGGCGAAGACGGTGCCTCCTACGAGTTCGAGAACAAGGTCTCCGGTGGCCGCATCCCTCGCGAGTACATCCCCTCCGTGGATGCAGGCGCGCAGGACGCGATGCAGTACGGCGTTCTCGCCGGCTACCCGCTGGTGAACCTGAAGCTGTCGCTGCTCGACGGTGCGTACCACGACGTCGACTCGTCGGAAATGGCCTTCAAGGTCGCCGGTTCGCAGGCGCTGAAGGAAGCCGCCCGCAAGGCCGGCCCGGTCATTCTCGAGCCGCTCATGGCTGTCGAGGTCACCACACCCGAGGAGTACATGGGTGACGTGATCGGCGACCTGAACTCCCGCCGTGGCCAGATCCAGGCCATGGAGGAACGCAGTGGTGCCCGTGTCGTGAAGGCGCTGGTTCCGCTCTCGGAGATGTTTGGTTACATCGGTGATCTGCGGTCGAAGACCCAGGGCCGGGCGAACTTCTCCATGGTGTTCGATTCCTACGCAGAGGTTCCCGCGAACGTCTCGAAGGAAATCATCGCCAAGGCGACCGGCGAGTAACCTCGGTTCCAGCCGGCCGAAGCACGACCCAGTAATAACAACCGCACTGCTGCATACCGCAAGCATCAATCAGTCCAGGAGGACACACAGTGGCGAAGGCGAAGTTCGAGCGGACGAAGCCGCACGTGAACATCGGCACCATCGGTCACGTCGACCACGGCAAGACCACGCTGACCGCGGCCATCACCAAGGTTCTGCACGACGCGTACCCGGATCTCAACGAGGCCTCGGCCTTCGACGAGATCGACAAGGCTCCTGAGGAGAAGGCTCGCGGTATCACGATCAACATCTCGCATGTTGAGTACCAGACCGAGAAGCGCCACTACGCGCACGTCGATGCTCCCGGTCACGCCGACTACATCAAGAACATGATCACCGGTGCGGCGCAGATGGACGGCGCCATCCTCGTGGTCGCGGCCACCGACGGCCCGATGCCCCAGACGCGTGAGCACGTGCTGCTCGCCCGCCAGGTCGGCGTGCCGTACATCCTCGTCGCCCTGAACAAGGCCGACATGGTGGACGACGACGAGATCATCGAGCTCGTCGAGATGGAGGTCCGTGAGCTCCTCGCTGCGCAGGAGTTCGACGAGGAAGCTCCCGTCGTCAAGGTCTCCGCACTGAAGGCGCTCGAGGGCGACCCGGAGTGGACCAAGAACATCCTCGAGCTCATGGCTGCGGTCGACGAGTCGATCCCGGACCCGGTCCGCGAGACCGACAAGCCGTTCCTCATGCCCGTCGAGGACGTCTTCACGATCACCGGTCGTGGCACCGTCGTCACCGGTCGTATCGAGCGTGGCCAGGTCAACGTCAACGAAGAGGTCGAGATCGTCGGCATCAAGGAGACGGTCACCAAGACCACGGTCACCGGTATCGAGATGTTCCGCAAGCTCCTCGACTCGGGCCAGGCCGGTGACAACGTCGGTCTGCTGGTTCGTGGTATCAAGCGCGAAGATGTCGAGCGTGGACAGGTTGTCGTCAAGCCCGGCACCACCACCCCGCACACCGAGTTCGAGGGCCAGGCGTACATCCTGTCCAAGGACGAGGGCGGCCGCCACACGCCGTTCTTCAACAACTACCGTCCGCAGTTCTACTTCCGTACGACGGACGTGACGGGCGTTGTGACGCTGCCCGAGGGCACCGAGATGGTCATGCCCGGTGACAACACCGAGATGTCCGTCAAGCTGATCCAGCCCGTCGCCATGGACGAGGGCCTGCGCTTCGCGATCCGCGAAGGCGGCCGTACGGTCGGCGCCGGCAAGGTCACGAAGATCAACAAGTGATCTAGCTTCACCAACGCCGATGGCGCTCACCCTCCGGGGTGGGCGCCATCGGCGTTTCGGGGTTCTGCGTCAGCGGTAGTTCAGCGCGTCCCATTCCCGGATGTCGCTGGGATGGGCGATCCCTTCGAGGACGAACGGGTCGCGTGCGATGAACTGTTCCGCCCGCTCACGGCTGGTGAACAGCGCCATGGACCCGTTGCTCGCCGGGTCGTCGAACGGTCCGATTCCGAGGATTCCGCCTTCCGCGGCGAACGCGTCGAGGTACTCACGGTGCCGTGGATAGACTTCCGGGATCCGGGCGGCGGCGGACGGATCGGTTGTGTAGAACACGACGTACTCCATGGCGGAGAACCTACCGAGACCGGGACGTCCCGTGTCAGTTTTCGACGTGTACCGGGTGGTCGGCGCGGTCGAGGTGGAGCAGCACCTGGGTGGCGACCTGCTCACCGCCGAGCGTCGACGCGACCCATGATGCGACGTCCTCGGACTTGCGGGTGAAGTCGTGGATGTCGACGGTGGGGTCGGCGGTCACGACGATCGACAGGGTGGGGAGTCCGCGTTCGACGACGGCGCGGGCCCGCGTCTGCCGGACTCCGGGGTACTGGGCGAGTTCGCTGGCGACCCCGTTGGCGAGGGAGCCCAGGTCGACGGTGACGTAGGTGCCCGATTCGCGATCCGGGACTGCGACGGCGGACGTGCGTCGCCGGGTGAGGTCCAGCGCGAGGACCACGATCCCGAAGACCAGTCCCACGACGACCGTCGCGGCGAGGGCCCAGCCCCACCAGCCCTGGTCGGGAAGCGCGGTGACGCGTGCGCGGTCGTACCGCGACACCCATTCCCGGACGATCGGAACCTGCAGGTCCCAGGCGATGGCGTAGGCGCCGAATCCGAGGAGCGCGAGCCCGACGAGCAGGACGATCAGCCGGTTGACGGCGGCGGTCCGATGCGTCACGGCTTCACCTGCACTCGGAGTTCGGGGGACGTGCCGAGCAGCGACAGCGTCGGTTCGACGGCCTCGCGGACGGAGATGGCCACGTCTGCGGCGGGTGTCGACTCGGTGCGCACCACGCGGACGGTGACGTGCTTGCGGTCGACTGTCGTGTGCGCCGACAGCACCCCGGGGACCGTGTTGGCGTGACTACTGGAATTGCGGGCGAGGTCGGTGGGGCGCAGCCAGACGATCGGGGTGTCGCCCACCGCGAGGGGCAGATGGGTGCGCGGCCGCGGTTTGAGGGCGGCGACGATGAACACGATTCCCAGCACGATCGCGCCGACGGCGACGGGGACGATCCAATCGGACCAGTGCAGCCTGCCCAGCCATTGCGCGGTGTTGCGGATCCAGGGCGCGTTGGCGAACGTGCCGCGCATGATGAGCAGTTCACGCGCGGCGACGACCGCGAGGCCGAGGGCGGCGACGGCGACGATGATCGCGGCGGGCACGGCGGCGGGTGTCGCGCGCGGCGTGCGGGGCCGGATCGGCGCCACCGGGAGGGGCGGCACCGCCGGATCGCCCTGTTCGGAGTAGAGGCTGTCGGCGCCGCTGTCTTCGGGTGCCGCGGATTCCGTTCCGACGACCACGATGTTGAGTTCGATGACCGGCATGCCGGTCATCTGCTCGACCTGGCGGTGCACCTGTGCGCGGAGCCTGCGGTTGAGGAGATCGAGCCGGCACGGCCACTGCACCGCGATGTACAGGTTGATCGCGACGGCGTCCGCACCCGTCGAGACGTCGGCGCGGGGGAGTTCTCTGCCCGTCAGCCGGGACAGTCCGCCGGACTGCTTGACGACGCCGGGTACTTGGAGCGCTGCGGCGACGGCGATCTTCACGACGGCGCGTTCCTTGATGACCAATTCGCCGCGCTGGGCGGTGTCGTCGAGCGCAGCGTCGTCCCGGGGTCCGGCGGGGGGTGCGGTGGACGGTTCAGCCACGGCCGCGGCTTCGGAGGATGGCGCCGAGATCGAGGTGCCCGTCGCGGTGCGCGCCCACGGCCATGCCCAGTGCGCCGAGCAGGACGGCGAAGACGAATCCGCTGAAACCGCCGAGGATGCCGGCGATGGCGAGGAGTAATCCAACGATCAGGCCTGTGATTGTGCTGTTCATTGAGCGTGTCCTGTCTCTGTCAGGAGATCTTCGATGATCACGTCGACGGGGACGTCCACCAGTGATTCCACTGCGGCCCGCACCCTTTCGGCGGTGTCGACGACGTTGGCGGGGTAGCGCGCCGCGAGATGGACGGCACAGGACGTGGGGCCGACGGTCACCCCGGTCACCCGGCGTCCGGGCAGGTACGTCGCGACTTCGCCGAACGCGCCGCCGTGCATCGCTGCCACTCCGGGGGTCGCGAGGACGGCGGCCACGATGCGTTCGGAGATGTCCTCCGCGTGAGTGTCCGGTGGGAGCGGTCCGGTCACTGCACCCTCGGTTTGCCGTCGAGTTCGGACGCGGCCTCGGATTCGTCGAAGAGCATGACGTCGAAGACGGTGATGTTCACTTCGGTCACTTCGAGTCCGGTCATGCGCTCGACGGCCGCGATGACGTTGCGTCGGATGCCGACCGCGAGTTCGTGCAGTGCAACACCGTATTCGGCGACGATGCCGATGTCGATGGCGGCCTGTTTCTCCCCGACTTCGACGGCGACGCCCTGGGCGTGGTTGACGCGGGCGCCGGGGATCCGGTCCCGGAGGGCGCCGACGGCGCGTGCGGTGCCGCCGCCCACGTCGTAGACGCCGTTGATCTCACGGGTGGCGATACCGGCGATCTTGGCGACGACGGCGTCCGCGATGATGGTCCGTCCCTGGGAACTGACGAGTTCCGGAGTCGCCCCGGCACCGAACTGCACGCGGCTGCGTGCGCCTGAATCGCTGGTCATCGTGGATCCCCTTCGAGTCGCCTGCCTTCTCCTCAACAGTAATGATCACCGACGGTACGCGGGGTCTCCCACGCGCCTTTCCGCCCGCGGATCTGTCCGGATACCGGTGCGGAAAATATTTGATATGACTACCCGGTACCATGGCGTGATCCAGGTAACAGAGGTACGGCACGACGGAAGGAATCCCATGGCGGAAGTGGCCCCCGACCAGGACGCTGCCCCCAGTGAGGAGGCCGCTTCCAGTGAGGACGCTGCTTCCGGTGAGGGCACTGCCCCCGGGCCCCGGACGCCGGCCGTCACCGCAGGTGTGGCGGTTCTGTCCGTTCTCGCGCTCGCGTTCCTCGCGGTGAGCGGCTACTTCGGCTACACGCACCGGCAGGCGGAGCGGGCGGCGCAGCAGCGGTCCGAGATCGTGGACGCCGCGAGCCAGGGCGTCGTGAATCTGACGACGATGGACTTCCAGCGGGCCGACGAAGACGTGCAGAAGGTGCTCGACGGCTCGGCGGGAGAATTCCGCGACGAATTCGAGGCCCGGTCCAAGGATCTCATCGCCGTCATGCAGGAGGCCCAGGTCAAATCGGTCGGGGAGGTGCGCCAGGCCGCGATCGAGAGGCAGGACGGCGACTCCGCCGACGTGCTCGTCGCGGTCGCCCAGAAGGTGTCGAATGCGGGCGGGGCCGCAGAGGAACCGCGTAGTCAGAGAATGCGGGTCACGATGCAACTCGAGGACGGCACGTACAAGATCGTGAAGGCGGGGTTCGTGCAGTGAGTACCGACGCATCGCCGAAGTCGCGCAGGCTCCTCCTGATCCTGGGTGCGCTCACCGTGGTCACGGCCGTGCTGGCCGGGGTGCTGTACTTCACGCTCTACCGGCCCGGCCAGCGCGTCGACGACACCGTCCGCGCCGCCGTCACCGACACCGCTTCGCAGGGCGCGATCGCTCTGCTGTCGTACGGTCCGGACACGGTGGAGAACGACGTCGGCGCCGCGAAGGAGCGCCTGACGGGGGAGTTCCTCGACTATTACACGCAGTTCACGACGGACGTCGTCGTCCCGGCGGCGAAGGAGAGCCGGGTCGCCACGCAGGCGACGGTGGCCGCGTCCGGTCCGGTCGAGGTGGCGGCCGACACGGCGACGGTGCTGCTGTTCGTCAACCAGAGCACCACCAGCGCCGGGAAACCGGAACCGGCGGTGACGGCGACGAGCATTTCCGTCGAGCTGACCAAATCCGGCGACGACTGGCTGATCTCCGGCTTCGATCCCGTCCAGGCCCACGGGTAGCGTTGGCGCCCATGAGCACTCTTCGAGAGGTCGGCGACCGCGAGTCGTGGCGCTGTTGGTTGTGTGACGAACCGGTGGATCCCGACATGTCGGTCAACGACCCGCGCGGCCCCAGCATCGACAGTGTCGTCACCGCGAAGAAGGCCAAGGCGAAGGGCGGCGTCGAACGCCTCGCTCACCGCGCGTGCAACACCAAGAAGGGCGCCGTCAAACCGGTGGTGCCGTGGCCCGACCGGTTGTTCGTCGTCGACCCCGCCCCGATCATCGGCGTCGTCGAACAACTCGGCCGCAAGGGCGGCCGGGTGGCCGTGGCGCGGTGCCCGGGCAAGTCGGATGCGGAGGACGCGTCGGAGTGGTTGCTCGACCGGTTGTCCCGTCTCGCACCGGAACTGGACGTCGAGACGCAGATCGACGCGGCCGGTGGCGCGTTTCTGCTCGTTCTGCGGCTCCGCCACCCGTGAGTACTTCTTAACCGCCTGCGGTTAACAAGTACTCACGGGCGGGGGATCGGCGGGTGCAGGGTGGTGGCGTCGCCCGGGCGGTACAGCTGGGCGCGCCTGCCGCCCGTGGATGCGGCGTCGGCGACGCCCTCGACGGGTTCGACGAACCCCCGCGTTCCCAGGACCTTGCGGCGGAAGTTCGCGCGGTCCCACGTCACGTCCCACACGGCCTCGTACACCGTCTGGAGGTCCCGGATCGAGAACGGAGACTCCACGAAATGGGTTGCCAAAGTGGTGTATTCGAGTTTCGACCGCACCCGCTCGAGGGCGTCGGCGAGGATCTGCGCGTGGTCGAACGCCAGCGACTCGCGGGACGCGTCCTCGACCGGCATCCAGTAGGCGTCGGCGGCGTCGGAACCGGCGGACGGCTCCGGCAGGTTCGGCGCGAACGCCACGAACACCACCGACACGACGCGCATGCGCGGGTCGCGGCCCGGCTCGCTGTACGTCGCCAACTGCTCGAGGTGACCGGGAAAGCTGTCGAGTCCGGTCTCCTCCGCCAGTTCGCGTCGCGCCGCGACGTCCGCCGATTCGTCGGCGTGAACGAAACCGCCGGGCAGCGCGGGCATCCCCTGGAACGGTTCCTCTCCCCGCCGCACCAGCAGGACCGACAGCGAGGGGCCGCGCAGCGTGAACATCGCGAGATCGACGGTCACGGCGAACGGTGGGTACTCGGTTGCGTCGTACACTGTCAGCCTCCCAGTGGTGCGGCGAACGTCGATCGGTGGGCGAGTGCCTGTTCAGTGACCTGCGTCGCGAGGTCGAGACGCTCTGCCTGGCTCCCGGTCAGCATCACCCACGACCGCCCGGCGGCGGTGAGTGCATCGACGAACCACTCTGTCATCTCCTCCCGGATCGACTCTCCGTCACGCAACCCATCCTGCACGAAGGGGACACCGACGTGGTCGGTAATGAGGTACAGGGCATGGCGGCCCGGCCGGTGGTCGTGCGCCCGGGTGCTGTCGGGGCCGAGGTAGCGCCGCTCCCACACGGTGGTGGCTTCTGCGTCGGTGTCGCAGATCGTCAGGGGCGACCCCGACCGCGCCGCCGCCTCTTCCCACTCGTTCTGGATGCGGGCGATGTCGGCGAAATCCTGCCCGATCCAGACGAGGTCGTCGACGCCGGCGGACGCGTCGGCGACGCGGGCTCTCGCCAGCTTGTCGGCGGTTGCCGTGCGACCGTATTCGGGAACCCAGTGCGTGCGCCGCCAGATCCCGCCGCGGGCGCGGAAGCGCTGCGCCAGCGCATGACTGACGGTGGTGGTCCCGGTGGATTCCGCGCCGAGCACCACGATCCGGGTGGTGAGCAGTGCCTGCGCGGGCGCGTCGAGGTGTTCCCAATTGCCGGCGAGGTCGCCTCGACAGGCGGTTCCCGAAATCGGGAACCGGACCCGCTCGGGGTCGACGGGGACGTGGACGGCGTCGAACCAGCGGGCGAGGTCGTCGCCGTACTTCTCGCTCGACACGACCACGTCGACGGCGATTCCGGTGACCTGGCGCACCGCGGCGCGCATGCACGCCACCTGGGCGGCCCACACCGGTCGCGACGCCAGGTCCATCGGGGCGTCGCACGCGATGCCGGTCACGGTCACCGTGCGGTCGCCCGCATGCGATTCGGCGAGGCAGGACACTCTGTCCGCCAAGGGAATCGACTCGACCCGGGACGCCATCACCACCACCGTCACCCGGGCGGCTACCCGCGCCGCCTCCCGGATCAGCAGGTGGTGCCCGGCGTGCGGGGGATAGAACTTTCCGATCACGAGCGCGTGGTCGCGCATTGCGGTCACCTGCTCGCGGTCGTCGCGAGGGCGGGGAGTCCCGACGACCTGCGCCACTCGAGGAGACCGCGGACGCAGAGCACGAGGAAGCCGACGTACAGCAGGGCCGTCAGCGTCAGACCCTTGTGCAGGTAGAGCGGGACGTAGACCAGATCGGCCGCAATCCACAGCAGCCACGATTCCCAGCGCTTGTTCACCTGTCCCCAGGTGGCCAGCAGCGAGAGGGCTGTGGTGACGGCGTCCCAGAACGGGACCGTGGACGACGTCGCCGTGTGCAGGAGCACGGTCAAGGCGGCGGTGCCGACGATGCCGGTCCCGGCGAGCCACCTCCATTCCTCCGGCGACGTCCCGGTGACGGGCAACGGGTTGCCGGCGCGACCGCGGATCCACCGGATCCACCCGGCCACGGCGAGCGCGATGTAGACCAGTTGGAGGGCCGAGTCGGCGAAGAGTCCGGCTGCGTAGAACAGCAGGATCCAGACCAGGTTGTTCGCGATTCCGATCGGCCAGTTCCAGGTGGACTGCCGGGCGACGAGCCAGACGCACACGGCGCCCGACGCGAAACCGAGCACTTCGGCCCAGCTCGTCGTCGTCCCGAACGACGTCACCGCGGCCGAATTGAGCCAGTCGACGAGTAGTGCGATCACGGGAACTCCTTGTAGTCGTAGTGACTACGAAACGGTATCACTGATGTGGTCATTGTGACTACAACTGGGGATGTCGTGGTGTCCCGCGGGAGGTGGGGGTACCGTCGGGACCAGAACATGAATCCGACCTCGAGTGCGAAGGAATTCCGATGAATCTGGCCCTGACCGACGAGGAGCTGGCGTTCCGCGACGAGATGCGAACGTTCTTCACCACACAGATTCCGGCGGAGATCCGCGAGCGGTATGCGCGGGGCGAAGAAGTGGGGAAAGAAGGCTTCATCGAGTCTCAGCGGATTCTGAACGCCAACGGGCTCGCGACGCCGCACTGGCCGGTCGAGTGGGGCGGCCGCGACTGGACGCCGGTGCAGAAGCACATCTGGCTCGACGAGCTGCAGCTCGCGTCGGTGCCCGAGCCGCTCGCGTTCAACACCAGCATGGTGGGCCCCGTCATCGCGGCGTTCGGTTCGCAGGAGCAGAAGGAGAAGTTCCTTCCCGCGACCGCCAACCTCGACATCTGGTGGTGCCAGGGATTTTCCGAGCCCGAGGCCGGTTCCGACCTCGCGTCGCTGAAGACCCGCGCCGTCCGCGACGGCGACGACTACGTGATCAACGGCCAGAAGACGTGGACCACCCTCGCGCAGCACGCAGACTGGATCTTCGTCCTCGCCCGCACCAACCCGGATGCCCCCAAGAAGCAGGCCGGCATCTCGTTCATCCTCGTCGACCTGAAGACGCCCGGCGTCACAGTGCGCCCGATCAAGCTGATCGACGGAGGCCACGAGGTCAACGAGGTCTTCTTCGAGGACGTGCGCGTGCCCGCCGAGAATCTCGTGGGTGAGGAGAACCAGGGCTGGAGCTACGCCAAGTTCCTGCTCGGCAACGAGCGCGCCGGCGTCACCCGCCTGGGATTCTCCAAGGTCCGGCTCGCGCAGGCGAAGAAGCGCGCCGCGGAGATCTCGGTCGGCGAGGGGACGCTGCTCGAGGACCCGCTGTTCGCCGCCCGCATCGCGGAACTGGAGAACGAGATCATCGCGCTCGAGCTCACCCAGCTGCGGGTCGTCGCGAGTTCGGCCGACGGCAAGCCGAACCCGGCGTCGTCGCTGCTGAAGCTGCGCGGGTCCGAACTGCAGCAGGCGACACTCGAACTGCTGACCGACGTCGCGGGCCCCGACTCCCTACCCTTCGCCGCCGGTGACGGCATCTCCTCACCGCTCTGGGCGCAGCGGACGGCACCGACCTATCTGAACTACCGCAAGGTTTCCATCTACAGCGGATCGAGCGAAGTGCAGCGCAGCATCATCGCCTCCTCGATCCTCGGATTGTGAGGGCGTGACATGGACTTCGACCTGACCGACGAACAGAAACTGCTGCGCGACACCATCCGCGAACTGCTGGGGCGCAGCTACGACGCGGAGAAGCGCAACGCTGTCACCGATACCGAGCAGGGGTGGAGCCCGCAGGTCTGGAAGCAACTCGCCGAGGTGGGGCTGCTCGGCCTGAGCTTCGACGAGGAAGACGGGGGAATGGGCGCCGGACCCGTCGAGGTGGCATCGGTGATGACCGAGATAGGCCGCCGCCTCGCCCCCGAACCGGTCCTCGACGCCGTGCTCGTGCCGGGCGGTCTGATCGCTGCGGCCGGCAGTACGGAGCAGCGTCGCCGGATTCTCCCGGACGTGTCCGAGGGCACCCTCCTGCTGGCCTTCGCCGATCGGGAACCGGGCGTGCGCTGGCCGTCGGCCCGGGTGTCCACGACCGCGACGAAGGATGGCGACGCGTGGACCCTGACAGGTACGAAGAATCCTGTTCCGCACGGTGGCGGCGCGAACATGCTGGTCGTCAGCGCGACACTCCCGGACGGCGGGGTCGGACTGTTCCTCGTCGACGGCGACGCCGCCGGCCTGACCCGCACCCCCTACGCGACCCACGACGGACTGCGGGCCGCGCAGGTGGAACTGTCCGGCACCCCGGCCGAGCCGCTCGGTGCGGGCGGCGACGCGGCTGCGGCGATCGAGGGCGCACACATCCGGGCGCAGGCGGCACTGTGCGCGGAGGCCGTCGGCGCGATGGAGGAGGCGTTGCGGCTGACGACCGAGTACCTGAAGACCCGCAAGCAGTTCGGCGTCCCGATCGCGAAGTTCCAGACACTCACCCACCGTGCGGCAGACATGTACGTGCTGCTGGAACTGGCCCGCAGCATGAGTCTCTACGCCACGATGTCGCTGGCCGACGGAACCGTGGACCCGGTGGTCGCGTCCCGCGCCAAGCTGCAGATCGGCCGGTCGGCCCGGACGATCGGGCAGGAAGCGATCCAGATGCACGGCGGCATCGGCATGACAGCCGAGTACCCGGTCGGGCACTACGTGAGCCGGCTGACCGCCATCGAGCACACCCTCGGCGGCTCCGACGACCACCTGCGCGTGCTCGCGGCGGCGACGACCCAGGGCACCGTCAGCATCATTTAGCTGCGCCCGTGAGTACTTGTTAACCGCGGGCGGTTAACAAGTACTCACGGGGGCAGGTCTCGGATTGGTATCGGAAAGAGCGTTTTCGACGTGTCGCACGAGGACCCCCGTGTGACGCAGCTAACGTTCTGCGCGCACATCAGAACTCACGGGGGATGTACGTATCTCGGTGAAGGAGCGTTGTCATGGGGTCCGGTCCAGTCAAAGCGATCATGTGGAGCCTGCTCGTCGTGGGACTCGTCGGTGCGGGAGTCGGGATCTCCGAACTGCACGTCCCGTGGACGGTCGCGTCGTTGATCGTCGCGTCGGTGTCCGGCCTGGTCCTGCTCAGGATCCGTGCCGACGCACACCCCGAACTGCACAGCGAGCGCCGGATGGCTGCCGGCTGACCCCGCCGTCACCCCTGCTGGAGCCCGTCCGCCCACCTGCCGATGTCGCCGCGTTCCAGTGCGAGCGCCAGCAGTTCCGGGAATGTGTCCGGTGTGCAGGCGAACGCGGGAATGCCGAGCGCACCGAGGGCCGCCGCGTTGTCGTGATCGAACGACGGGGCGCCGTCGTCGGACAGAGCGAGCAGCACCACCACCTGGACACTCGCGTTCTTCATCGCCGCCATCCGGCGGAGCATCTCCGCGCGGATCCCGCCCTCGTACAGGTCGGAGATCAGCACGAACAACGATTCCGCCGGCCTGTCGATCAGTGACTGGCTGTAGGCGATTGCCCGGTTGATGTCGGTGCCGCCGCCGAGTTGCGTGCCGAACAGCACGTCGACGGGATCGGACAGCTTGTCGGTGAGGTCGACGACTGCCGTGTCGAACACGACCAGCGACGTCTTCAGCGCGCGCATCGACGCGAGCACCGCGCCGAACACGGACGCGAACACGACGCTCGACGCCATCGAGCCGGACTGGTCGATGGCGAGGACGACGTCGCGCTGCACGGCCTGCGATCGGCGGCCGTAGCCGAGCAACCGCTCCGGCACCACCGTCTTGTGCTCGGGCAGGTAGTGCGCGAGGTTGGCGCGGATGGTGCGATTCCAGTCGATGTCGCGGTGCCGGGGATTGGTGATTCGGGCGGAACGGTTGAGGGCACCGGTGACGGCGGTTCTGGTCTTCTGCGCGATCCGGTCCTCCACCTCCTGGACCACCTTCTCGACGACCATCCGGGCGGTGGCCTTGCTGGTCTCGGGCATCACCCGGTTGAGGCTCAGGAGGGTGCCGACGAGGTGGACGTCCGGTTCGACGGCGTCGAGCAGTTCGGGTTCGAGGAGCAGTTGGGTGAGGCCGAGCCGGTCGATGGCGTCCTTCTGCATCACCTGCACGACGCTGCTCGGGAAGTAGGTGCGGATGTCGCCGAGCCAGCGTGCGACCTTCGGTGCCGATCCGCCGAGACCCGCAGTGCGCCGGCGGCTCTTCGACCCGTCGCTGCTGGTGTCGTACAGCGCGGCCAGTGCGCCGTCCATCGCCGCGTCCGTCCTGGACGCCAGTCCACCGGTGGATTCCTCGGCGGCGTTGCCGAGCAGGAGTCGCCACCGACGTAGCCGCTCCGCGTCTTCGGTCACGACGTCACCCCCAGGATGTCGGCGACGGTGCGGATCGCGACGGTGCCGCGCCGGGCATCGACCTCGGCGGGGGTCTCGGCCGTGGAGCCACCCTCGACGGACTGTCCGATGGCCCGGCGTTCCCCGGTCTCGAAGCTGCCGAACGTGCGCCGCAGCAGCGGCAGCACGTCGACGAAATCCTGCTCGCGCAGCCCCGACACCCACCCGTCGAGCAGTCGCAGCAGTTGCCGGTCGTGGACCAGCAGCAGCCCTCCGCCGCCGAGGAAGCCGTCGACCCACCCGGCCTTGGCCGACGGGTCGGCGCCCACGGACAGCGCCCGCGACAGCCGGGTGGCGGCCTCGGTTTCGCTGACGGCGCCCGCGTCGCGGAGTAGTCGGACCATGCGCCCGATCACGAGGCCGTTCACGTCGGTGCGGTCGACGAGGCCGGTGAGCGTGCCGAGCCACCGCGCCGACGCACGGTCGTCGTCGCGCAACATCACCGCCGCGTGGACGTCGTCGACGGCGCGGCGCAGGTCGAGGGCACTGTCGTCGTCCAAACCGGACATCGCCGACGGCAGTCCCGCGCAGATACGGACGAGGAGGCTGTCGGTGACGCGGGTGAGGGACGAGACGTCGGTGCCGCGGACGTCGCCGTACCGCAGGGTGCGGGTCAGCGCGGGCAGCGCGTCCATCAGGTGCATGACGTCGTGGTCGAGCGTGGCCGCGGTCTCCAGCGCGCGCAACAGTTCGGCCAGGGCGTCGCCGAGATCCGACAGCAGCGCCTGCTCGAGCAGCCCGGTGAGCCGGGCGAGGGAGACGTCGCCGGCCGCCGCCTCCTCACGGACCTTCGCCGTCGCCGCGGCCTCGACGGTGGTGCCCCACAGCGACGCCTCGATGATCGACACCGCCAGTTCGGGTTGCCAGGTGAGCGACCACGTCTCACGGAACGTGCCGGTGCCGCGGACGTCGCTGTCGGCCGGGGTGCCCCAGTCGACACCGAGGATCTGCAGGCGGTGCAGGAGCCGGGACCGCGCGACGTCGTTGTCCCGGCGGAGGTCGAGGTCGATGGTCTTCTCGGTGGCCTGCTGCTTCAGGCGCAGGGTCTTCGCCCGGGCACGCAGGTCGGCGTCGAGCGGAACGGTCGGGGTGTCGTCGGGGACGGCGCCGAGGGCCTCGCCGACGACGAGGCGACGCGTGATCAGGTCGAGCAGGACGTCGTCCCCGTCGCACATCACGGCGCGGGTGGCTTCGGTGACCTCGGAGAGTCCGGCCAGCGGCCGCGCCCGCAACGCGGCCAACGTGTCTGCGAGACGGACGGATTCGATGACGTGTGCACTCGACACGGGAAGGTCCTCGTCCCGCAGCACCCGCGCGACCTTCGTGAGCCACCGGGTGATCGTGCGGTCCGGGGCGGTGAACAGGTGGTGATACCAGCCGGGGGAGGTGATGCCGGCGCCGTATCCGGACGCCGTGGACAGCCGCGAATGCGTCCACGGCACCCACGTCAGCGAGGTCTTGATCTTGGGGATTCCCTTGAGGATTCGCGCGTCCGCGGTGGCCGGTCCGAGGGGTCCGGCGAGTGCCGGGGCGTGCCAGGCGCCGCACACCACCGCGATCCGCACGGCACCGCCCTTGATCACCTTCCGCAGGGTCTGGCGCATGTACGCCTCGCGTCTGCTGGTGGGTTCGTCGAGTTCGACGGTGCCGCGCAGCGCGGTCATGGCGTCGGTGATCGCGTCGAACGAGTCGGCCCCCGAACCGGATTCGATGACGGCGTCCCACCAGCGTTCGGTGTCGTCGTAGCCGGCCGCCGCGGCCAGCGCCGCCAGTGGATCCTCGGAACGGGACTCGGCGCGGTCGGCGGCGAGGGTGTTGGCGGCCGGAAGGTCGCAGAAGCGCACGTCGACGCCGTGTCCGGCCGCCCACGACAGCGCCTGCCACTCCGGGGAGAACACGGCGAACGGCCAGAACGCCGCCGTCCGGGGTTCGCCGGTGGCATACGCGAGCAGCGCCACCGGGGGTTCCATGGTGCCGGACGCGGTCAGCGCGACCAGCGGATCGGCGTCGGCGGGCCCTTCGATCAGCACGGCGTCGGGGACGAACTCGTCGAGCGCGCGACGCACCGATCGTGCGGAACCGGGCCCGTGGTGGCGGATGCCGAAGACTCGGACGTCGCCCGCCGGCGGGCTCATCGCCCTGGTGCTCACCCGGTGACCTCGCGGCACGCCCGGTAGAAGTCGGCCCAGCCCTCCCGTTCGCGGACCACGGCCTCGAGGTATTCCGTCCACACCACCCGGTCGGCCACCGGGTCCTTCAGTACGGACCCGAGGATGCCTGCGGCGACGTCGGAGGGACGGAGCACCCCGTCCCCGAAGTGCGCGGCGAGGGCGAGTCCGTTGGTG
Organism: Rhodococcus sp. ACS1; assembly: GCF_002300155.1. NCBI lineage: Bacteria > Bacillati > Actinomycetota > Actinomycetes > Mycobacteriales > Nocardiaceae > Rhodococcus > Rhodococcus sp. ACS1. Next base: position 1,726,551 of record NZ_NSDZ01000004.1, read on the forward strand.
ACCACGGAGATCGCCTCCGCCGTCGACAGCGTTCCGGACGGCGACTTCAGCTTGGTGCGACCGTCGCTCGTGGCGCCGGACCGCAGTTCCCGGAACACGGTGACCACACGCCGGATCTCGTCGTCCGTCGCCGGGACTGCCGGCAGTTCCAGGGAGGACCCGAGTTGCTCGACTCGCCGCGCGACGATGGCGACCTCGTCCTCCTCGTCGGCGGGCAGGGGCAGGACGACCGTGTTGAAACGCCTGCGCAGCGCGGAGGACAGGTCGTTGACGCCGCGGTCTCGGTCGTTGGCGGTGGCGATCAGGTTGAAACCCTTGGTGGCCTGCACCTCGGTGCCCAGTTCGGGGATCGGCAGCGTCTTCTCCGACAGCACGGTGATGAGCGCGTCCTGCACGTCGGCGGGAATGCGGGTCAGTTCCTCGACGCGCGCGATACGGCCACCCTGCATGGCCGTCATCACCGGGGACGGAACGAGTGCGCCCGCGGTCGGACCCTCGGCGAGGAGCCTCGCGTAGTTCCAGCCGTACCGGATGGCCTCCTCGGGTGTGCCCGACGTTCCCTGGACGAGCAGGGTCGACTCGCCGGACACCGCAGCCGACAGGTGTTCGGACACCCACGTCTTGGCGGTTCCGGGCACGCCGAGCAGAAGCAGTGCGCGGTCGGTGGCGAGCGTCGCGACCGCTACCTCGATCAGCCGCCGGGGACCGACGTACTTGGGGGTGATGACCGTGCCGTCGTCGAGTTCGCCGCCGAGCAGGTACGTCACGACCGCCCACGGCGACAACTTCCACGACGGTGGCCGGGGCCGGGTGTCCTGCGCGGCGAGGGCGGCGAGTTCGTCGGCGTAGGCCTGCTCGGCGTGGGGTCGTAGCAGGTCGGCCGGGCCGGCCGCGATCTCGGTCACTCGAACTCCTTCAGGACTGTTCTGCGATGGTCGATGTTGGCGGCGACAGTGGCGAACGCCTGCTGCCAGCCCGGGTCACGGGTGCGTTCGGCGGCCGCCCGGAGCAGCGGCGCCGCAGCGAACGGGAAGTGTGTCTCCGCGCTGCGGAGGGTCGAATAGTGGCTGTGCCGGGAGAACTGACCGAGGTCCTTGCCGGTCTCGGCGTGCCGCCCGGCCACGTCCTCGAGGCGGGCGATCACCCGTTCGGCGAGGTCCAGCGGCCACGGGTGGGGGAGCCCCTCGAACAGTGCGGCGCCGTCGACGCCCAGCAGGTAGCTGTCGGCGTGGCCCGACAGAATGTAGGCGAGCCGTTCGCGGGCAGGGACGATCGGCACCACGCGACGTTCGGTTTTCCGTCCCTCACGGTGCAGCAGGGCGGACGCCCAGCGCGGATTGCGCTGGAGCACGGTGGCGTTGGTCCACGCCTCCATCATCACCTCCCGCCACTGGTCTTCGATCCGGATCTCCCACGCGCCGGAGGCCGAGCCGATCATGCCTTCCCACACCGGCAAGGGGGCGGCGGTGACCACCATCCGCAACCACCAGCTGCGGATTCCCTTGTTCTTGAAGTGGACGTCCTCGATTCCGTCGCGACGGGCCGAATCGTCCAGGGAGCCCGGCATGTTCACCACGAGGCGGGTGCGCAACGGCTTCTTCTCCACCCGCACCCACGCGCGGGCGCGGGCGGCCATCCGCTCGGCGTACGCGGAGTTCGGCAGCTGCCGCAGCAACTGGACCGCCTGCTGCCGCACCTCTTTCCGCCGGTCGTCGAGTGCGTGCTCGAGCAGGTCGGAGTCCGCGTCGCCGAGCCCCGTGCCCAGGACCGCGATGAACGCCGCCCGGTGCTCGCCCCGTTCGGAATCCCAGGTGCGACGCAGTTCGGCCATCGCGATCGCCGGGTTCACCGCCCGCATCGTCGTGAGCCACAGCAGCCGTTCCTGGTGCGCGCCGTGCGTCCACACGTCGGTGCGATCGGACCGCCGGACCAGCATCGACCAGTCCGGGTTCTGGGCGGCGAGCCACTGGCCGCGGGGGCCTGCCAATCGCAGGATGCTCTCGCGGTGGGTGTCGTTCGTGCGTGCCACCGCCATCAGGTCGGCGACGAGATGATCGGGCGCGCGGTATCCCCGCTCGGCGACCACCGCAAACCACTCGGTGAGCGTCCACGATTTGGCGGCGAGCAACTGCATCAGGTGCGCGGCGGACGCGGACGGCAACTGCAGCCGCGGATCGTCCTCGGCGGGCGCGGGCAGCACGCGGGTGGAGGCGGCGACTCCGCCGTCGCGGTACGCGTTCTCGAGCGCGGCGGCGCCCAGCAGGGTCTCCGCCGGGTCACCACCGACCGACTGCGCCAGTTCGCCGGTGGCCAGACCCTCGAACGAGGGAGTGGAACGTGCCGTGCCGAGCAGTGCGGCGGACAGGAGTTCGCTCATCGCCGACTCCCCGCGGTCGACGGCGCGGCGGCCACGAGCGGGTACACGTCGCCACGATCGAACACCGACACGGGAACGAGGGAGTCGCTGGTCCACTCCCCGAACACGGTGACGGGACTGCCACCGGACATTCCGAGCAGCCGCCACAGGACCGGATCCTCGCCGGACAGCGGCAGCGCGCGTCCCTGCCCGTCGACGACGAACCAGCTTCCGCCGTCGTATGCCGGGGTGACTCCGGTGAGCAGGGCGGGCCACGAGCGGATCCACGGGTCGGCTCCGACCGCGGCGGCGAAGTCGTCGAGTGCGGTGTCGATGTCGCTCGGTGCGACCGTCGTGAACGGTTCGGGCGGCTCGTGGGTGTCGCCGAACTGGGCGCGCAGAGGCGCGGCGCCGGGGTAGAAGTGCAGGGTGGCGTCGACGAGCGATCCGAGCGGCGGGATCACCGTCGAGAAGTTGCCGGAACCGTGCGCGAAGTCCAGGAGGATCGCGCGCCGACCGTGGTCGCGGCCGAGCAACCACACCTTGCGGGTGAAGAGGCGTTTCTCCTCGGTGGTCTGCATGCCCAGGACCATCCACCGGTCGCGGACTCCCGGCTCGCCGCGCACACTGTCGGTGGCCACCGGGTAGCCGACGTGCGAACGCACCGACGCCTGCAACGGTTCCGGGAGTTCGCTCAGGCGGCGATGAGCGACGACGAGAAGGTGCAGCCTGGCGTATTCGCGGAGCAACCGGTCCGGCCAGTCGGCGCGGGTGGCCACGACGATCGGAAGGCGGCGCAGGGCGGACGCGACGCCCGGCGCCTGTGCGTCGACCATTCGGGCCGCGATGGCGTCGAACGCGGACGCCGAGATGTCGGCCGCACCGAGCCCGCCCCGGATCTGGTCGGTGAGCCACAGGTCGAGTTCGTCGAGTCCTGCCGCCACTCGTTCCGCTCGGCGTTCGGTGGCCTTCGCACCGGCCGTCCTCGTGGCCGCCGCGGCCACGGCCCGCCGGGCCCGCCGGCTCAGCCAGTCGTTCGCGAACTCGGGCGGTTCGGACTGCTCCGGAACCCGGCCCTGCGACCAGATCAGCAGCAGCCCGAGCGTGTGCTTGCACGGAAACTTCCGGCTCGGGCACGAGCAGTGGAACGCCGGACCGGTGAGGTCGACGACCGATCGGTAGGCGCTCTTGCCGCTGCCCTGGCACAGTCCCCACAGTGCGTCGCCGTTGCCGCCCGTCTGCGTCCACGCGGCCGACAGCTTTGCGGCGGCAGCGAGCGAGCCGGCATCGGGCGCCACCGATGCGACCTGTCCCTCCGACCAAGGCGACGTCACTCCGCCACCGTAGGGGAGTTGTCCGACAGAAAGGTGAGGAGGGTGCGCGGAATTGTCCGCCAACTTCGGTGTGGACGCCGGTCTCGCGTGTCAAGCTGTCGTCAGGTGCGACAGCGAGGAGTGGGCCGGTGATCCACGGAAGGTATTTCGAGTTCAAGGGTCGTCCCGCCGTGCGGTTCCGGTGCACGTACCCGTTCGCCGTGCAGAGGCTGTGGGAGGCCGTGTCGGAGCCGGACGAACTCGCGCACTGGTTTCCGTCTCGGGTCCGGCTCGACACCTACGCCGGCGGCGACATCGAATTCTTCCCGGACCCGCACAGCGACCCCGAGACGGGGACGGTCCTGGTGTACGGCGCGCCGTACACCCTGGCGTTCACCTGGGGCGGGGACGAGATCCACTTCGAGGTCGAGCCGACCGCGGAGGGGTGCGCACTGACGCTCGTGAATGTTCTCGAGGTCCGCAACACGGCGGCCAGGAACGCCGCCGGGTGGAGTGTCTGTCTCGCCGACCTCGACCGGCACCTCGACGGGGCGGACACGCCAGGCCACCGTCGCGATGCGTCCGCGGACTGGCGGCCGTTCTATCAGACCTATCTGGGGGAGGGGATGCCGGCGGGGGCCCCGATCCCGGGGGAGTCCGCCTGACGGCGGTTCGTCAGAGCCGGGGACGCTCGAACAGGCTCTCTACGTTCGACGCCGGCTCGTTCGGCGCCTCGACCGCGATGTTGCCGCCGGTCCTGAGCCACCCGTTCCTCAGCGACGACGTCAACCAGTTGTCGAGTGCGGCTTGGGTTTCGAACTTCAGGACGATCACGCAGACATCGGAGGTGCTGCTCTCCTTGAGCCACCCCCCGCCGAGGAACCCGGGGAACAGGCGGGCGAGTCCGAGCCCGGTCTGAATCCAGTCGGCGAACTCCTCGTCGCAGCCGCGGAGGACCCGGCGGACGATGGTCGTCGTGACGGACGCATCCACAGGCTCGCCTGCCCTGGCGCCGTCGGCCGCGTTCTCCATCGTTTCCCTACCTCGGTTCCGGCTCACCCCCGTGACATGTTCCACCTCAAACTACCAGCGGATTCGACGTCACAGGTCGTAGAAGGGCGCGGCGTACCGGAACGTGCCGGTGATGGACGGATCCCAGCATGCGAGCCGGCGTACCTGGAAGTGGGACGACCACGACGGCTGGTCCGGCTCGATCCCGACCGACGTTCCGGAGACGAAGCCGAACCGCGGGTAGTAGTCGAGGTGACCGAGCAGTGCGACGAGCGGTTCGTCCCTGGCGTCGGCGCCGCCGAGCACGGCGTGCATCAGCGCCGAACCCACCCCGTCGCGCTGGAGACCGGGGAGGACGCCGATCGGGCCGAGTGCGAGTACGTCCGTGGCGTCGACGGTTGCGCGGGTCAGGCAGACGTGGCCGACGACGGTTCCGTCGATTTCGGCGACGAGGGCCAGTTGCGGAATCCAGTCGTCGCTCGACCGCAACCGGGTCACGAGTCCGACTTCGACGGGAGCGTCGCCGTCGAAAGCCTGCCGGTGCACCTCGGCCACCGCGTCGACGTCGCCTGCATTCTCGCGTCTGATCAGCATGCGCACACAGTGCATCGGCCGGGCCGCAGGCCGCAACGGATTTTCCGGCGCCGGCCGTTGTCCGGCCGGTAGCGGTGCGCGAAAAGCGTTCTCCAATTGTGACCGTGTGACGTTTGTGGCCGAATGAATTTCCGGCGCATCGGTAGCAGTATGGGCAGAACGTGAGTCGAGCGAAGGGCAACGGGAATCGGGGGTGCGGGTGGTCGACGCCAGGGTGGTCGGATACAGTTGCGGTGTGCAACACAACGAGGTCGAGCCGGAGGAAACGCCCGCGTCGGGCGTGGTGGCCGTCCATGACGAACTCGTCCGCCTCGTCCGTCAACTGGTCGCCGGTGACCGCCCTCCCGTCGGATCCCCGACGTTCGCTCAACATTCGCTGCTCTCCTTCGTCGCCCGCAATCCGGGTTGCCGGGCCACCCAGATCTCGGACGCGTTCGGCGTGCACCGCTCCACCGTGTCGCGTCAACTCCGGGGCTGCATCGACGAGGGCTGGGTGCACGCCGAACCGGGACCGCTGCGCAGCGGTCACCCGTTGAGCCTCACCGACGGCGGCGTCGCGGTGCTGGCCGGCGCCGACGCCCGCCGGGTGGAGGAAGTCCGCGACCGGGTGGCCTCGTGGTCGGACGCCGAGATCGCCGCGTTCGCCCGGCACCTCCGCAAGTTCCGCCAGGGCGGCGACACAGACGACAGCATCGGAGACGGCACCCGTGCGTGAGTACACCAGCGCCCCGACGTTCACCGTGTCGGACCACGAGAACGCCGTGCTCCGGGTGTTCGCGCACGCCGAGAGCTACCCGGATCGGGTGATGTACACGCGTCCGGAGTCCGGCGGGTGGGTCGACGTGACGGCCAAGGACTTCGGTGCACTCGTCACCGGGGTCGCGAAGGGTCTGATCGCCAACGGGGTACGCCCCGGCGACCGGGTGGCACTGCTGTCGTCGACCAGATTCGAATGGTCGCTGCTCGACTACGCGATCTGGGCGGCGGGCGCGGCGTCCGTCCCGATCTACGATTCCTCCTCGCACGACCAGATCCGGTGGATCATCGAGGATTCGGGGGCCGTGGCCGCGCTCGTGGAGACCCCCGCCCACGCGTCGAGTTTCGAGGGTGACGGCATCCCCTACACGCTGAAGCGCATCCTCACCATCGACGAGGACGCGGTGGGCACGCTCATCACGGACGGGTTGTCGATCGACGATTCCGAGGTGTTCAAGCGGGTGGTGGCGCTGACCGCCAACGATCTCGCCTCACTCGTGTACACGTCCGGTACCACGGGTCGTCCCAAGGGCTGCATCCTCACCCACCGGAACTTCCTGTCGGAGGTGCGGTCGCTGCTCGCGGCGCCGATCGGCGACGTCGCCCGGCCGGGCAACCGCGTGCTGACGTTCCTTCCGCTGGCGCACGTGCTGGCGCGGGCGGTGTCGCTGGCGATGTTCGAAGGCGGGGCGACGCAGGCGCACTGGTCCGACTTCGGCACGGTCACGGGTGAATTCGAACGTTTCCGGCCCAACACCATCCTCGGTGTTCCCCGCGTGTTCGAGAAGGTGCGGGACGGCGCGGCGCGCAAGGCGGCGTCGGGTGGAGGCCTGCAGAAGCGGATCTTCGACTTCGCCGAGGCCACGGCGGTGGCGTACAGCGAGGCCCAGGACACCGGCGGTGCGCCGCTGCGGCTCCGGCTCGAGCACGCGGTCGCCGACAAACTCGTCTACGCGAAACTCCGTGCCGCCCTGGGCGGCGACTGCTGGTGGGCGATCTCGGGTGGCGGGGCGCTCATGCCCAGGCTCGGCCATTTCTTCCGCGGCATCGGGGTTCCGGTCTACGAGGGCTACGGACTCACCGAATCGACGGCCGCGCACTGCGTCAACGTCCCCGGCGCCCAGCGGATCGGGACGGTCGGTCAGCCGCTGGGCGGCAACAGTGTGCGCATCGCCGAGGACGGCGAGATCGAACTGCGCGGCGGCGTCGTGTTCGGCGGCTACTGGCGCAACGAACACGCCACCCGGGAAGTGCTGGACGACGGCTGGTTTCGCACCGGCGACCTCGGCGACCTGGACGAGGGCGGCTATCTCACCATCACCGGCCGGAAGAAGGATCTGCTGATCACCGCCGGCGGCAAGAACGTGTCACCGGGTCCGCTCGAGGACCGGCTGCGCTCGCATCCCCTCGTCTCGCAGGCGGTGGTGGTGGGCGACGGCCGCCCGTTCATCGGGGCCCTGCTGACCGTGGATCCGCCGGAATTCGGCAAGTGGAAGGCCGCGCACGGCAAGCCGTCCGAAGCCACGGTGGCGGACCTGCGTGACGACGAGGAACTGCGCGGAGACCTGCAGGACGCCGTGGACGACGCGAACACCACCGTCTCGCACACGGAGTCGATCAAACGGTTCGTCGTGCTGGACCGCGACCTCACGGAGGCCGGCGGGGAGCTGACCGCCACCCTGAAGATCAAGCGGCCCGTGGTGACCGAGCGCTTCGCGGACGACATCGCGAGCCTGTACCGCCGGGGCTGACCGGCTACGGTGGCGGCATGACAACAGCTTTCGTTCTGTCGGGTGGGGCGAGCCTCGGGGCAATCGAGGTCGGAATGCTGCAGACCCTGATCGGCAGGGGAATTCGGCCGGACCTCATCGTCGGCACGTCCGTCGGTGCGCTCAACGGCGCCTGGCTCGCCGGCGGTTCCTCCGACGCGGACCTGCGCGAACTGGCCGACCTGTGGCGCGGTCTCACCCGCAGCGCGGTGTTTCCCGCCGGATTGCTCACCGGGTTCACCGGTTTCGTCGGGCTCCGCAACCACCTGGTCTCCAACCGCGCCATCAGGAAGTTGCTGGCGCAGCATCTGCGGTTCGAACGGATGGAGGATGCGCCGATCCCGCTGCACGTCATCGCCGTCGACGTGCTCACCGGCAAGGACGTCCGGCTGTCGACGGGGCCTGCCGTCGACGCCGTCACCGCCAGCGCGTCGCTGCCCGGCATCCTCCCACCCGTGGTGATCGACGGCCGGGCGCTGATGGACGGCGGGGTCGTCAACAACACCCCCATCTCCCATGCGATCGAACTGGGGGCGACGACCGTGTGGGTGCTTCCCACCGGATATGCCTGCACCCTGTCGAAGGTCCCCGGAAGTGCGCTGGGCATGGGATTGCTCGGCGTGACGCTCGCGATCAATCAGCGGCTCGCCCTCGACATCGAGCGGTACGAGAGCGTCGCGGACATCCGGGTGGTGCCCCCGCTGTGCCCGCTCGACACGAGTCCCGCCGATTTCGGCGACGCCGACGAACTGATCACGCGGGCACGGGAGCAGACCGCGACGTGGCTCGACGAGGCACGCGTCGCCGGGGTCGGGCAGGCCGATCTGCTGCTGCCGCACGGGCACGGGTAGCCGTCAGCGGCACCCCGTGGGCGCAGGCACTCCGGCCAGCCGGTCGTCGATCCAGCGCACCACCTCGGGCAACGCGAACACGGCGGCGGTGAGGTGCTCGCCGACCTGCGGGGCATAGGTGACGTCGGCACCGCCGCGGCACCACTCCTGCTGCAGTGTGATCACCCCGTCCTCCGGGATCCACTCGTCGCCGAGGAACACTCGCGACGACCCGTGATACAGCAGCACCGGCGCGGTCGGGGTGAGCGCGCCCATCCTGTTCTCGGCGACCACCGTTCGGGCTGTGGGATTGCCGAACGGGTCGGGGACGGCGGCGAACAGTTCGGCGGGCAGCGAGGCGACCCCGGCCGGTGCGAGGGCCAGGATGCACTGGTCCTTCAGCGGCGACGTCGCCAGCACCACACCGAGCGGATTCGCCAGCATCAGCATCTCCGGGTATTCGCGGGCGAGCCCGAGGACGGCGGACAGGTACACACCCGAACCGAGTTGGCCGTTCATCGTCCTGCGGAGCAACCCGAAATCGGCGGGGGTTCCGCCCGCGGCGGCGCCGGCGAGTTGCACGTCCGGTGCGTACGTCGGCTGCAGTTGCGCCGCCCAGCCGGTGGCGATCGCACCACCGCTGTATCCGGTCGCGAGAACCGGGCTGTCCGAGAGCCCGAGGCCGGGAAGCCGCCTCATGCCGCGGATGCTGTCGAGCACGGCATGACCCGCCATCCGCCCCGCGCTGTACGCCATCCGTGGTCCCTGGTGGTCGGGCACGAGCACCGCGTAGTTCTTCGCGAGGAAGAGCGAGAGCACCGGTGGGATGTCCAGGTCGAGGGTCTGCCAGTCGTGCACCATCTTGTAGGACGGTGTGCACCGGGCGCCCAGCGAGTCGATGGGCATGTTGTAGTCGACCACCGGTCTCGGACCCGGCGCGGTCCACTCCGCCGTCGGCACCAGCACCGTCGCGGTCACCGGCACGGGGCGGTCCTTGGAATCGTTGGAACGCACCATGATCTGGTGGGCCCGGTGCGGCACCAGCGGGTTCGGCACCGCCCGGAGCGTCACTTCCCGTGAGCGGATGATCTCGCCGGCCGCGAACTCCGCGACGTTCGGCGGCCACACGAAGAAGTCGTCGTCCAGGATGGGGGACGGGAGAATGGATTCGGGCCCGAGGGGCTGGGCGGCCGCGCGCGGAGGGTGGGTGTACACATACGCGGCCGCGCAGGTGGACAGTGTCATCAGGACCACCGCACGAAACAGGTTCATCGCTACCACCGCCCTGAGGTAACTGTCCCAGGATGTAACTGTAACTCCAGTCACATCGTCGCAGATAGACACGGCTACAGCGGTGGTTTGTTTTCGCAGCGGGATGGTTACTGTGTGTGCATGGCGGTCACCGTGGAGCGGGCAGAACTCGAGCAGGCTGAAGACATCGTTCAGATGCACTGGGACGCAGAGGATTGGCTCCTGGCCAGGGAAATCGATCCGCCCGCCCGCGGTGAGGTCTCGCTCGCCGACGTGCGTGAGCAGATCGAGTTCGGGGAATGGCGGGTCGCGCTGTTCGCGGGGATCGTGGTGGGGGCGCTCCGGGTGCTGCGATCCGATCCGGACGTGTGGCTCGAGGACGACATTCCGGCCGCCTACGTCGCCCGGGTCATGACCGACCGCAGGCACGCCAGCGCCGGACTGGGCGCCCAGTTGCTGCGGTGGGTCGACGAGCACGCCCGCTCCGAGGACGCGTCCGTCGTGCGGATCGAATGCGTCGAAACCAACGCCCGGCTCCGCGACTACTACGAGGAGCAGGGATTCTTCCTGGTGGGTCGCCGGGACTTCGATGTGGAGTGGCCGAGCGTCGTGCTGATGGAGAAATCGCTGCGCTGACCGTTCACAGCGGGTCGAGGATCCGGTGAAGGAACTGTCGTAGTCGTGGACTGGTCGGATTGACGAGTACGTCTTTCGGGGTGCCGCGTTCGAGTACGACACCGTTGTCGACGAACAGCACCTGGTCGGCCACCTGCTGCGCGAACCGGATCTCGTGGGTCACGATCACCATCGTCCAGCCCTCGGTCGCGAGATCCCGGATCACCCGCAACACCTCGCCGACCAGTTCCGGGTCGAGCGCGGACGTGGGCTCGTCGAACAGCATCAGTTTCGGCTTCAGGGCGAGCGCGCGGGCGATACCGACCCTCTGCTGCTGACCGCCCGACAACTCGTACGGGTACTGGTCCGCCTTCTCCGCGAGACCGACCTGCGTCAGCAACCGCATCGCGTCCGCACGCGCCTCGGCCTTGGGCCGCTTCTGCACCACGATCGGGCCCTCGGTGACGTTCTGGATCGCCGTCTTGTGCGGAAACAGATTGTGGGCCTGGAACACCATGCCGCTCTGCGCGCGGAACCTGGCCAGCGCCGACCGGCCCACCTCGGCGCCGAAGTCCACCGACTCGTCACCGATGGAGATCACCCCGCGGTCCGCCACGTCCAGGGCATTGAGGGTCCGCAACACCGTCGTCTTGCCGGAGCCCGACGGTCCGATGATGACGGTCACCGTGCCCGCCCCGACGTCGAAGCTGATGTCGCGCAGAACGTGATGGTCGCCGAACGACTTCTCGACGCCGGATACCTGAAGCAGGGGAGGGGTGTCGGTCATCGGGCCACATACCTGTCGAGTCGGGCTTCGAGCCGGACCTGGACGGCCGACAAGAAGATACAGATCACCCAGTAGTACAGCGCCGCGATGCCGTAGAGGGCGAAGAAGTCGAACGTCGGCGCGGCCGCGAGCTGGGCGACGCGCAGCAGTTCGGTCACCAGGATCGTCGACGCCAGCGATGTGTCCTTCACCAGTGAGATCAGCGTGTTGGACAGCGGCGGGACGGCCACCCGCGTGGCCTGCGGCAGCACGATCCGCTGCAGCGTGGTGGTGTAGCCCATGCCGATGGTCTGCGCGGCTTCCCACTGTCCCTTGGGGATCGACAGGATCGCCGCCCGGATCACCTCGGCCGCGTAGCCGCCGACGTTGAGGCTGAACGCGATCACCGCGGCCGGGAACGGTTCGAGCGTCACACCGAACTGCGGCAGTGCGTAGAACACGATGAACAACTGCACCAGCAGCGGGGTGCCGCGGATGATGGAGACGTAGAAGCGGGCCAGCATCGACAGCGGTCTGATCGACGAGATCCGGGCGAGCGCCACCAGCAACGCGATCACCAGACCGATGGTGAAGCTGATGATCGTCAGGGGAATCGTCATGGTGATCGTGGCCTTCAGCATCGGCCACAGGTTGTCCAGGATCAGCTGGACCGTTGCGTCGTCCACGGGCAGGCTCTCAGTTGGTCGGTGCCGACACGTCGGTGCCGAAGTACTTCTGCGAGATCTGTGCGAGCGTTCCGTCGGCGCGCAGTTCGTCCAGGGCCTTGTCGATGTCGGGTATCAGGCCGCTGTCCTTGCGGGCCGCGAACGCCTGCTCGCTCGTGTCCCCGGTCTCGGCGGCGATCTTCACCCCGGTGTCGCCGGTCTGCTTCTGGTATTCGGCGACGGCCAGATTGTCGTTGACGGTGGCGTCCACCCGGCCGTCCTTGAGCAGCGTGATGGCCTGCACGAAGCCCTCGACGGATTCGACGTTCGCGCCCGCGTCCCTGGCCACCTGCGCCCAGTTGCTCGTCGCGGACTGCGCCGTCGTCTTGCCGTTCAGGTCGGCGAGCGAGGTGATGGCGTTGTCGTCGGCGCGGGTGACGATCACACCCTCCGAGTAGGTGTAGGGCGTCGACAGGTCGTACTTCTGGGTGCGCTCGTCGTTGACGGTCACCTGGTTGGCGACGAGGTCGTAGCGTTTCGCCTCGAGGCCCGCGAAGATCGAGTCCCACGGGGTCTGGGTGAACTCGACGGACACGCCGAGTTTGTCGCCGACCGCGCGGATGACATCCACGTCGTACCCGGTGAGCTGACCGTCGGGACCCTGGTAGCTGAACGGTGTGTACGTGCCCTCGGTGCCGACCTTCAGGACGCCCGATTCGCGTACCTGGTCGATGACCGGCCCCGAATCGGAGTTCCCACACCCCGCCAGCGACAGCGCGGTCAGGACGGCGATCAGGGCGGCCGGAAGTGTGCGTCGCACGGTGTTCCTCCTCTGTCGGCGGATCAGCTAACCGTACTGGTCGAACGCCGCCCGGATAGGATCTTCCGAGTCCCGTTCAGGAAGAAGGATTGTCTCACCGTGCCCTCTCTCGCTCTCCGACGGCCGGTGTGGCTGCATCCGACAGTGTTTCGTATCGAGTCGTTGTCCGCGCTCGTCGTGGCGATGGCGCTTATCCCGGAGGCCCTGTCGTTCTCCATCATCGTGGGGGTCGATCCGCGGGTGGGGTTGTTCACCGCCGCGATCATGGCGATGACCATCGCGTTCACCGGCGGCCGTCCCGCGATGATCTCCGCGGCTACCGGTTCGGTGTCGCTGGTGCTCGCCCCGCTGATGGCGTCGCACGGGTTGCAGTACCTCATTGCGGCGGTCTTCCTCGGCGGTGCGATGCAGATCGTCCTCGCCGTCCTCGGCGTGGCGCGGCTCATGCGGTTCCTGCCCCGCAGCGTGATGGTCGGCTTCTGCAATGCGCTGGGAATCCTCATCTTCGTGCACCAGTTCCCGTATCTGACGAACGTGCCGTGGGCGGTGTACGCGCTCCTCGCCGCCGGTCTCGCGCTGCTCGTGTGGATCCCCCGGCTGACCACGGCCGTGCCCGCGCCGCTGCTCGTGATCGTCGGACTCACCGCGTTCACCGTCCTCGCCGGTGTCGCGGTGCCCACCGTCGGGGATCAGGGCGAACTGCCCGACGGCCTGCCGACTCTCATCGGGCTGCCGGACGTTCCGCTCACGGTCGACACCCTGCGCATCATCGCGCCGTTCGCGCTGGCGATGGCCGTCGTCGGACTCCTCGAATCGTTGATGAGCGCCAAACTCGTGGACTCGGTCACCGACACGCATTCGGACAAGACGCGTGAGTCGTGGGGGCAGGGCGTCGCGAACATCGTGACCGGGCTCTTCGGCGGCATGGGCGGGTGCGCGCTGATCGGGCAGACCATCATCAACGTCAAGACCGGTGGGGCGCGAACCCGGCTGTCGACGTTCCTGTCGGGTGCGTTTCTGCTGATTCTCGTGGTCGGTCTCGGCGACGTGGTGGGAACCATTCCGATGGCGGCGCTCGTCGCCGTGATGGTGCTGGTGGCCGCCACGACCTTCGACTGGCACAGCGTCCGCACACTCCGGCGGATGCCGCTGAGCGAGACGCTGGTGATGCTCAGCACCGTCGCGGGCACCCTCGCGACGGACAATCTCGCGATCGGCGTGGGTGTCGGTGTGCTCGTCGCGATGGTGCTGTTCGCGCGCCGGGTGGCGCACATGGTGGACGTGCGCGGCGAACTCGACGGCGACGTGAAGACGTACCGGGTGAGCGGTCAGCTGTTCTTCGCCTCGTCCAACGACCTCGTGTTCTCGTTCGACTACGCGGACGACCCCGGCCGCGTGGTCATCGATCTGTCGGGCGCCACCATCTGGGACGCCTCCACCGTGGCCGCGCTCGATGGCATCACCACGAAGTACGCGAGCCGCGGCACCGACGTCACCGTGGAGGGCCTGAATCCGGTCAGCGAGGAGCGGTACCGCAGGCTGACCGGCCGGCTGGGCGACTAACCGACGGTCTCCCGCAGATACACGAGGTCCTCGGACAGCCCCTCCTCCGGCGTCTCGAGGACGACGGGTGCGCCGGCGGTCCGCACGACCTCGGCGAGCAGTTCGGGGTCGATGGTTCCGTCGGCGAGGTTGGCGTGCCGGTCGCGTGCCGAGTCGAACTCGTCACGGGAGTTGTTGAGGTGCACCAGGTCGATGCGGCCGGTGATGGCCTTGATGCGTTCGACGACTCCCACCAGATCCTCGCCGCCCGCCCACGCGTGGCAGGTGTCGAGGCAGAAGCCGGCGCCGAAATCGCCGACCTCCTGCCACAGCCGGTCGATGGCGTCGAAGTGCCGCGCCATCGCGAAGTCGCCGCCGGCGGTGTTCTCGATGAGGATGGGGACGGGGAATCCGCCCTTGTCGGCCTGGCGTTCGAACAGTTTGCGCCAGTTTATGATTCCCGCGTTCACGTCCTCGCCGTCGCGGACGTGCCCGCCGTGGACCACCAGTCCGAACGCACCAATGTCGGCGGCGGCCTGGGCTTGCTGCGCGACGGCGTTGCGGGAGGGCATCCGGAGCCGGTTGTTGAGGCTGGCCACGTTGATCACGTACGACGAGTGCACGACCACGTCGATGGGGCTGTCGCGGATCTCGTCGGTCCGCGGATGCGTCGGGGGCTTCTCCCATTTCTGCGGGTCCGTGAGGAACAACTGAATGACGTCGGCGCCGAGCCGTTCGCCGTATCCGATCGGATCTTCGTCCTGGCGGACGTGTGCTCCTATGCGCATGTAACCAGGGTAGGGGGTGGGTGCCGCGACAATGCCTGTGCTTGCGATCGCAAGCGTAAAGGGGAGGTGTGTGCTTGTTTTCATCGACTTCCAGCGTTAAGCCTGCGTTCGCAGTCATAGACATGGACTTCGGGGCAGAATCGGCGCACACTGGCGTTAAGCATCCGACGACAAGCATTGACATGATCAGGAGGCTGCCATGGCTACCCCACGCCGCCGCGAGCGAACCGAGACCGGCGGGATCTCCGACGGATTCGTGGCACGGCGACACCAGCTCGGGTTGACGCAGGCCGAGCTCGCCGACCTGGCCGGAGTGTCGAGGTCGAGTGTGCAGTCGATCGAATCGGGCCGCGGGACAGTCCAGCTGGATCTCGTCGACGCCGTCGCAGACGCCATGGGATGCCGCCTGGCGCTCGTCACTCGCGCGGGCGTGGAGGTGACAGTCTGATGGTCGAGAACCTCAGCGGCGTCGACCGGGCCGACGTCTACAAGGGTGACCGCCTCGCGGGCACTCTCGTGCGGGAGGGCGGGGACGTCGTCTTCCGTTACGACCCCTCCTACCTGCAGGACCCCGGCGCCCCGCAGGTCGCGTGGACGATCCCCACCACGTCGGCCGAGGTGCGTGCCAGCGGGGGCAGCGTCCCGCCGTTCTTCGCGGGTCTGCTCCCGGAGGGGATCCGGCTCCGGGGAGCGGTCGCGGCCACCAAGACGTCCGAGGACGATCACCTCACGATCCTGATGGCGGTCGGAGCCGACACGATCGGCGACGTGCGCGTCCTGCCCGCCGGGGTGCCGCCGCCCGAGACGGCACCCGTGTTCGACCCCGACGCGGTCGAACGACAGGACCTGCGGGCGCTGTTCGAGCACATGTCGGGGCACGAGGCCGTGAAACTGGACCCCACCTCGCTGCCCGGGGTGCAGGCGAAGGTGTCGGCCCAGATGTACTCGACACCGATCGCGACCGAGAAGGGTCCGGCCATTCTCAAACTCTCACCCCCGCAGGGGTACCCGCAGTTGGTCGAGAACGAGCACTTCTTCATGGGACTCGCCGCGCAGTGCGGGTTGCCCGTCGCCGACCACCAACTGGTGCACGACGGCAAGGGCAATGCCGGCCTGCTCGTCGCGCGTTTCGACCGGCGAGTCGATGCGTCCGGCCGTGTCATCCGCACCCCGCAGGAGGATGCGTGCCAGGTGATGGGGATGTTCCCCGCAGCCAAGTACCGGCTGAAGACCGAGAACGTGATCACCGCACTCGCAGGCGTGTGTGAGCGCGGCGGCGGTTCGGCGCGGGTCGCCACCCTGGAACTACTTCGGCTGGTGGCCTATTCGTACGCGATCGGCAACGGCGACCTGCACGGCAAGAACTTCTCGGTGCAACTCGCCGAATCGGGGTTGTGGAGCGTCACACCCGCCTACGACCTGCTCTGCACCCAGCCGTACCTCGGGTGGCGCGACCCGATGGCCCTCGACTTCTACGGCAAGGCGAACAAACTCAACCGCAGGCACTTCGTCGAATGCGGGGGCAGGCTCGGTGTTCCCGAACGCGCCGTCACCAGAATGCTCGACGGCGTCCGCAAGGGCATCGGGCGTGGAATCGGAGACATCGAGTCGATCGGCTTCGCCTCGAAGGAGAACACGCTGCTGCGCACACTGATGGAACGGCGTTCGGACGAACTGGGCTGAACCGGCTCACCACACCCGGAACGCGCTGTCCGAGAGCGTGAATCCGTGACCGGCGTCGCTGCGGCACGTCACCCCGGCGGCCTCGTCGACGAGACACGTCAGGTCGTTCACCTGCAACGCACGTCCATACGACAGTGCGGGGGCGGCCGATCCGTCGAGGGGATAGAACCGCGGGTCGCCGGCACTGGCGAACTGACCGGGGCGACCGCCGGTGACCTCGATCGCGTTGGGCGTGACCGCGGTCCCGGACGCACCCGCGCCCGGGACCTTCGGCGCCGACGCCGGCATCGGGCCGTGGCAGCCGGCGGTCGGGAGGTCGCCGCCCGTCAGGATCGCGCAGTGGAACTTGGTGCTCGGCGTAGTGAAGTAGTAACTCCCCGCCGCGGCGCCGGCGAACGCCTGCGGGTCGGCCGGGGTCGGGGTGCTCGTCGTGGTCTTGGTCGTCGACGGGGGTGCGCTTGCGGTGGTGGTGCCCGTTGTGGACCTCGTGGTGGTGGTGGTGGTCTTCGGGGCGGTCGTCACAGCCGATGTGGTTGCGGATGTGGTCGCGGGCCCCGCGACGGCGCCGGTCTCGGGGGAGCCGTCGACGGAGCGGGCGCAACCGGCTACCCCTGCCACCATTGCCACCGCCGCGAACAGACGTACCGCACGCACCGTGTAGGTCATGGTGGAGAGCCTAGAACCGCGCCCGTCTCGATCGGTCGCGGCGCGTCCGACGAAATTCTGGGACAGTGGTGATCAGCGAACTGCCAGGAGGTCCGATGTCGGAAAGCGCCCAGTACGAGGAGCGTCGTGCCCGCATCTCCTTCCAGGTCCGCGACTGGTGTGAACGGTCCACGATCGCGGGCACGCATGCCCCGCTGTCGGACGCCGCCGCCGTACTGATCGCTGTCGGACATCTCGATCCGCCCACCCGGCAGGTGCTCACCAACCGGCGTCGCGCGGGTCGCACCATTCCGTCGATCGGCGGCTTCGGAGCGCTGCGTCTGCTCACGGACGAATACCACCAGATGGGGCGCCGCACCGACAGCCTGCGTCCCGGACCTGCGCAGCTGCTGTTCAAATACCGTGCGACCGAACTCGGCCGCAAACTGCAGTCCTATCGGTCTGCGGTGGTGATGTCGCCCGCCCATTACGGGAACGGTGTCCGAGCGATGCGCCGGGATCGGCGCGAGGGGGTCCATCTCGATCTCGATCAGCGTGAGGCGCTGTTCCGGGCACTGCAACGCACACCGGCGCCGATTGCCGGAACCGCGCTCGAACGCGCGGGCAACTACGCCCGAGGCACCGCGGCGGAACGCCTCGTCCACGCAGCGGAGAACACCCCGATGGCCGCGGTCGGGCGACGTGTCGCCGACGCCATCGGCAAGGGCGCCGATCTCGAGAACGACAGATTCGCCGACTCGTACGACACCCTGCTCTACCTGGCGGGGATGCTCTTCGACAGGATTGACGGCTCCCCGGTCTGGCATTCGGAGCACTTCGCGATCCAGCGGTACCAACTCGACCTCGCCGAGGAACTGACCCAGATCGCCGTCGACACCGTCGCGCTGCGCGGAATCCGGATCGAACTCGACGACGCGCTGCGCGCCACCCATTCCGACGGCGCGCGTCAACAGATCGAGGCCAGGAGCAACGCGCTGAAGCCGGTATGGGATCAACTGGTCGACCGCGTCGCCGCACTCGCCAGGATCGGCGACCTGCTGTCCCGGGCCGAGGTGCAGCTGCGGTCCGTGCTGGCCGTCAACCGGGCGATGAGCCTCGACAGCCGCATCGACGAACTCATCGCACGCTCCGGCGACCGCGAATTGTCGGCGGAGAACACCCACAACGTCGGAGACCAGTTCGGCGGCGTGGAGGAGCTGATGCTCACGTACCAGTCGGCCCTGCACGGAGACATCGCCGAACTCACATCGTGGTCGGGGGGACGAGGATGACCGAAGGGCTAACCTCCACCACCTCATGACGCACGGAGGTGTGCGATGAGGATCGCTTCGATCTCCGACCGCCGCGCCGCGGACGGCAATCGCGGGGCCGCGGACCGGTAATGGTGCCCCGTCGGAGTGCCGAGGTCGAAGAGATGCGTTCGGCCATGCCTCCTGACGGGGCGCGCGGTCCAGCCGTCGCCCTCCTTCGCGTAATTGCACGCCGCGCACAACCCGGCCCCATTATGTGCGGTGGTGGCCCCCTTCTTGCGGCGCGAGAGAATGTGATCGTGATGGCGGATCGGCGCATCACACCACGGGGTGCGGCACGTCCGGTCCCGGAGATCGATCAACTTCGCAAGACTTTTCGGGAACGTCCGCGCCTGCGACTCCATCGCCGTCAACGACCCCGACACCGGGCACGAGTACACGTTTCGTAAGGTCACCGCGGTATCGCTATCAAGGGCGTCGGCGACCAGTTTCCGGGCGATCCCCGCCGGCACCGGCCCGAACCCCGCCAGATCCGCCGCCTCGTTCTCACCCGCCAGCAGTGCTTCGTCGGAGATCACCAGGTTCACCGCCACCGGCACACCATTGGCGACCGATGCCCCGGTGCCGCGGTCGAACAACAGATCCGCCATCAGCTGGTTGCGGGTGCGGCCACCGCTGTCCCCGGTCGCGATGAGGCTGTCCGCACCCCGCCCCAATGTGGCGTGTAGGCACACGGCCTGTTCCATCGGCATCAGCACACTCAGATACGCCATCGAATCCGGCGCCGGCCGCGTCGTGACCCGCCGCTCGGAGACGGCCTTGCAGTACCGGGCCACGACCGCGGCCGCGTCGAGTTCCACCGCCAGGGCCTTCGCCTTCGCGACCAGGCCGCGGTCCCCGACCCCGTCGAGACTGTTCGGGTCCGAACACAACCGGCGATCCACCACCGCGCGATCCGCCGCCGACAGACACGCTGTTTCCCGCACCAGCAGCGTGGCGCGCCACTCGTTCAACCGGCCCGACCGCAACAACGCCAACGTGTGCGGCATCTCGTGCACCACCGCCCGAGCGAACCCCAGATGCCGCCCACCGCGGTTCGGGGACTCCCTGCGCGCCAACGCAATCTGTGAGGCGATACCGCGGTCCCACTCCGCCCGCGGCAACCGCCGGGCCTTGCGGTCCTCCCGCATGCACGTGGCGACATCGTCGGTGACCACCGCCTGCACCGCGCACCCCACTGACTTCAACGACTCCACCGCGTCGATCCACTCGATCCCCAACCCGGGATCACCACTCGCAGAAACCACACGAAGCCGCGCCGTGAACGCCCGCAACTCCTCCAGATCCGGTGCCACCACATCCCCCACGACCAGCCTCCCCCGAGGTCATTCGAATATACGTTCGACTTTATCAATCATGTTCGACTGGCGCAATACTCGGCGGTTTCGGTCTACGGTGATCCTGGAGAACACATCTGATGGGAGCTGACTGCGATGACCGATGATGCCGTCCTGCAGCGTGCGGTCGCGAACGAGTTCTCGGCCCTGGCCGACGTCCTCGACGGGATCTCGGATGCGGAATGGGACACGCCTTCGCTGTGCGAGGGCTGGCGGATTCGCGAAGTGGTCGCACATGTCACGATGGCGGCGCGCTACTCCGAGGAGCAGTTCATGACGCGCCTGCGCGAGTGCGAGTTCGATTTCACCCGGCTGTCCAACGAGATCGCCCGTAGTGACGCCGAATTGGCAACGTCTGATCTTGTCGCCGACCTGCGTTCGGACACCATGCGCGCGTGGACTCCGCCGGGCGGCGGCTATCACGGCGCGCTCAACCATGTGGTGATCCACGGCCTCGACGTCACGGTGCCGCTGGGGGTGCCGCGACGCGTACCCGAGGCGACGATCCGCATCGTCCTCAACGACCTCACGGCGGGCGGTGGGCACTCGAATTTCGGTGTCGACATCGAGGGTCGCCGACTGCGGGCCACGGACCTCGGCTGGTCGTACGGGTCGGGTGCCGAATTGCGCGGAGCGGGAGAGGATCTCGCTCTCACGATCTGTGGCCGGACGCTTCCGGCCGGACGGGTCGAGGGCGACCCGTTGTAGTCGGTCTCAGCTGCCCGGAATGAAACCCGGGTAGACGAAGTGCCCGGGACCTCCGCCGGGGAGCGAGGCGCCGAGCGACCCGGGGAAGTCCAGGGACAGTTTGACGAGTTTGTGGGGTTGCCCGTTCTGGTCGGCTTGCCAGCAATCGAGCAGCACGCCGTGGAATCCGGTGCAGACGATGCGGTTGGCGGTCCCGAACGGCGACGTGAGGCGGTTCGCGCTGACGAACGGATTCCAGTAGTCGAGATCGGTCGGGGTGAGGAAGTTCTGGTTGTCGAACGGCGCGAGTGGACTGGGCTCGGTGGGTATCGGCGGCCATTCGTCGGCGGCGGCCACACCGGCGCACCCGAGAACGGCGGCGGTGGCGACAGCCACGGTCGCGGTGATCTGGGCGAATCGGCGCGTAGCGGTAGTCATCTCCACCAGCCCACAGTAAACCGACGGGCGGCGCCTACGGCCGCAAACCGGGATGACGGCTGGCGAGGACGGGAACGAGGAACTTGTTCGGCGCGAGGCGTGCGAAGACGGACGCCGCCCGGTTCGCGAAACCGGGGATGGCGACCATCTGTCCCTTGTCGAGTCCGTCGATACCGGTCTTGGCCACGGATTCGGGGCTCTCCCACATGAAGCTGGGCAGCGCGGCCTCCGCGTCCTCCTTCGCGAAACCTGCCGTCTCGCCGAATCCGGTGTCCACGGGTCCGGGGCAGAGTGCGGTCGCGGTGACCCCGGTGCCTTTCAATTCCCCGGTCAGACTTTCGGTGTAGGAGAGGACGAACGCCTTGCAGGCGCCGTACCCCGCCTGGCCGGGCAGCGGTTGGAACGCCCCGGTGGACGCGACGTTGAGAATCGCTCCCCGGCGCCGGTGCACCATGCCGGGCAGGGCGCGGCTGCACAGGTCGGCGACGGCCGTCACGTCGACCTCGATCATGTTCATCTCGGCGTCCGGATCGGATGCGGCCACCGGGCCGAGCGTGGACAGGCCGGCGTTGTTCACGAGGATGTCCAGGGTCAGTCCGAGTTCGCCGACCCGGTCGAGCAGGGTCGCCCGGGTCGAGCGGTCGGAGAGGTCGGCGCCCAGCACGTGCGCCCGGCCGCCCGCGGCCCGCAGTTCGGTGGCCAATTCCTCCAACTTCTCGGCCCGGCGGGCGACGAGCACCACCTGATGGCCGCGTCGGCTGAGTTCACGGCTGAGGGCCGTGCCGATCCCGGACGAGGCTCCGGTGACGAGCGCGGTGCGATCGGCGGCAGGAGTGGGGAGGCTCATGCGTCCAACCTACGTGCCGCCGTCGCCGGCGCAAGGGTTCACCGCTCAGGCGTGGGTGCCGCCGTCGATGCGGATCTCGGTTCCGGTGACGAATGCGCCGTCGTCGGAGGCGAGCATGGCGACGACTCCGGCGACCTGCTCGGGTCCGCCCATGGCCGCGCCACCCGATTCCAGGGTGGTGGGGAGGATCGGTGACAGCTTGGAGAACAGGCCCCAATCGGCGTCGGACGGCACGTATCCGGAGGTGGCATCGGTGATTCCGGTCTTGATGCTGCCGGGGGCGACACCGACTGCGCGCAGGCCCTGCTTGCCGTATTCGAGGGCCAGCGCGTGGGTGAACGACTGGATGCCGCCCTTGCTCGCGGCGTACGCGGCCATGTAGGGATGCGCGAACGCGGCGGACGTGGAACTGAAGTTCACGACCACGCTGCGCTCGTTGCGCAGCAGCGCGGGCAAGCATTCGCGAACCATGAGGAAGGTGCCGGTGAGGTTGATCCCGATCACCTGATTCCACAGGTCCAAGGGCGTCTCGTGGGTGTGTGAGGCGCGGAGGATGCCCGCGGCGTTCACGAGCACGTCCAATCCGCCCAGGTTCTCGACGCTGCGGCTCACACCGTCGACGACGGACGTCTCGTCGCCGATGTCGATGGCGGCGACGCTGAGGCGCCCCGCCGTGCCTGCCGCTTCGGCGAGTTCCGTCGTCCGCGCGAGGCCGTCCTCGGAGACGTCGGCTGCCACGACGGTGCCGCCTTCCTCGAGCAGGCGGAGGGCGGTGGCCTGGCCGATACCCGACGCAGCGCCGGTCACCAGGATCCGCCGGTTGTCGAATCGATTCATCGTCTGTGCTCCTCGTGTGGTTCCGAATTCGATGTCATTGGCCCATGACATATTTCACGGTCGGTCCGGCGGTCCAGCCGCCGTCGACGGCCAGTTCGGCCCCGGTGACGTACGTGGCCGCGTCGGACAGCAGGAATCCGACGGCGCCGGCGATCTCCTCGGGTACCCCGACCCTTGCCATGGGGGTGTTCGGGTAGTTGCCCTCGCCCTGCTGGATTCCGAGACCCGCGGTCATCGGGGTGTACGTCATGCCGGGGTGGACGGAGTTGACGCGGATCCGGTCGGTGCCCAGTTCCACGGCGGCGATCTTCGTGAGCCCGCGCACGCCCCACTTGGATGCGCCGTAGCCGGCGGTCAGGGCGAGTCCCATCAGCCCGGCGGCCGAGGAGATGTTGACGATCGATCCGCCGCCGGCGGCGCGCATCGGGCCGATGACGGCCTGCAGGCCGTTGAACACGCCGGTCAGGTTGATGTCGAGGACCGTCCGGAAGTGTTCGAGCGGTTCGTGCTCGATGTACTGGCCGGTGGAGATGCCCGCATTGTTGACGAGGCCGTCGACGCGTCCGAAGTCGCTCGTCGCCACGTCGACCGCGGCCTGCCACTGCTGCGGGTCGGTGACGTCGAGGTGGCAGTACCGCGCCCGGTCACCCAGCTTGTCGACCGTCGCGCGGCCGTCGTCGTCGAGGACGTCACCGACGACGACGCTGCCGCCCTCGTCGACGATGCGCTGGGCGAAGGCTGCGCCGAGCCCCCGCGCCGCCCCGGTCACGATCACAACCTTCCCCGCCAGTTGCTGTGCGGTCTCGGTCATCTCAGCTCACATCCTCGTCGTCGAAAAGTCACGTTCGTCGGGCACCTCGGCTGCCGACGGCCCGAGTCTGCTGTGGTCGGCCTCCGCGGGAAACGGGTTCTCCCGGTGATCGGAACAACTCGTAGCCACGGGAAACGCCGGACCACTGTGATGTGGATTACCCGCTGACGTTCCGGACATGCCGGATGAGCGGATCTCCCCGACAGACCATCGAAAGGCTTCCCATGTCTCGACGTGTCACTTCCACCGCCGCGGTGCTGATCACCGGCAGCGTCCTGTTCGCGGGCCTCGGCGCGCCGGCGCTCGCGTCGGCGGACCCGTTCTCGCTGCCCGGAATCAGCCTCCCGGATTTCGGTTCGTCCGATTTCGGGAGCGCGGGCCCGGTCGTCGAGACGCCGCGACTGGCGTCGGTCGACAACTTCCGCGACGTCGGGGGATCGGGCCGGGGGTATGCGACCCCCCGCGGGGGACACGTCACGCGGGGGCTGTTCTACCGTTCGAACGCGCTGGTTCCGAGCGATCAGGATCTCGCCGTCCTCACCGGGCTCGGGCTGACCGCGGTGTACGACGTGCGGACCGTCGAAGAGGTGGCGGCGAAACCCGACCGGCTCCCGGCCGGGCCGCGGTATCAGGGTATCCCGATCCTGTCGGGTGACCTGGGTGCCGCTGTCGCGCAGTTGAAGTCGCCCGCCGACGCCGTCGCGTTCATGCAGCAGATGAACCGCAGCTTCGTCGACGACGCGGCGACCCGGGCCGGGTTCGCGCAACTCCTGACGTCACTGGCCGACACCGACGGACCGCAGATCTTCCACTGCACCGCGGGCAAGGATCGCACCGGCTGGGCGTCCGCGCTGCTGCTCTCCATCGCCGGCGTTTCGCAGGACACGATCTTCGACGACTATCTGCTCACCAACGAATACACCGCGGCGTCGATGAAGGTCACGTACGACCAGATCGCCGCCAGCCGCGGCGAGGCGGTGGCGAAGATCTACCAGCCGCTGCTGGGTGTGGACCGCAGCTACCTCGAGGCCGGGCTCGGCCGGCTCGCGGAGCAGTACGGCACGGTCGACCGGTACCTCACCGACGGGCTGGGTCTGAGTTCGGCGACGGTCGACCGGCTCCGGAGCAAGCTGCTGGGCTGAGGTCAGGCCCCGATCGCGTCCGAGAGGGTCGTGAGCCGGCTGATCTCGGACGCGGTCAGCGTCACGGTCGGGGCGTCGAGCAGGGCGGGAAGCTGTTCGAGGCGGCTCGCGCTCGCGATCGGTGCGGTGATGCCGGGCCGGGTGAGGAGCCACGCGAGCGCGATGGTGGAGATCTCGGCGGAGTGCGTTTCGGCGATCTCGGCCAGGGCGTCGACGACGGCGAGGCCGGACTCGGAGAAGTAGCGGGTGGCCATCCGCTGGCGAGGCTGACCGTCCAGGTCGGCCTGGGTGCGGTACTTGCCCGCGAGGAAACCCGCCGCGAGCGAGTAGTACGGGAAGACGCCGAGGCCGTTCTCGGTGGCGATCGCGGCCACCTCGGGCTCGTAGTCGTGGCGGTGCACCAGGTTGTAATGCGGCTGCAGCGCGATCGGCGCGGCGAAACCGTGCTCGGCAGTCAGCGACAGCCACTCGCGGATGCGCTCGGGTGAGTAGTTGGAGATGGCGACATGCCGGACGAGTCCGTCGCGGACCAGTTTGTCGAATGCGCCGAGGGTGTCCACGAGGGGCGTGTCGGCGTCGTCGAAGTGTGCGTAGTACACGTCGATGTAGTCGGTGTGCAGCCGCTTCAGGGACGCCTCCGCCGCTGCCCGCACGTTGGCGGGGGCCAGTCCCTTGAACTCCGGGTGCTGGCTGACCTTGGTGGCGATCACGATGTGGTCCCGGTTGCGGCGGGACGCCATCCAATTGCCGAGGACGGTCTCGGACTCGCCGCCGGAGTTGCCGTCGGCGAACGCCGAGTACGAGTCCGCCGTGTCGACGAAGTTGCCGCCGCCCGCGGCGAACGCGTCGAGGATGTCGAACGATGTCGGTTCGTCACTGGTCCAGCCGAAGGTGTTGCCACCGAGGGCCAGGGGAAAGATGTCCAGATCCGAGTTGCCGATCGCGACCACGGGTGCTCCGTTTCTAGGTGTGTCCTGTCCGGGAATGTGCGAAGAGTTCGCCTGACGACGCTATCGCAGCCGCTAGGCGCACGCGCGTCCGGCTACCGGACACACCCTTCCCGGTCGCGGATTCCCAGGCGAATCGGACATGTGTCGGGCGAACCCCGCCCACCGCGACTCCGACGGCATACCGTGGAGGGGGTGCGTTCGTTCCGGCGAGACACGGAGTTGAGTGATGCGGGACCAGTCGATCGATGACCTTCTGAACACGGGCCTGTTCGTCGACGGGCGGTGGATCCGCTCCAGCTCCGGCGAGACCCGGGACTGCATCAATCCGGCCGACGGGTCGGTGGTCGCCACCGTCGACGAAGCCTCCCCGGACGACGCCGCCCGCGCTGTCGCCGCGGCCCGCGCAGCGTTCGACGAGGGCACCTGGCCGCACACGCCGGTCGCCGAGCGCACCGCCATCGTCGCGCGGATCGCCGATCTGCTCGAACGCGACAAGGAGACCTTGGCGCGCATCGAGACGCTCGATACCGGAAAGACATTGGAGGAGAGCAGGATCGACATCGACGACGTGGTGTCGGTGTTCCGGTACTACGCGCAACTCGCCGCGGTCGAGGCGGACCGTCTGGTGGACGTCGGCCGTCCCGACGTGATCAGCCGGGTGGTGCGCGAGCCGATCGGTGTGTGCGTGCTCATCGCACCGTGGAACTACCCTCTCCTGCAGATCTCGTGGAAGGTGGCGCCCGCACTGGCGGCCGGGTGCACGATGGTCCTCAAACCGAGCGAGGTGACCCCGCTCAGCACCATCGCGTTCACCGCGCTGATCGCCGAAGCCGGTGTTCCGGCCGGGGTGGTGAACCTCGTGCAGGGCAGCGGCGCCGTCCTGGGCGCCGCCCTCACGGGAACCCCCGACGTCGACTTCATCTCTTTCACCGGCGGGCTGGCCACCGGACGCGTCATCCTCGAGACCGCGGCGAAGAACGTCACCAAGGTGGCCGTGGAACTCGGTGGCAAGAATCCGCACATCGTCTTCGCCGACGCCGACGGAGACGACTCCGTCGACCAGGTGCTCACAGGAGTGTTCCTGCACTCCGGTCAGGTGTGCTCGGCGGGAACCCGCCTGATCATCGAGGAATCCATCGCCGACCGGTTCGTGGCCGCGCTCGCCGCCCGGGCGGAGAAGATCCGGATGGGCAACGGTCTCGACCCGGCGAGCCGAACGGGTCCGCTGGTATCCGAGGCCCACCGGGAGAAGGTCGAAAAGTACGTGGAACTCGGACGCTCCGAGGGCGCCCGGCTGGTGACCGGGGGAGCCCGGCCGTCGGGTCCCGCGTTGGCGAACGGGAGTTTCTACCTGCCCACCATCTTCGACCACTGCGACCGCACCATGCGCCTCGTGCAGGAGGAGACGTTCGGGCCGATCCTCACCGTCGAGCGTTTCACCACCGAAGAGGAGGCGCTGCGACTGGGCAACGACACCGAGTACGGCCTCGCCGCGGGCGTCCGGACCGCCGACAGCGCCCGGGGCGAGCGCATGGTGCGGGGCCTGCGCCACGGAACGGTGTGGCTCAACGACTTCGGCTACTACACCGCGGCCGCCGAGTGGGGCGGCTTCAAGATGTCGGGGAACGGGCGCGAACTCGGCCCCGCCGGTCTGGCGGAATACCAGGAGACCAAACACATCTGGCACAACACCTCGCCCACGGCGGCGGGGTGGTTCGACAACGGCTAGTCCGGCGCACGGAGAGGCGAGAGAACGATGGCTACTCGGCACGGAGCAGTGGGTGACGGAGATGAGCCGGGGGACAGTGGACTCGGCGAACTCGGGTACAAACAAGAATTGGACCGCAGTCTGGGCAAGTTCGCCAGTTTCGCGGCGGGAGTCAGCTACATCTCGATTCTCACCGGCACGTTCCAGTTGTTCTATTTCGGGTTCGGCACGGCGGGGCCGGCGTATCTGTGGTCGTGGCCGATGGTGTTCGTCGGGCAGATGGCCGTCGCCCTGTGCTTCATGGAACTCGCGGCCAAGTATCCCGTCGCCGGCTCGGTCTACAACTGGGCCAAGCTGCTCGGCAGCAGGATCGTGGGCTGGTCGTCGGGCTGGCTGATGCTCACCGCGTCGATCGTGACCCTCTCCGCGGTCGTGCTTGCGCTGCAACTCAACCTGCCGCGGTTGTGGAGCGGTTTCCAGATCGTCGGCGACGGCAGCGGTGAGTACGACTTCGCGACCAACGCCGTCATTCTCGGCACCATCATGATCGCGTTCACCACGGCGGTCAACGCATTCGGCGTCAAGCTGATGGCCCTCATCAACAGCACCGGCGTGTTCGTCGAATTGATCGCCGCGGTCCTCATTGCCGTCATCCTCGCCGCCAACATCACCCGCGGCCCGGAGGTGTTCTTCTCCACCCACGGGTACGGCGCCGGGGAGGCCGGCGGGTATCTGACCGTCTTCCTCGTGGCATCCCTCGCGTCCGGGTACGTGATGTACGGCTTCGACACCGCGAGTTCGCTCGGCGAGGAAACCGTCGACCCGCGGCGGACGGCACCCAAGGCGATCCTGCGGGCGATCCTCGCGTCCTTCGTGATCGGCGGGGCGATCCTGGTGTTCGCCGTCATGGCGGCCCCCGACCTCGACGATCCGCTGATCGGCAGCAGCGAGGGCGGCCTGCAGTACATCGTCGAGCAGGTGATGTGGGGACCGCTCGGCAAGATCTTCCTGGTCTGCATCGTCGTCGCGGTGACCGTGTGTTCGCTCGCCGTGCACGCCGCGGCCATCCGGCTCACGTTCGCGATGGCCCGCGACAACGCCCTGCCCTTCGGGGAGCGGCTGGCGCACGTCAACCCGAAGCATCAGACGCCGGTGGTCCCGGCCATCGTCATCGGTCTGCTCGCGGCGTTCATCCTCGTCATCAACATCGGTCAGCCGCAGATCTTCACGGTGCTGACGTCGATCGCGATCATCATGATCTACCTGGCGTACCTCATGGTCACCGGTCCGCTGCTGAAGAAACGACTGCAGGGGCAGTGGCCGCCGAAGGAACTCGCCGAGAGCGGCTACTTCACGATGGGCCGCTGGGGGCTTCCGGTGAACATCTTCGCCGTGCTGTGGGGCGTGGGAATGGCGCTCAACCTGGCGTGGCCACGCCCCGAGGTCTACGGAACCCCCTGGTACAACACGTGGGGTGCGTTCGTCTACATCGGCATCATCCTCGGGCTCGGCCTCCTCTGGTACGCGGTGAAGGGCCGCAACCACATCGGCTGCCTCGCCTCGCACGCGGCGACGACGAAGGACGAGGCGGAGAGTGAACTGCCATGACGGACACCGTGTTCGACTACGTGATCGCCGGCGGAGGAACCGCGGGATGCGTGCTCGCCGCCCGGCTCAGCGAGGACCCGTCGGTGACCGTGTGCCTCGTGGAGGCGGGGCCGTCCGACGTCGGTGACCGCAACATCCTCGAGTTGTCGCAGTGGATGCACCTGCTCGACTCCGGATACGACTGGGACTACCCGGTCGAGCCGCAGGAGCGGGGCAACAGCTTCATGCGGCACGCCAGGGCCAAGGTGCTCGGCGGCTGCTCGTCGCACAATTCGTGTATCGCGTTCTGGCCACCCGCCGAGACGCTCGACGACTGGGCGGAAGCCGGTGCGACGGGCTGGGGCGCAAAGGACGTGTTACCGCTCGTCGCGCGGGTGGAGAACAACGACGCCCCCGGCGACCAGCACGGCCGCAGCGGTCCCGTGCGGTTGCGTGACGTCCCCCCGAAGGACCCCTGCGGCGTCGCCCTGCTCGAGGCTGCGGCGAAGGTCGGGCTGCCGACCGTGCAGTTCAACCGCGGCACGAGCGTCCTCGACGGCGCGGGGTGGTTCCAGATCAACGCGTCCGAGGACGGCACCCGCATGTCGTCGTCGCACGCCTACCTGCACCCGATTCTCGGATCCCGGCCCAACCTCGACGTGCGCACCGACTGCTGGGTCGCCGAGATCGTCATCGACGATGAGATGGCGGCGACCGGGGTGCGCTACCAGCGTCCCGACCTCTCCGGATACGACACCGTCTCGGCGCGCCGCGAGGTGATCGTCACCGCCGGGGCCATCGACACCCCGAAACTGCTGATGCTCTCGGGTATCGGCCCCACGGTGCACCTGCGTGAGATGGGCGTGCACGTCCGGGTCGACGCCCCCGGCGTGGGGCAGAACCTCGACGATCACGTCGAGGGCCTCGTGTTCTGGGAGGCGTCCCGGCCGATGGTCACCGAGTCGACGCAGTGGTGGGAGATCGGACTGTTCGCCACCACCGAGGAGGGGCTCAATCATCCGGACCTGATGATGCACTACGGCAGCGTGCCGTTCGACATGAACACCCTTCGATGGGGCTACCCCACCACGGACAACGGTTTCTGCCTCACCCCGAACGTCACGCAGGGACTCTCCCGCGGAACGGTGCGGCTCCGCTCCCGCGACTTCCGGGATCGTCCGCGAGTGGACCCCCGGTATTTCACCGACCCCGACGGTCACGACGAGGCCGTGATGCTCGCCGGGTTCCGGCTGGCGCGCCGCATCGCCGAGCAGGAACCGCTCCGGGGCTGGATCAGGAGGGAACTGGCTCCCGGGCCGGAGGCGGAGACCGACGACGAACTGATCGACTACGCGCACCGCACCCACAACACGGTGTATCACCCCGCCGGGACCGCCCGGATGGGTGCGGCCACCGACCCGGCGGCCGTCCTCGACCCGGAGTTGCGGGTGAAGGGGGTGCGCAATCTGCGGGTGGTGGATGCGTCCGCCATGCCGAAACTGCCGTACGTCAACCCCAACATCACGGTCATGACGATGGCCGAGAAGTGCGCCGATCTGATTCGCGGACGCTGACCCGGTGACGTGCGGGAGGCCCTGCGTGAACCGCCAGGTACTTTGAAGTCCTACTATCTCCCCGTACTGGCAGAGAGACGGAAGGGCACGTCATGAATTCTCCCGAACCGATCGTCGTAGTCGACGGCGCGAGGACCCCGATCGGCAGCTTCGGTGGTGCGTTCAAGGACGTGCCCGCCCACGAACTGGGTGCCACCGCCGTCAAGGCGGCACTGGATCGTGCCGGGGTGCCGGGTGCGGACATCGACGAGGTGGTGATGGGCTGCATCGGTCAGGTCGGGCCGGACGCCTACAACGCCCGCCGCGTCGCCCTCGCCGCCGGACTTCCGGAGAAGACGCCGGCGTACACCGTCAACCGGCTGTGCGGGTCCGGCCTGCAGGCGGTGTGGTCGGCGGCGCAGCAGATGCGGTGGGGTGGGGTGAACTTCGCCCTCGCCGGCGGCGACGAGAGCATGTCGCGGATGCCGTTCTACGACTTCTCGGCGCGCTCCGGGTACAAGCTCGGTGACCGCGCACTGGTGGACGGCACGGTCGCGATTCTGACCGACCCGTTCGGTGGGGTGCACATGGGCCGCACCGCCGAGGCCGTGGCCCGCACGTACGACGTGAGCCGGGAGCAGCAGGACGAGTTCGCCGTCGAATCCCAGCGCCGCGCCGCCACCGACGCCGCGCGGGCGGCGTTCGCGGAGGAGATCACCCCGGTGCAGATCGGGGGCCGGCGTCCCCAGACGGTCGAGGTCGACGAGCACCCCAAGCCCGACACCACCCTCGAGACCTTGGCGAAGTTGCGGCCGGCGTTCGAGGAGGGCGGGTCGGTGACCGCGGGGAATGCGTCGGGGATCAACGACGGCGCCGCGGCGCTGGTGCTGGCCACCGAGTCCGCCGCCCGGGAGAGGGGCCTGACCGGGCTGGTCACGCTGGAGGCGGTCGCGACGGCGGCGATGGACCCGGCGCTGATGGGATACGCCCCCGTGCTGGCGTTGCAGAATCTGTTCGAGCAGACCGGGACCACCCCGGGTGATATCGATGTGATCGAGTTGAACGAGGCGTTCGCGTCGCAGGCGGTCGCGGTGATCCGGGACGCGAAGCTCAGCCCGGAGAAGACCAACCCGTACGGTGGGGCGATCGCGTTGGGTCACCCGGTCGGGGCGACCGGGGCGATCCTGAGTCTGCGGATCGCGAAGGACATGGTGCGCCGCGACCTCGAACTGGGCATCGTCACCATGTGCATCGGCGGCGGCCAGGCCCTCGCCGCCCTCTTCAAGCGCATCTGACCCCGCATGTGAGTGGCAAAGCGTGCCCGCACACGCTTTGCCACTCACGTCAGGTGACGACGCCCGCGTGCAGAAGATCGATGCGGGCGAGAACGAGGTGATGAAGGGAATTATCGCGAAGTCGCTGTAGCCGTCGCCGGCTCACGCGACACGTCGTACGCCGCCTCGTCGAACCGGCCGAGTCGCTGCCGCATGCGGTCGGTCGACCACGGCCAGTTGAAGCTGTTGCGGCCGTTGACGTCGAGGAAGTAGCTCTGGCAGCCACCGGCGTTGTAGACGGTGGTGGCCAGGGCTTCCTGGACCTGGGCGTTGAACGCGTCCTGCACGTCCCGGCGCGGTTCCATCCTGGTCCATCCGTTGCTTCGGGCCGCGGTGACGGCCTGGATCAGGTATTCGAGTTGTGCCTCGAGGATCATGAACGCCGACGTGTGGCCGGTGCCCAGGGCCGGTCCGAGGAGGACGAACGCATTGGGGAAGCCCGCGACGGTCGTGCCGAGGTACGCCTGCGGGCTGCCCTTCCAGTGGTCGTCGAGGCTGCGGCCCTCGCCGTCGAACACCTTGGACCCGATGGGCATGTCGAGGATGTGGAAGCCGGTGCCGAAGATGATGGCGTCCACTTCCCGTTCGGCGCCGTCGCTGCCGACGACGACGTTGCCGCGCACCGCTTGCACGGCGGTGGCGTGCACCTCGACGTTGGGGCGGGTGAGTGCGGGATAGTACGTGTTGGACAGCAGCAGCCGCTTGCATCCGAGCGTGTAGTCGGGCGTCAACGCCTTGCGCAGCTTCGGATCCCGCACCTGGGTACGCAGTTGCGCCTTGCCGACCTGCTGGATCACCCGCAGGATCCACGGGTGCCGGAAGCCGAGCCCGAGAGATTCCATGATCGCGTACTCGAGGCGTCGCAACGCGCGGATCGCGCCCGGTACGCGGCGCAGGATCGTGCGCTCGACGCCGGGCAGGGAGTGGTCGGGTTTCGGCAGCACCCATTGCGCGGTCCGCTGATACAGATGGAGTTCCCCGACCTTCGGCTGGATGGCCGGGACGAATTGCACCGCGGACGCACCGGTTCCGACGACCGCCACGCGTTTGCCTGCGAGGTCGTAGTCGTGATTCCAGCGGGAGGAATGGAAGACCTCGCCGGTGAATGTGTCGAGACCGGGAATCGCGGGAACGAGCGGTTCGTTCCACGGCCCGGCGGCGGCGATGACGGCGTTCGCGGTGAACGTGCCCGCGGACGTGTCCACCGTCCAGCGCCTCGTCTGCTCGCTCCACTCGGCGCGCTGCATCTCGGTTCCGAACTTCACGTGGGCGGGTACCCCGTGATCGGTGGCGGTGCGCTCGATGTACCGGCGGATCTCCTCCTGCCCGGCGAACAACCGCGACCACTCCCGGTTCGGTGCGAACGAATAGGAGTACAGGGCCGAGGGGACGTCGCACGCGCAGCCCGGGTAGGTGTTGTCGCGCCACGTCCCGCCCAGCGCGTCCCCCTTCTCGAGAACGGCGAAGTTGTCGATCCCGCTCTGCTTCAGGCGGATGGCGGCCCCGATGCCGGAGATCCCGGCACCGACGATGAGGATGTCGTAGTGGTTCATGCGCGGACTCCGTTCGCGAGCTGGGCTCGGGTGGTGACGAGGGAATGTTCGAGGGTGGCGAGCCGGCGCCGGCCGTCCATGAAGTTCGGGCCCATGACGGCGAGGTCCTCGGCGGTCGCGTCGAGCCGGAGCACCCGCGTACCGGCCGCCTCCAGCCTCGCGACTTCGGCGTCCAGGCCCGCACTCATCCAGTTCCGCAGCATCCGGCGTTCGATGCGGGCCGCCCGGCGGCCGGGGATGCGGCCGGTCGATGCCATCGGTGCCAGCACGATCACCTCGTCGAGTGCGAGGGGGAGCGCGAGGTCGGCGGATGCGGTGGACGCCGCCCCGCCGTCGACGAACCGGCGGGGCCCGATGGGGACCGGGGGAAACCAGCCGGGAATCGCCCACGACGCCCGCAGCGCTTCGGACAGGGTCGCGGCCGGTGCGCCGGGTGAGCCGAATGCGACGCGTTCGCCCGTGTCGTAGTCCATGCTCACCAGCCATGTCGCCGGGTGGCGAACCCAGCCGGGCGCGCCCGTGAACCGCTGTGCGAGCCGGTCGAGCCAGGCGGTGTCGCCGCGGCCGCGGGGAAGGAGTCCGCTCGCGGCGGTGACGGGCGGCAGTCCGCGGCGCAGCAGGCCGGGCGAACCGAGGCCTGGCGCCGGGAGCGGCGGGAACCGTCCCGGTGCGGCGGCGAGATGCCCGTCGAGCGCCGGATGCGTGGCCCCACCGAGTTGCATCGCGAGCAGTTCGTCGACGCCGGCGCCGCCGCCCAGCATGGTGACGAGTTCGGCGCCCGCGGACGTGCCCACGAGCACGTCGGCGTCGCGTGGATCCCATCCCAGGGCGTCGCTCACGGCGACCAGGGCCGCCACCGTCCAGGCTGCGCCGAGCGTGCCGCCGCAACCGAGCACCAGCCCGCGGCTGATTTGTGTGTCACTCGAAGTCATACCTAGGAAGCTATCAGAAACCAGATACCGGCGGTATATGAAAAGTAGAATATTCTCGCAGGGGCTTCGGAGAAAGGGTGAGCATGGCGCGATTGACCAGGTCGGAGAGTCAGGCGCGGACGCGGGCGCATCTCGTCGCGACCGCGCGCGACCTCTTCCTCGCCGACGGGTACGCGGCCACCTCACTCGAGAAAGTCGCCGACGAGGCCGGCTACTCCAAGGGCGCGGTGTACTCCAACTTCAAGAACAAGAAGGAACTGTGCCTCGAGGTGCTCGGGCTCATCCACGCCACCAAGGGGCAGGAGATCGCGGAGGCGCTCGGCGGCGGCGAGACGATGGAGGAGCGACTCGAGGCGTTCCAGGCCTGGGCGGAGAAGACGCTCGGCGACGTCGGATGGACCATGCTGGAATTCGAACTGATCGTGCTGTCCCGTCACGACCCCGAACTCCGCGACGCCCTCACCGCCACCCTCGGTGTCGCGCGGGAGATCACGGTCACGCTGCTGAAATCGTTCACCGACTCACTCGGGGTCGTCCTGCCCGTGCCCGCGCAGGACGCGGCCAGCAGCATCCTCAGTCTCGGTGTCGGACTGGGCATTCAGCGCGCCATCGATCCCACCATCTCGGCCAGGGTGGTCACCGACAACCTCCGGGTGCTGCTGGCCGTGTCGCAGCCGAGCGAACTCTAGATCCGTCAGAGCCAGTCGCGCCGTCGGAACAAGACATACAGCAGGCTCGCGGACGTCACGATCACGACGGTGCTGACGATCGTCCCCGACACCTGCCCGACCCCAGGGAACAGGACGTTCTGACCGAACCACCCCGTCACCGCGGTGGGGACCGCGATGATGGCCGCCCAGCCGGTGAGCTTCTTCATGACGGTGTTGAGCCGGGCGTCCTGCAGCGACAGATTCGTCTCGAACACGGTCACCACCATGTCACGCAACGACTCCGTCCACTCGGCCGCACGCGTCACATGGTCGTAGAGGTCGGTGTACAAGCTGTCGAGAACCGGCGACCGATCGTGTTCGGATTCGGCGCGCCCCCGGATGACGGCGCCCACCACCTCCCGCATCGGCAGCACGACGCGACGCAGTTGCACCAATTCCTTCCGCAACCGGTACGTGCGCTGCTGAATCTCCTTGGTCCGCGCGGACTCGTCGAACAGTCCCTCCTCGAGCGCTTCGATCGCGTCGTCGATCGTCTCGATCGTCTCGAACTGGCCGTCCACGACGGCGTCGAGCAGGCCGTGCAGGAGCGCGAGTGCGCCCGAACCCGGTGTGAGCAGCGCGGGGTCCTCCTCCCAGCGCTCCACCACCTGCGACATGTCGAACCGGTCGTCCCGCCGCACCGTGATGATCCCGTTCGACAGTACGAACGCCGAGACGCGGCTGAGCCGAAGCCGTGAGTCGAGGACTCCGAGCGTGCTGACGTCGTCGGCGTCGAACCAGGTTGCGTACGCGGTCACGAATGCGTGGCCGGCGTAACGCGTCGCCTTCGGTCGCTCACCGCGGGCGACGGCATCCTCGATGGCGTTCGGATCGAGGAGCAATTCGTTCGCCAACTCGGTCAGGCACTCGTGGTCGGGGTCGCACAGATCGACCCACACGAGCGCGTTCTCGTCCCGCACCTTCTCGGACACGTCGGCAAGCGGAAAGTCCTTGCCCACGCACTCGCCATCACGCCACACACGGGTTCGCACCAGGTTGAGGGTCACTCACCCAGTCTGCCGAACCCTCGGGGCGGGGAGGCGATTATGACGTGCGATCGGACGAGTAACCCCACAGCCAGTCGGTGTACTTGTAGCTCGACGTGTCCCGGGTGCGGAACAGTTCGTTGCGTGCGATGCGGGCGGTGCCGTCGAGGTGCCACAACTCGCCCCACATGCGTCCGGTGGTGAGGATGCGATTGCAGCGCGGTGCGCGTTCGGTGTTGACCTCCTTCAGGATCTGCGGCCACGCGGAGTTGCCACCACCGGCGGAGAAGTCCTCGTCGGCATAGTCGGCCAGGCACTTCGCATCCTCGATCGCCATCACCGCTCCCGACGCCAGGTACTGCAGCGGGGGGTGCGCGGCGTCGCCGAGCAGGATCATCCGCCCGTCCACCCAGTTCTCGATGGGCTCGCGGTCGTACATCGGCCACCAGCGGTCCTTCCACAGGTAGTCGATACCGCGGCGGACGTTCTCGTGGCAGTGCGCATAGGCCTGCTCGAGTTCCTCGGGGCCGCCCCAGTTCTCGACCCCGTTCTTGTAGCCGGGCGATTCGAACACCGCGACCTGGTTGAGCATCTGCCCGCCGCGCAGCGGGTACTGGATGAAGTGGCATCCCGGTCCGATGTACCCGACCACGTCCTCGATGTCCTCGTCGAGGTCGACCTCGGCGTACGGCGTGGTGCCGCGGTAGGCGGCGTAGCCGGACGACACCGGTTCGTCGTCCGAGATCTTCGCCCGCAGGCGGGATTTGAGGCCGTCCATGCCGAGGGCGATGTCGGCCTCGTGGGTGCGGCCGTCGTCGGTGCTCACGTGCACCCGGTCGCCGTCGGTGACCACGTCGGAGACGGTGACGCCCGTGTGCAGTTCGGCGCCCGCCGCCCGCGCGGCGTCGACGAGCGTCGCGTGCAGGTCGCTTCGGTGGGTCACGAAGTACGGTCCGCCGTAGCGGGCCCGGAACTCGGCGCCGAGGTCGATCTTGGTGAGCACCTCCGCGGTGATCGCGTCGCGGAACACGATGTTCTTGGGCAGGAAGGCTCGGGAGAGAACGTCGTCGAGCACGCCCCAGGAGGCGAGGATGCGGGCGCCGTGCGGCCCGACCTGCAGTCCGGCGCCGACCTCACCGAATTCGGTGGCCCGTTCGAACAGCGTGACGTTCGCGCCCTTCCTGGCGAGGGCGAGGGCGTTGGCCGCGCCGCCGATCCCGCCTCCGGCGATGATGATGCGTGCGTCCTGCAGGTTCGACATGACAGTTCCTTCGTTTCGAGCGTTCGGGGCAGGTGAGTGGCAAAGCGTGCCGGGGCACACGGCGGCACTCACGTGGGGGAGGGGAAGCGGCGCCAGATCACGGTGAGCAGCAGTGCGGCGACGAGCGCGCTGACGCCGAAGAGGATGAAGTTGGAATCCGCGCCGAGCCCGGCGGCCAGCAGCAAGCCGCCGATCTGCGGTGCCGCGACGGCCCCGACACGGCCGACGCCGAGCGCCCAGCCGAGGGCCGTGCCGCGCAGATAATCCGGATAGTGGGATGCGACCGCGGCGATGACGAGGCACTGGGTTCCGTGGGTCCCGACGCCGGCGAGGACGAAGATGACGTAGACCAGCGCGACCGGCGGGCTCGTCAGCAACGACAGCAGCGCGAGGCCCGCGAGGAGCGCGGCGACGATGCTGGTGGGGATCGTGCCGAACCGGACGCCGCCCCAGGCGGTGACGAACGAGCCCGCGACGGCGCCGAGGTTGAGCGCGAGGGCGAACGTGAGCGCGCTGCCGAGGTCGGTGCCCTCGCCCTGCATGAGTTTGGGCAGCCACGTGCCGAGGCCGTACCAGGCGAGCAGGGTGACCATCGTGGCGAGCGCGAACATGATGCTGACGGAACGGAATCGGGTACCGAGCAGTGCGCTGAAGCCGGTGGCCGGCCGCACCTCCGTCGACGTCACCGCCGCAGTGTGGTCGGGCAGCGTCCTCCACGCGATCGGCACCAGCAGGATCAGTGGGACGAGCGCGAACGCGAACATCGGCTGCCAGCCCCAGTTCGGGATGACGGGGATGCCGAGCAGTGCCGCGATCGAGCCGCCGATGGGAACCCCGGACATCATCATCGTGGCCACCGCGGCGCGCCACTTCGCGGGGACCAGTTCTGCGGCAAGCGCATTGGACGTCGGAACCAGGCCGCCCAGGCCGAGCCCGGCGATCAGACGCAACGCGCCGAACATGACGGGTCCGGTCGCCAGCGCGCACAGCGCGGTGAACACCGACAGGACGATCGCGCAGCCGATCACCGCCCGCTTGCGTCCCACGACGTCGGAGAGGCGGCCCGCGAGCACGGCGCCGATCATCATCCCGAGGAACGCGAGACTGCCGAGAGTGCCCGCGGTCGCGGCGCTGATGCCCCATTCGTTCTGGAGGCTCGGGATGACGTTGCCGTAGACGATGAGGTCGTAGCCGTCGAAGACCACGAAGAGCCAGCAGACGACGACGGCGATCGTGGCGGTGCGGTCCAGTCCGACGCGGTTCGTCGTCGGCGCCGCGGTGGTGGCGGTGAGGGGCATGAATCGAGGGTGATGCGGCGCACAGCACCCGTGCAATAAAGTTCTGCTGTGCAGAAAAAGAAGACCATCGAGAAGCCGGCGTACATGTTGGAGTCCGTCGACAACGCGCTGCGCCTGCTGCAGATGCTGCGCGACGTCGGAGCGCTGCGGATCAAGGACGCCGCCGAGGAACTCGGCATCGCACCGTCGACCGCGCATCGGCTGATGGCGATGCTGGTGTACCGGGGGTTCGCTGTTCAGGGCGAGAAACGCCGGTACCACCCCGGGGCGGCGATGGGGGCCGGCCCGGCGCAGCGGGGGTGGACCCGAGAATTCAACGACCTCTGCCGGCCCCACATGGAGGCGCTCGCGATCCTGTGCGGCGAGACCGTCAACCTCGTGATCCGCGTCGGCACCCAGGCCCGCTTCCTGTCGTCCGCCGAGTCGGCGGGAATCTTGCGGGTCGGCGACCGCCAGGGGCAGGTCCTCGACGCGGAATTGACTGCAGGAGGACGGATTCTGCTGGCGGAGCTACCGAGGGACACCCTCGCGCAGCTGTACCTGCGGCCCGCGGATCTGGCCGACGACGAACGCGAGTGGGGCGACCGCCGTCTGCCTGCCGACGAGTTCGAGCAGTTCTACCGGGAACTGTCCGCCGCCCGCGCCGTCGGGTTCGCCGTCAACGTGCAGCAGACCGAGGAAGGCGTCGCCGCATTCGGTGTCGCCATCCGGAACCGGGCCCGAACCGCCGTCGGAGCGCTGACCGTGGCCGTGCCGATCACCCGCTTCCGTCAGCACTCGCAGGGCCCGCTGGTGTCGCAGATCAAGAACGCGATCCGCGAACTCGAGGTGGACATCGCGGACCTCGAACCCTGACCGATGATTCTGCACACAAGAATTTTGTATCGACGGGGCGGCAGGCACTCCTAGCGTCGATGACATGACCGCTACCGAACCGCACGTCGACGACGACCCGGAGCTGAAGCAGCTCTACCAAGATTTCGAGAGCGAACACCTGAATCCGTTGTGGACTCAGCTCGGCGATCTGATGCCGATGACGCCGACGTCGCGGGCGGTGCCGTTCGTGTGGAAGTGGTCGACGCTGTACCCGTTGGCGCAGCGGGCCGGGGACCTGGTGCCGGTCGGCCGGGGCGGGGAGCGGCGGGCGATCGCCCTGGCCAACCCCGGTTTGGGCGGGGTTCCGTACGTGACGCCGACGCTGTGGGCGGCGATCCAGTACCTGGGCCCGAAGGAGGTGGCCCCCGAGCACCGGCACGCGCAGAACGCATTCCGCTTCGTCGTCGAGGGCGAGGGGGTGTGGACGGTCGTCAACGGGGACCCGGTCGCGATGCGACGCGGCGACTTCCTGCTCACCCCGGGCTGGCATTTCCACGGCCACCACAACGAGACCGATCAGCCGATGGCCTGGATCGACGGCCTCGACATCCCGTTCGTGCACTACACCGACACCGGGTTCTTCGAATTCGGGTCCGAGAACGTCACCGACGATTCCACCCCGGACGTGTCCCGCTCGGAGCGGTTGTGGGCGCATCCGGGACTGCGACCGCTGGTCGGGTTGGACGCGAAGACGTCGTCGCCGATCGCGGCGTACCGGTGGGAGCACACCGACGCCGCGCTGCGCGAGCAGCTGGCACTCGAGGACGAGGGCTACGCGGCGACCACCGAACCCGGTCACGCCGCGGTCCGCTACACCAACCCGACCACCGGCGGCGACGTGATGCCCACCATCCGGGCCGAGTTCCACCGCCTGCGCGCCGGCGCCCGCACCAGGCCCCGCCGCGACGTCGGATCGACCGTCTACCAGGTGTTCGAGGGGTCCGGCCGGTTCGTCCTCGGCGGGCAGACCCGCACCGTCGGCAAGGGCGACATGGTGGTGGTCCCGTCCTGGACGGAGTGGTCGATCGAGGCCGGCACCGAGTTCGACCTGTTCGCGTTCTCCGACGCCCCCATCGTCGAGCGCCTGCACTTTCATCGCACGTACATTTCCGAAGGAGCCTGAAATCTCATGAAGCTTGCCACCCTGCGCCGCGCCGGTGCGACCGTCGCCGTCCGTGTCGATTCCGACACCGCCGCCACCGTCATCGACGGCTACCCGGATCTGTCCGTGCTGTTGAACGACCCGGACTGGAAGTCGATCGCGGAGAACGCGTCCGGGGACACCGTGAATCTCGACGACGCCGATTACGCCCCGGTGGTCCCGAATCCGGGGAAGATCATCTGCGTCGGGTTGAACTACGCCAACCACATCCAGGAGATGGGCCGGGAGCTGCCCGAGTTCCCGACCCTGTTCGCGAAGTTCCGGGAGGCGCTGACCGGCCCGTACGACGACGTGATCGTCCCCGCCTACGCCGCCGCCCAGCTGGACTGGGAAGGGGAGTTGGCGTTCGTCGTCGGCAGGCAGGCATACCAGGTGTCCGAGTCGGACGCCGAGCAGTATATCGCCGGGTACTCGGTGATGAACGATTACACGATGCGCGACTACCAGTACCGGACGCTGCAGTGGGATCAGGGCAAGACGTTCGAGAAGACCAGCGGTTTCGGGCCGTTCCTGACGACCACCGACTCCTACACGTTCGGCGGCGCACTCGTCACGAAGCTCGACGGGCAGGTCGTGCAGACCACCACCACCGACGATCTGGTGTTCACCCCGGCGAAGCTGGTGGAGTACATCTCGCACATCGTGACGCTGCAGCCGGGTGATGTGGTGATCACCGGAACCCCGGGCGGCGTCGGGCACGCCCGCAAGCCCGGTCTCTACATTCAGGACGGGCAGACGGTCGAGGTCACCATCGAGGGCCTCGGTTCGGTGCGTAACAAGACGATCGTCAAGTAAGGACGCACCCAGTGGGTTTACACGACCTTCCCCTGGCCGAGCGGCTGCTGGTCGCGCGCCGCGGCACGGCGTATTTCGCGCAGCGTCTTGCCGAGCTGACCGATGAGCAACTGCACGAGCCGACGGCGCTGTCCGGGTGGTCGCGTGCGCACCTGGTGGCGCACGTCGGCTACAACGCGGCCGCGTTGTGCCGGCTGCTGGAGTGGGCGGCCACCGGGATCGAGACCCCGATGTATGCGTCGCCGGAGCAGCGGGGGCGGGAGATCGCCGAGGGCGCCACCCTGTCGGCGGCGGCGTTGCGGAACCTGTTCGACCACACCGTCGCCCGGTTGGACGAGAAGTGGCGGAACCTGCCGGACTCGGCGTGGGAGGCGCAGGTGCGGACCGCGCAGGGCCGTACGGTGCCGGTGTCGGAGACGGCGTGGATGCGTACCCGGGAGGTGTGGATCCATGCCGTGGACCTGGGGAACGGTGGCCGGTTCGGCGACTTCCCCGACGTCGTGCTGGAGTCGCTGCTCACCGACATCACCGGCATGTGGCGTCGCAAGGACCTCGGCGCGGGCCTCGTGCTCACGGTCGACGGCTGTGAACCGGTTGCGGTGCAGCCGGATTCGGCACCCGCCGGCAAGGTGTCCGGCCCTCTCGCCGCAGTGGTGCGGTGGGCCGCCGGCCGCGGCGCGGTCGGGCTCGGCCCGGACATCCCCGAGCCGCCGCACTGGTTGTGAGCGCTAGTACGACGCCCGGCCACCGCTGGCGTCGTAGACGGCACCGGTCGAGAAACTGAGCGCCTCCGAGCACAGCCATGCGACGAGTTCGGCGATCTCCTCGGGCCGTCCCATCCGGGCCATCGGGGTGAGACTCTGCGAGCGCGCGAGGATCGCCGGGTCGGTGCCGGCGTTCATCGGGCTCTCCACCGCCGCCGGGGCGACCACATTGGCGAGGACGCCGGTCGTCGCGACCTCCTTGCCGAGCGATTTCGTCAACGCGATCACCGCTGCCTTGGACGCCGAGTAGGCGCTCTGCCCGGGATTACCATCCTTGGCCGCGATGCTCGCCATGTTCACGACCCGTCCCCAGCCGGCGTCGGTCATGGCGGGCACGAACGCGCGGCACACGAGGAACGTCCCCTCGACGTTGATGCGGAACGTGCGGCGCCAGTCCTCGAGTTCGACGTCGACCAGTGGCGCCGACGGTCCCACCACACCGGCGCTGTTGACGAGGATGTCGACGCGGCCGAGGCGTGCGGCGAGGTTCTCGACGGCGTCGGCATCGGTGACGTCGAGGCGCTCGTCGGCCCCGGCGGCGACGTCCGCGGTGACGACGCGGACCCCGGCGCCGGCGAGGCGTTTCGCGCACGCCGCACCGATTCCGCTCGCGCCGCCGGTGACGAGCGCGGTCGCGCCCTCGGGATACGTGACCATGGTGGTTTCTCCTCGCGACTGTGTGCGCATTAGTCTTGTTCTATGTGCGAAATCGGAATGATCTATTTCGCACTGTGTACGAATTGGAATATATGGGCTGAGCCACACTCGTCAAACTCGCCGAAGGGAATCCGATGGAGATTCGCTGGCTGCAGGCGTTCGTCGCCGTCGCCGAAGAACTGCATTTCGGCCGGGCCGCCGCGCGACTCCAGATGGCGCAGTCGCCGCTGAGTCAGACGGTGCGCAAACTCGAGAAGGACATCGGCGTGCCGTTGTTCGAGCGGAGCACCCGCAGCGTCGCGCTCACGTCGGCGGGCCACACGTTCCTGCCACACGCCTACCGCATTCTCGAGAGCGTCGACATCGCGCGTCAGGCCACCCGCGCGTCCGCCGGGGGTGTGTACGGCCGCATCAAGATCGGCTTCACCGGTGTGCTCAACCATCTGTCTCTGCCGCCGCTCACCCGCGCGCTCCGGCAACGCTACCCCGACATCGAACTCACCCTCGTCGGGCGAATCATGACCCGCGACGCCATCACCCAACTGGACAGTGGTGCACTCGATCTCGCGTTCGTCGGGCTTCCCGTCGAGACGGCATCGGTGTCGACGCGGCTGATCCGCCGGGAGCCGTTCGGTGCTGTGCTGCCCGCGGATCACCCGCTCGCGTCGGAGTCGGAGATCGACCTGCGCGACCTCGCCGAGGACGGGTTCGTGACGACGCCGCTGTCGGCCGGTTCGGCGTTGCAGGAGGTGGCGATGCGCGCCTGCGTCGATGCGGGGTTCCGTCCCCGCGTCGTTCAGGAGATCACCGACCCGTACATGATCCTGATGCTGGTGGCGACGGGTGTCGGCGTGGCGCTGATGACGTCGGGCATCGCCGCGATCACGCCCCCGGGCACGGTGTTCGTTCCCCTCACCGGCGAGCCCATTTACATGAACCACGGCCTCGCCTGGTCGCCCCGTCGTGTCTCCGACGCGCTCCGGGTGGCGCTCGCGGTGTCGGAGGAGATCCTGCCGACTCCCGATTAGGACGTTTTCGATCTATATCTAAGACTTTTTTTGCGCTGGACTGCGCATAGTCCGCCATGACACGCTCGTCACGGTCCGGAACTTCGTGTGAGGTGAGTCACCTCCGAAGAACGCCTCGCGGCGACACCGGATCCTGGGACGAAAGGAACACCATGGCAAGCACGTCTACACGCGACACCGGGGGACAACCGAACGAGAACGCCCGCCGGGCCGCCGTCTCGGGATTCCTCGGCAGCACGCTCGAGTACTACGACTTCTTCATCTACGGGTCCGCGGCAGCGCTCGTCTTCCCGAAGATCTTCTTCCCCGGCGGAGGAGCGACGGCGACGTTGCTGTCGATCGGCACGCTCGGCGTCGCGTACATCGCGCGTCCGCTCGGCGCCGTGCTGTGGGGGCACCTCGG
Organism: Rhodococcus sp. ACS1; assembly: GCF_002300155.1. NCBI lineage: Bacteria > Bacillati > Actinomycetota > Actinomycetes > Mycobacteriales > Nocardiaceae > Rhodococcus > Rhodococcus sp. ACS1. The sequence continues at coordinate 1,770,942 of NZ_NSDZ01000004.1, forward strand.
CGATCGATACGGCCGCAAGAATTCCCTACTGGCCTGCCTGCTCCTCATGGGCATCGCGACGGTCGTCGTCGGCTGCCTTCCCACGTACGAGCAGATCGGAATGGCCGCGCCCATCATCCTGGTGCTCCTGCGGTTGCTGCAGGGCCTGTCCGCGGGCGGAGAATCTCCCGGATCTTCCGCGTTGACCCTCGAGCACGCGCCCGACGGTCGCCGCGCATTCTTCACCTCCTTCACCATGAGCGGCATCATGTTCGGCATCGTCATCTCGAGTCTGGTGTTCATTCCCGTGGCGGCCCTGCCGGACGACGCGCTCTACTCGTGGGGCTGGCGGGTGCCGTTCCTGCTGAGCATCGTCGTGACGGGCGTCGCGGTCTGGCTGCGTCGCAAGCTCGACGAGCCGGAAGTCTTCGAGGAGCTGAAGGAACAGGACGACACGGCAGGCATTCCCGTCGTCGAGATGTTCCGCTCGCACTGGCGCACCGTGATCCGCATCAGCCTCAGCGCGACATTCGCGATGATCAACACGATCGTCAACGTCTTCGCGCTGGCGTACGCCGTGCAGGTCGCCGGGCTCGAACGCTCCACCATGCTGTGGGCGATCGCCACCGCCAATTTCGTCGCGGTGCTCACCCAGCCACTGTTCGGCATCCTCGCCGACCGGATCGGCCGCAAGCCGGTGTTCGTGACGGGCGCCGTCGGCGCCGCAGGCATGGTGTTCGTGTTCTTCCACGCCATCGGAACCGGCAGTGCGCCCATGGTGTTCGCGGCCGGCATCGTCCTGATCGGCCTGTTCTACGCGATGCCCAACGGCGTGTACCCGGCGTACTTCCCCGAGCAGTTCCCTGCCAAGGTCCGGTACACCGGAATGGCCGTGAGCCTCATGCTCGGACTGCTGGTCGCCGGTTTCACTCCGGCCATCGCGCAGTGGCTGTCGGCGGGCGACACCGCGAACTGGACGCCGGTCGCCTGGATGTGCCTGGGCTTCGCCCTGCTGTCCTCGGCCGCCGCGCTCACCGGTCCCGAGACCTACCGCACCCCCACCGAGCAGTTGGGCGAACCCGACGCGACGACGGCCGGCACGCGGGAGCAGGCGCTCGTCCGCAACGACGCCTGACCGACACCTCTGCAGGAGATCTTCATGCACCCCGAATCCACCCGGCACCGGATCCGCCTCGTCGGGGCAGGGATCGCCACGTCCCTGTCCCCGGCGCTGCACGAACACGAGGCCGCCGCGCTCGGCCTCCCCGACTACCGCTACGACCTGATCGACGTCGCCGTTGAGGGCATCCCCGTCGACAGGTCCGGTGACACACTGCGGCGTGCCGTCGCGGCAGGCTGCACCGGGTTCAACATCACCCACCCGTGCAAGCAGGCGATCGTCGAGTCCCTCGACGAATTGTCCGACAACGCACGTCTTCTCGGTGCCGTCAACACCGTCGTCGTCCGCGACGGCCGCCTGATCGGGCACAACACCGACCACAGCGGATTCCTCTCGGCGCTGCGCCGCGGACTGCCCGACGCCGCGCTCGGACGCGTCGTTCTCGCCGGTGCCGGCGGTGCCGGTTCGGCCGTCGCCTACGCGCTCGCCGCCGCCGGGGTGCGGGACCTGCGGATCGCCGACGTCGACCCGTCCCGTGCCGCGGACGTCTGCGCCCGCCTCGAGGCCGCGTTCCCGCAGACGACGGTCACGACCATCGGACTCGACGCGATCGAAGCGAACCTGGCGCGCTGCGACGGCGTCGTCAACGCGTCCCCGATCGGCATGGTCGGATATCCGGGAACGCCGTTCGACACCGGCGCGCTCCATCCCGGGCTGTGGGTCGCCGACATCGTCTACCGCCCGCTGCGCACCGAACTCGTTCTGGCGGCATCCGCTCTCGGCTGCGCTGTCCTCGACGGCGGCCAGATGCTCGTCGCGCAGGCGGCCGACACATTCGCCCTCCTCACCGGCGTCACCCCCGACCCCGACCGCATGCGACGCCACCTCGGCGACCTGCTCGCCGAGCAGTCCGCCCCGACCGTCCTGGAGGAGTCCCGATGACCGCGCACCCGTTCGCCGCGCCCCTCGACCTGGGCAACGTGCGACTGCGCAACCGCTTCGTGTCGGCCCCGATGGAACGCAACTACTGCGAGGTCGACGGCACGATGACCGACGAGTACATCGCGTATCTCGAACGCCGCGCGGCGGGCGGCGCGGCTGTCGTGTTCACCGAGGCCAGCTACGTGCGCGCCGACGGCAAGGGCCGCATCCGGCAGATGGGCGTCGACGTCGACGAACGCCTCCCGGGCATCGCGAAGCTGGCCGACGCGATCCATGCGCAGGGCGCGCTGGTGGGTGTCGAACTCAACCACGGCGGCCGCACCGCGCAGGGCGCCGTCAGCGGATTCGTCCCCGTCGCACCGTCACCGATTCCGTGCGCGGTGGTCGGCGGTGACATGCCCGAGCAACTCGACGGCGACGACATCGAGCACATCGTCGAATGCTTCGGCGAGGCCGCCGCGCGCTGTCAGCAAGCCGGAATCGACGTCATCTCGTTGCACGGCGGGCACGGCTACCTCATCCACCAATTCCTCTCACCGGCGTACAACCACCGCGACGACGAGTGGGCCGACCCGACGCTGTTCGTCAACCGCGTCATCGACGCCGTCCGCACCATGGCCCCGGGTATCGCTCTCGGACTGCGGTTCTCGGCGTTCGAGGCGATCGACGGCGGACTCGATGCCGAGACGACGCGCGCCCGCATCGACGCGATCGACACCGACCGCCTCGACTTCCTCGACGTCTCCGCCGGCAACTACGAATCCGGGCAGTGGATCATCCAGCCCGGTGAGTGGCCGCGCGGCCTCCTCGCCCCCTACTCCCGGCAGTACACGCGGGACTTCGACATCCCGGTCGGCGTCGCGGGCCGGATCAGCTCACCCGAGATCGCCGCGCAGATCATCGAATCCGGGCAGGCCGACTTCGTGAGCATGGCCCGCACGCTGCACGCCGACCCCGACTTCCCGAACCGCGCGCTGGACGGCGGCCGGTACCGGCCGTGCATCGCCTGCAACTACTGCATCGACAGCCTCGCAGCCGGACCCGTCCCGTGCTCGGTCAACCCGTGGGTGGGCCGCGAACTCGAGCAGCCGTCGACGCCGGCGGACGTGCCCGTGCGCGTCGCGGTGGTCGGGGCCGGACCGTCCGGCATGGCGGCCGCCCGCGACCTCGCCCTCGCCGGGCACCGCGTGGACCTCTACGACGAACGCGGCAGCCTCGGTGGGGATTTCGCGCTGGCGTCCCGGCTCCACGAGTACCCCGAGTATTCGCGGATCGTCGAGTGGTACCTCGCCGAACTCACCGACCTCGACGTCACCTGCCACCCCGGCACGCGGGTCGACGCCGCCGCACTGGCCGGCCTGGATTTCGACGCCATCGTGCTCGCGACCGGCGGCCGCGGACCCGCGGTCGACCTCCCCGGGGCCGGCACCCGCAGGGTCCGCGACGTCCGGGAGTTCCTGGCATCCGGTGACCCTGCCCCCGAGGCGATCACGATCTTCGGCGCCGACCGGGAAGCGGCCGCGGTCGCCGACGACCTGCTCCAGCACGGCACGACGGTCGTCATGATCGGCCCGCAGGAGGCCATCGCCCACGACGTCGGCCGGCGCGGAAAGATCGTGCTGCTGCCGCGGCTCGCCGCGAGCGAGAACCTCACCACCCATTTGTCGTCGATCGTGACGCGGATCGAGGAAGACCGGGTGGTGATCTCGACCGGCGGCGAGGAGCGGGTGGTCGACGCTCCCGGTGAACTGCTGATCTCGCACGGCGTCGAGCCCCGCGCCGACCTGCTCGCCGCGCTGAGGGGGCTGGCACCCCGGCTCGGCGTCCACCCGGTCGGTGACGCGAGCGGTGACGGCGGCTCCATCCATGCCGCTCTGGTGACCGCGGCCGACGTCGCCGCGAAGATCACGGCGGCCGCCGAGGCCTGCGAGGTGGTCAGCGCATGATGGCGATCCCGCCCCTCGGTCTCGGGACCTGGCCGCTGACCGGTCCGGACGCCACCCGGGCCGTGCTGTCCGGCATCGAGGCGGGCTACCGGCTGATCGACACTGCCGCCATCTACGGGAACGAGGACGCCGTGGGCGCCGCCCTCGCGGAGTGCGGTCTGCCCCGCGACGAACTGTTCGTCACCACGAAACTGCGGGGGAGCGATCACGTGTCGGGTGACATCCGCGGTGCCGTCGAACGCAGCCTGAAGAGTCTCGGGCTCGATCGGCTCGACCTGTTCCTCATCCACTGGCCGCTGCCACGCCACGACACATACGTCGCGGCGTTCGAGGCGATGCTCGCCTGCCGGGACGCCGGGCTGGTGCGGCACGTGGGCGTCTCCAACTTCCTGGGCACGCACCTGCGCCGTGTCGTCGCCGAGACCGGAGAGGCCCCGGCCGTCAACCAGATTCAGATGGATCCGTCGCTCGCCCGGCTGCCCGTGCGCCGCGCGAACGACGAACTCGGGGTGTCCACGCAGTCGTGGAGTCCGCTCGGCCGCGGCGACGTGCTCGGCGCACCCGTGGTCACCGCGATCGCCGAACGCCTCGGCCACTCGCCCGCGCAGGTGGTCCTGGCCTGGCATCGCGCGCAGGGTGTCGTCCCGATTGTCCGGTCGGCCGATCCCGCACGTCAGGCCGAGAACCTGGCTGCCCTCGACGTCCGGCTCACCGCCGGGGACGTCGACGCCCTGAACCGTCTCGACCGCGGCGAGTCCGCCGCCCGGGACGTCGAAACCGAGGAGCACTTCTGATGGCACTACGAATCGGCATCGTCGGCTGCGGCAAGATCGCCGGCAACCACGCCCGGGCCTTGCAGCAGGTGCCCGGCGTCGAGGTCGTCGGGTGCTGCGACCCCGACCTGGAACGGGCCCGGACATTCGCTGCGGCGCACGGCATCACGAGGGCCGTCGGGTCGGTCGCGGAACTGTTCACCCTCGGGCTCGACGCGTGCACCGTGTGCACGCCTCATCCCGTCCACGAGGAGGTTGTCGTCGCGGCCGCGCAGGCGGGCATCCACGTGCTGTGCGAGAAGCCGATCGCCGTCGACGTCGCCGCCGCCGACCGGATGGTCGAGGCCGCGGACCGCGCGGGCATCACGTTCGGGGTGCTGTTCCAGCGCCGCTTCTGGCCCGCCGCCCGCCGCATCCGGGATGCGATCGACGACGGCCGGATCGGTGTTCCGGTACTCGGTGAGGCGTCGGTGATCCTGCACCGCCCGTCGTCCTACTACTCCGCCGACGCGTGGCGCGGACGGTGGGACACCGACGGCGGCGGTGTCCTCATGACGCAGGCCGTGCACCAGATCGACATGCTGCAGTGGTTCATGGGCGAGGCCGTCCAGGTGAGCGGCTTCATCCGCACCCACACGCATGGCGAGCACATCGAGACCGAGGACAGCGCGTCGGCGGTCGTGTCGTTCGCGTCGGGCGGCACCGCCACCGTCACCGCGACCACCGGCGCCAACCACAACCTCGGCAACCGTGTCACCGTGCTCGGACAGACCGGTGCGATCGCGAGCGTCCTCGAGTTCCCGGAAGGACAGGAGGGTGTCAACGAAATCTGGACCGTGCCGGGAGACAACGAGTTCCGGGCGCCCTACACCTCCGACGTCCGCGCCAACCTCGACGTCACCGAGGTCAACGCCGGACTCGCCGATTTCCACACCCTCCAGGTGCAGGACTTCGCGGACGCCGTCCTGACCGGCCGGGCGCCTGCCGTCACCGGACGCGACGCCCGCGCCTCGCTCGCGATCGTCGCCGCCGTCTACGAGTCGTCCCGCACGGGCCGCGTCGTCGACCTCACGCCCACCCCGGCCCCCGTCACCACCAAGGAGAACGCATGACCCCCGACCCTTCCACCCCGGCCTACGACGTCGTCGTCATCGGCTCCGGCGCGGGCGGCCTGTCCGCCGCCGTCGCCGCCGCCGACGGGGGAGCGTCCGTCCTCGTCGTCGAGAAGGCGGACACGTGCGGCGGCGCCACGGCGTGGTCGGGCGGGTGGATGTGGACGCCGCGGAATCTGTTCGCGCACGCGGACGGTGTCAACGAGGACCGCTCGGCGCCGCGCACGTATCTCGAACACCGGCTCGGCGAGAACTTCGACGCCGCCAAGGTGGACGCCCTGCTCGACGGCGCGCCCGAGATGGTGGAGTTCTTCGAGAAGAAGACGGCGCTGCAGTTCGTTCCGGGCGCGAAGATCGCCGACATCCACGGCGACACACCCGGTGCCGGAACGGGCCACCGCTCGGTCGGACCGAAACCGGTGAGCCTGCGGAAACTCGGCCCCGACGTCGCGGCCCTGCTCCGGCGGCAACTCTACGAGACGTCGTTCCTCGGCATGGGCATCATGGCCGGCCCCGACCTGCAGGCGTTCCTGCACTCGACCCGGTCGGCGAAGGCGTTTCTCCACTGCACGAAACGGGTGTCCACCCACCTGCTCGACCTCGCCACCAAGCGTCGCGGGCAGCAACTCGTCAACGGCACCGCGCTCGTCGGCAGGCTGCTGCGGTCGGCGCTCGACGCCGGCGTCGAGATCCGCGTGAGCACGGCGGCCACCGCACTGACCACCGACTCCGCGGGCAGCGTCACCGGTGTCCGGCTGGCGGGCCCGGACGGCGCCTACACCGTGCACGCCCGACGCGGCGTCGTCCTCGCGACCGGCGGCTTCAGTCGCGACGTCGACCGGCGCCGCGAACTGTTCCCCCGCACCCCCACCGGACGCGAGCACTGGACGCTGACCCCGTCCACGACCACCGGCGACGGCATCACGCTCGGCGAATCCGCGGGCGGCCGACTCGACGACTCGGTCGCCTCCCCGGTCGCGTACTGCCCGGTGTCGATCATCCGGTACCGCAACGGCAAGGAGGGCGTGTTCCCGCACATCCTCGACCGCGGAAAGCCCGGCGCCATCGGTGTTCTCGCGGACGGACGACGCTTCGTCAACGAGGGGCTCGGCTACCACGACTACACGCTCGCGATGGTCGAGCAGGTGCCCGACGGCGAGGAGGTGTGCTCCTGGCTGATCGCCGACCAGCGGTACCTGCGGTACTTCCCGCTCGGCATGGCCAAGCCGCTGCCGATCCCCACGTGGCCGTACCTGAAGTCGGGCTACCTCACCCGCGGCCGCACGGTGCGCGAACTGGCCGAGAAGATCGGCGTCGACCCGGACGGCCTGGAGAAGACGGTCGCGGCGTTCAACGAGGGCGCCCGCGACGGCGTCGACCCCGAATTCGGCCGTGGCACCACACCGTTCACCGTCGGGTCCGGAGACGCCGACAACCCCTGGCCCAACCCGGCCCTCGCACCGCTCGAGGAGGGCCCGTTCTACGCGGTCAAGGTGGTCCCCGGCAGCTTCGGCACATTCGCGGGCCTGGTCACCGATTCGACGTCCCGGGTGCTGAACGACGACGACCAGCCGATCGGCGGACTGTTCGCCGTCGGCGTCGACCAGTCCAGCGTCATGGGCGGTCACTACCCGTCCGGCGGCATCAACCTCGGCCCGGCCATGACCTTCGGCTACCTCACCGGTCGCCGCCTCGCCTCGACGACAGGAGAACTGCGATGACCGCCCCACTCGGCCTTGCCGCGCTCACGGTGCTCGACACCGCGCCGCTCGAGCAGGTGGACCTCGCCGAGAAACACGGTTTCGACACGATCGGCATCCGGTTGCTGCCCGCCGCACCCGGCACCACCGCCTACCCGCTGCATGAGAACCCGGCCGCCCTCGACGCGCTGGTGCGCCGTCTCGACGACTCGCCGATCGAGGTGTTTGACCTCGAAATCATCCGGCTGGGAACAGATTTCGCTCCGGAGTCGTACGTTCCTCTGCTCGAGGCGGGCGCACGGCTCGGCGCGAAGGCCGTGCTCGTCGGCGGCGACGACCGCGACCGCTCGCGGCTCACCGACTCCTACGCGCGGCTGGCGGAACTGTGCGCGAACTACGGCATCGTCGCGAGCCTCGAGTTCATGCCGTGGACGGCCGTACCCGACGCGACCGCCGCGGTCGAGATCGTGTCGCAGGCCGACGGGCCTGCCCGCAGCGTGCTGGTGGACGCCCTGCACGTCGGACGGTCGAGCACCACTGCGGCCGACCTCGCGGCGATCCCGCGGGAGTGGCTGCACTACGCGCAGATGTGCGACGGCTCGGTGCCCGCGCCCACGGACGACGCCGAACTGATCCGTCAGGCGCGCGAGGAGCGCCTCGTTCCCGGGGCGGGTGGCATCCCGCTCGCCGACATCTGGTCGACGTTGCCGGCAGGCCTGCCGGTGAGCATCGAACTCCCCAACGAGCCGCTCCGGCGGGCCGTCGGCACGGACGCGTGGCTCGAGCGGCTGGTCACCGCCACCCGGGAGGTGCTCGCGCAGGTTCCGGCGGCCACCGGCGGCTGATCGTCCGCGCTACCGTTCTTGCATGCCGCGCCCCGACAACGTCCCCGTGTACACGATGCGCCAGCTGGCGGCGTTCGTCGCGGTAGCGGAGACCGGGACGATCAGTGGTGCGGCCGAGCGGATGCACCTGTCGCAGTCGGCGTTGTCCGCTGCGGTGACGGATCTGGAGAAGGCACTGAAGGCGCAGTTGTGCGTCCGCCGGCGGGCCCGCGGTGTGCAGCTGACCCCGACGGGGGAGGCGGTGCTGTCGCGGGCGCGCGCCCTGTTGCAGCAGGCGGGGGAATTACAGGCCGACGCGTCCGGTGCGGGCGGGGTCGTCGCCGGGCCGATCGCCGTCGGTTGCTACCCGGCACTCGGCCCGACGATCCTGCCGTCGATGCTGTACGCGTTCACCACCGAGTACCCGCGCGCGTCGGTGGAGTTCCGCGAAGACACCCAGAACCGGTTGCGGACGCAGCTCGAGGGCGGCGAACTCGACGTCGCCATCGTCTACGACCTCGACCTGCCCCAGGACTGGCAGACCGTGCCGCTGATGACCCGCGAGCCGATGGTGGTGCTCGGGGCGGAACATCCGCTGGCGGGCGTCGACGGGCCGGTACGCCTCGCGGATCTCGCCGAGCACCCGATGGTGCTCCTCGACGCGCCGCCGAGCACCAACCATGCGATGGACGTCTGCCGGCAGGCCGGGTTCGCGCCCCGGGTGGCGTACCGCACCGCGAACTTCGAGACGGCGCGGGCCTTCGTCGGGCGCGGCCTGGGGTGGACGCTGCTGCTGCAACGGCCCCGGGTGGACGTCACGTACGAAGGCCTGCCCGTCGTCGTGAAACCGATCGCCGAACCGAAACCGGCGTCGGTGGCCGTCGTCGTCGCGTGGCATCAGGAAACGACGCTGAGCCGGGTCGCGCGGGCGTTCATCCGGTTCGTCACGGCCTGAACTGCGCCTTCGGGTCTTCCACGGATTTTCTGCAATTCATGTGGGGATAGTCCCGCTTTTCAGACGTATGTGAGTGGGGTCATTGTTTTCCGTAGCGCGATGAGTGTGGCGCAGCAGAACCGGGAAGGCAGACGATGACGGCAATCACCGAGGCGACACCGCCGGTGTCTCACAAGGAAGCACGCAGGGCAGTCCTGTCGAGCTTCGTCGGTACCGCGATCGAGTGGTACGACTTCTTCATCTACGGCACCGCCGCAGCCCTGGTGATCGGACCGCAGTTCTTCCCCGGCGCGTCGACGTTCGCCGGAACCCTGGCCGCCTTCGCCACCTTCGCAGTCGGCTTCGTCGCCCGCCCCATCGGCGGCGTCGTCATGGGTCACTTCGGTGACCGCATCGGACGCAAGTCGATGCTGGTGCTGTCGCTGACGATGATGGGCGCCGCGACCGTCGGCATCGGACTGCTCCCGAACTTCGAGGCCATCGGGGTGGCCGCACCCATCCTGCTGGTGGCGTTGCGGTTCGTGCAGGGCATCGGCGTCGGCGGCGAATGGGGCGGCGCGGTGCTCATGGCCACCGAACACGCCCCGGAAGGCAAGCGCGGACTGTACGGCGCCGCGCCGCAGATGGGCGTTCCGGCCGGAGTGATCATGGCGAACGTCGTGTTCCTCGCCGTCACCCAGTTGCTGTCCGACGACGCGTTCCAGACGTGGGGCTGGCGGGTGCCGTTCCTGATGAGCGCCGTGCTCGTCGGCGTCGCGATGTGGATCCGCCTCGGCGTCTTCGAGTCCCCGGCGTTCGCGGAGGCCAAGGAGAGCGACACGATCGTGAAGATGCCGATCGTCGAGGTGCTGACGAAGAACTGGCGGACGGTGCTGCTCGCGGCGGGCACGTTCATCGCGACCAACGGCATCGCCTACGTGTTCATGGTGTACGTCCTGACGTACGGCACCACGGAACTCGGCTACAGCCGCGCCACGATGCTCACCCTGCTGATCGTCGCGTGCCCGGTCTGGATGGCGGGCATGGCGGTGTCGGCCTGGAAGTCCGACGTCCTCGGCCGGCGCCGCGTGTACACGTGGAGTTCGATCGCGCTGGTGATCGTCGCGGCGGTGTTCTTCCCGCTGATCGACACGGCGTCGATTCCCGTCATGCTGCTCGCGATGATCGTGATGGCGGCGGTGCTCGGCACCACCGCGGGGCCGCAGTCGGCACTGTTCGCGGAACTCTTCCCCGCCCACATCCGTTACAGCGGTGCGTCGCTCGGCTACCAGATCGGCGCCATCCTCGGCGGCGGGCTCGCACCGTTCCTGGCTACGTGGCTGTTCGGGGCTTTCGGGACCTCCGTCGCGATCAGCGCGTACTTCGTGGTGATCGCGGTCGTCAGCCTGGGCTCGATCCTGATGCTGCCGGAAACGAACAAGATCGCACGAAATGCGGAGGCAGCCTGACATGTCCACCTACTTCCAACCCCGGAAATACGCGGCGACGGACTTCGCGTCGACCACCGCAACCGACGAGGCCCTGCCCGTCGTCGTCGTGGGCGCCGGCCCGGTCGGCATGGGTGTCGCGCTCGGCCTCGCGCAGCGCGGCATCCCCGTCACCGTGCTCGAAGCCGCCGACCAGGTGTCGTTCGGCAGCCGCGCCATCTGTATCTCCCGGCACAGCCTCGAGGTCGCGGCCCGGCTCGGGTTCGGACCCGAACTCGAGAAGATCGTGCTCCCGTGGGTGGGAGGGCGCAGCTTCTACCGCGACGAGCAGGTGCTGCACTTCGAGATGGCGCACGGCGAGCATGACGTCCGCGGGCCCATGGTCAACGTGTCGCAGTCCGAGATCGAGCAGATCATGACCGACACCCTGCTCGCGCACCCGCTGATCACGTTCCACTGGTCGTCGAGTGTCGCCGGGGTCCTGCGGTCGGACGAGGACGTGACCCTCGACGTCGACACCGCGTTCGGTGTGCGCCGGCTCCGCGCACGATGGGTCGTCGCCGCCGACGGCGGTCGCAGCCGGATGCGCGAACTGGCGGGAATCCGGTTGCAGGGAAACAGTTATGAGGGCAGTTACGTCATCGCCGACATCCACTGGGAATCGGCGCTGCCCGCCGAGCGGATGGTGTGGTTCGACCCGCCGAGCAACCCCGGCTCGACGATCATCATGCATCGGCAGCCCCGCGACATCTGGCGCATCGACTACCAACTGGACAGTTCCGACGACGCCGAACTCGAGACGCAGGAAGACCGCATCCGCGACCGGATCACCCGGCACCTCGACTGGCTCGAGAACGACGTGCCGTGGACCCTCGAATGGCACGGCTTCTACCGCGCGCATGCGCTCGCACTGGACGACTTCACCCATGGTCGGATCCTGTTCGCCGGCGACGCCGCCCACCTGGTTCCGATCTTCGGCGTCCGCGGGCTGAACTCCGGCATGGAGGACGCTGAGACCCTCGCCTGGACCCTGTCCGCCGTCGTCCACGGAACGGCGGACCATTCACTGCTGCAGGCGTATTCGGCCGAGCGTCGCGGGGCCTGGCAGCAGAACGTCGACAACGCGGGCAAGTCGACGCTCATCATGTCGCCCGGCAGCCACGGCTACCGCACCACCCGTGACGCCGTACTGGCGCTGGCCACGACCCGCCCGGAGTTCGGTCACCTCATCAACCCGCGGCAGTCGAGTGCCACGCACGCGCACCTGTCGCCGCTCACCTGGCCGGTGGCCGAGGGGACGACCGGTGTGCTGCCCGGGGATCCGATGGAGGACCGCCGCGTTGGGGTCGTCACCGCCGGGGGATCGGTGGAGTCTTCGCTGAACCGTGTCCGCGGAACGGGTTTCGCGGTGCTGGGCATCGGGGTCGACGCCGCCGGTGCCGACGTCGTCGCCGCCCACGCCGCCGCGATGTCGATGGCGCTGGCGCCCGAGTCGGTGCGCGCGGTCGTCGTCCCGGCGCCGGGTGTGGCGGTGGACGCGGCGGACGACCTGACGGTCCTCGACGACCCCGACGGCACGCTGGCGACGGCCCTCGGCGCGTCCGCGGGGGAATGCTTCGTGATCCGTCCGGACGGGCTCGTCCTGTGCCGGGTCCGGGACCTGTCGCTGCTCGGCGACGTGCCCGGGCACCTGCGGGCGGCGACCGCCCCCGCGCACGGTGTCGTCCCCGCACACACGGAGACGATTGCGACGCCGCAGGAACTGCTGCGCGAGAACGTGTGGACGGGACTGTCGGAGGCGATGGACCAGGCGGAGGAGTCGGACCGTGAGGGATTCCTGACCCGGCTCGCGCTGCTGCTCGGATCGCAGTCGGGCAGGCGGGAGTTCGAGGAAGCGCTCGCCGCCGCCACCCACGTGAGCGGCAAAGTGTGCTCCGGCACGCCACGGCACTCACATGTGGGCGCTTAGCCTGGGGGCATGGCGCACGCACAGTTCCTGAACTCACCCAAGACCTTCGTCGTCGACGCACTCCGCGGGGCCGTCGCCACCACCGACGACCTCGAATGGCATCCGGAACCGGGCTATCTCACCCGCCGGGAACCGTTGCCGTCCGGGCAGGTCGCGTTGCTGTCGGGCGGTGGGTCCGGGCACGAACCGCTGCACGCCGGGTTCGTCGGCCGGGGCATGCTCACCGGAGCCTGCCCCGGCCTGATCTTCAGCTCGCCCAACGCGCTGCAGGTGCGGGCCGCCACCCGGGCCGTCGACGCCGGCGGCGGAGTCGTGCACATCGTGAAGAACTACACCGGCGACGTCCTCAACTTCCGCATCGCCGGTGACCTGGCGGCAGAGGACGGCATCACGGTCGAGCACGTGCTCGTCGACGACGACGTCGCATCCGAACGGGACGACGGACCCGGACGTCGGGGCACCGCGGCCACGATCGCGGTCGAGAAGATCTGCGGCGCTTCGGCCGAACGCGGAGACGACCTCGCCGCCGTCGCGGAGTTCGGGCGACGCACGGCCCGGAATTCGCGCAGCATGGCGGTGGCACTGCGAGCGTGCACCGTGCCGGGGTCGGACTCGCCGTCGTTCGACCTGCCGGAGGGGCAGATCGAACTCGGGATCGGCATCCACGGCGAACGCGGAACCGAACGGGTCGACGCACTGCCCGCCGCCGAACTGGTCCGCCGGCTCACCGACCCCGTGCTCGACTCGCTCGGCGTGCAGCGGGGCGAGTCGGTGATCGCGATCGTCAACGGCCTCGGCGCGGCCCATCCGCTGGAGTTGCAACTGCTGTTCGGTGAACTCGCCGACCATCTCGCGGAGCGGGGCGTGGCGATCCGGCGGTCGCTGGTCGGCAGTTTCGTCACCGCCCTCGACATGGACGGCGCGTCCGTCACGCTGGTGCGCTGCGACGACGAACTCCTCGACCTGTGGGACGCACCGACCGCCGCACCGGGATGGCCGAACGCCCCGGCCGGTGAATTCCGCGGCATCGCAGACCGATCCGCGGTGCAGTTTCGGTCGGATGTCGCCTCCCGTGAGGACGAACCGGAGGTGTCCGGCACCGCCGACACGTTGGGCCGGGCGGCGGTGGGGGCGTGGTTCGGCGCGTTCGTGGAGAAGGTGCTCGCCGAGGAGCCGAACCTCACCGACCTCGACCGCCGCGCCGGCGACGGGGACTTCGGCACCAACATGGTGGCCGCACTCGACCACGTCGACGTCGCCGGGATCCGCGACCGGTACTCCCCGGCGACGGTGTTCGAGTCGCTGTCCGACGCCTATCTCGGTCACGCGGGCGGCACGTCGGGCGCGCTGTTCGGGGTCTGGTTCCGGCAGTTCTACCGGGCGGCCGTCGACGCACCGCAGGGTCTGGACACGAAAGCGATCGCCGCCGCGGCACGGGCGGGCCTCGACACGATTCAGGAACTCGGCGGGGCGCAACCCGGTGACAAGACGATGATCGACGCCGTCGACCCCGCCGTCACCGCCCTCGAGTCGGCCGTCGAGCAGGGCAAGAATCCGGCCGACGCCCTGGCCGAGGCCGCGGACGCCGCCGGCCACGGCGCCGAGGCGACCGCAGGCATCACCGCGCGACGCGGCCGGGCCAGCTACATCGGCGAGGCGGCGCGAGGCGTCGTGGACCCCGGCGCCCTCGTGCTGTCGTGGTTCTTCGCCGAGGGCGCGCAAGCGGCCCGCAGCGCCGGGTAGTCACCGCGCACCGGGCACGGCACGTAGGGTGAGGAGGAGAACGCCGAGTCGTGCTGCGCAATCCCGTCGCCACACCTCTCCCGACCTGCGTACGGGACGCAGAATCACGGACGGACAAGTAGACAGTGGAAGACACCGCCAGCCGGGGAATCCAGGCCTTCATCGCCGATGTCGTGGAGCGGGGTGGCAAAGCGGTCCGGCTCACCCACTCGCGGCGCAACCCCGTCCAGGTGTGGGGCGACGACGGCACGAGTTGCATCGTGCGGGTGCGTTCCAAACTCAGCGGCGACTGGCAGGCCCGCAAACAGGACGAGTCGCTCGACGACGACGACACCGGATCGCAATTCTGGGTGTTCGTGGATCTCGCGAGTTCCCCGGAGGAGTTCTTCGTCGTGCCCTCGTCCGAGGTCGCCGACGACATCCGCGCCGAGGTGGACCTGTGGATGATGGACACCCCGGGGCGCACGCGGACCGGGCATCACGCGATTCCGCTGAGCCGGGTCGCGCACGGCCGCGGGCGCTGGGACCTGCTCGGGCTCGCCGGTGAGAAGGACCCCAGCCGCTACAGCGACGCGCAGCGCGCCACCACGGCGGCCACGTTGCGTGCCGACGCCGCCGCCCGCGCCTCCGCCAGGAAGAAGCCGGCCAAGGCGACCGCAGCCTTGGAGGAACTGGTCGATGCCCGGCTCGAGGTGGTCGCCGACTTCGAGGGATATCGGTTGGTCGGACGGTTCGATTCCGGCACCGGGACGTTGGAGATCACCCGCGGTCCGATGCAGGGCCGCCGGTTCCCCGACCCCACGACCGCGGCGACCGCCGTTGCCAGTCACATCAGCGGCGACGTCGAGACCCGCGACGGATGGGAATTCTGGCGCACCGAACAGGGTGAACGAATTCCTCTGGAGCAGAACGTTATTCGGTAATATCTGAGAGTTCCCTGAAATCTGTTCCGGTGCGCGGCGGTTGAGAATACCCTGAGGTGGGTATCGCAGACATGATCCGCCGTGCCCCGGCGGGAGTGGCCACGGCCGATGGGAGCTCATCATGCGAATCGTCGACGGCGCAGTGAACGCCGTGACAGGTGCTGCGAACGCGACGACGAGTGCGGTCGGCGCGGTCGGAGGAGCGGCACTCGGCGGTGTGGTCGGCGGAGTCCGCGGGGCGGCGAGCGGGGCCCGGGCCGGCATGGAGAGCGGAAGTCATTCCACACCGGCCGCAGCGCTGACCCTGGCCGCCGTCGGCGCCGCGGGACTGGTCGAGTGGCCGGTGCTGGTCACCGCGGGCGGGGCGGCGCTCGTGCTGCGACAGTTCGGCGCGGGGTCCCGGACCTCACGCGACACCGAAGCCCCGACGTCGGCCGCACAGTAGCTGCCGTGGGACTCGGTCGATACGTCTCCGCTGCCGCGTCCCTGCCGGTGCGCTGCGCCGGAATCGGACTCGGGGTGGCGTCCTACGGCGGCGCCGTCGCCGCCGATCTGGTGGCCACCACCGCGCGGACCGCGACTCAAATCACCACCGAGGTGCTGGGCGGAACCCCGGCCCGTCGCACGAGTTCCGGACACGGCCGTGCCTGGATCGAGATCCGCGGACTCGACGGACCGCGCGGCGCCGACGTGGCCGCGTCCGTCCTCGGCGCGGTCCGGGCGACCGCCGGTGTGGACGGAGCCGAACTCAACTGCGCGCTGTCCCGCCTGGTGGTGACGGTCGGCGACCACGGACCGTCGGTCGCCGTGCTGTGCCAGGTAGTCGCGCGCGCGGAGGATGCCGCCCGCCCTCTCGTTCGCGGCGGCGTCCGGGACCGGCCCAGGGAACTGCCCGGCGACGACGTCGCACTCGCCGAACGGGCTCTCGCACTGGCCGCCGCGACGACGGGCCTGGTCGCAGCGGTCGGTGTCCGGCTGCTTCCGATGCCCAGCCTGCCGGCGGCGGTGCCCGCCGCCGCGGTCACGTTCGTCAACTATCAGCCGCGACTGCGCGGCATGGTCGAGAACCGGCTCGGGCCGGACGCCGCCGAACTGCTGCTCGCCACCGCTCAGGCCGTCGGCGACGTGCTGCGGCGCGCGCCGGCGTCTCTCGCCGTCGACGTGGCGTTGCGGTCGGCGATCACGGCGGAGGCGTGGTCCGGCCGGCGGGTGTGGCACCGCCGCGAACCCGAACTGGCCCGGGACCCCGCGGATGACTCGGCCAGCCGCCCCCGCGTGCGCGGCACGTCCGGACCGGTGGAGCGGGACGTCGACCGGGCGGCGATCGCGCAGTTCGCAGGGGCGACGGCGGTGGGGGTCGCGACCCGCAGTGTCGCGGGCGCCGCGGACGCGGCCCTGGTCGCCGCGCCGAAGGCGGCCCGCACCGCACGGGAGACCTTCGCCGCGACGCTCGGGCGCGGACTCGCCGACCGGCACTCCGTGCTGGTGCTGCGACCCGCCGCGCTGCGCCGCCTGGACCGGGTCGACGCGGTGGTCGTGGACCCGTCGGTGCTGCACACGGCGGAACTGCGGGTGAGCGGACTCCGTGCCGTTCGGGACGCCGACCGGACGCGGGTGTGGGAGTCCGCGAGGTCCGCCGTCGAGGCCGGCGCGCTCGGGGTGGGCTGGCACGCGCTCTCCGACCTGCCGGGCGATGTCGCCTCGGCCGCCGTGGACGAGGATTCCGCCGTCCTCGTGACGCCCGCCCACCACGCGAACGCGGCGGCCGTGCTCGCGCAGGCCCGCACGTCGGGCGCCCAGGTGATGTCGGTGAACGTGGACGGACTCGGCGGACTCCGCTCGGCTTTCGACGACCTGCTCCCGTCGAGCGGATCGCCGGATGCGGACCTCCGTGACGCCGTCGCGCAGTTGCAGGCGAACGGCGCGACGGTCGCGGTGGTGGCCGGCCACGCGCCGCACGCCCTGTCGGCGGCCGACGTCGGCATCGGTGTTCTCGCCGGCGGCGCCCCGCCGCCGTGGTGTGCGGACCTGCTGGTCGACGACCTCGCCGGGGTGTGGCGGGTGCTGCGGTCCCTGCCCGACGCCCGGACGGCGAGCCGGCGCGGCGTCGAGATCGCCACGGCGGCGTCGATGCTCGGTGCGCTCGTGATGCTGCCGGGAGTGCGCGGCCGCGGACCCGGGCCCGTCACGGTCGGTGCGGCGGCAGGATTGTGGACGGGACATTCTCTCGCGCGCAGTGTGCTGCGGGCCGAAATTCCCCCGGCCGCCCCGGTTCACGCCTGGCACGAGATGCCGGCGACGGAGGTGCGCCGGCTACTGCCCGTGCAAAACGACGTGGACGCCGCGACGTCCCGCCGCCGCTCGGTGCGTCTGGTGCTGACCCCGGTGGAGGCGATCGGGCGGCTCACCGCGTGGCCGGTCGGCCTGGCCTGGGACTTCGGGCGGGCGATGCGCACGGAGCTGTCGGATCCGCTGACCCCCGTCCTCGCCACCGGATCGGCGGCGAGCGCGCTACTGGGTTCGCCGATCGACGCGGTGCTCGTGGGATCGGTGCTCGCGGGGAACGCCGCGCTGTCGGCCGTGCAACGCCTGCACGCGGAACGACTGCTGAACAGGTTGCTGGCGGCGGGGGATCCGCCCGCCCACCGCGTCGCCGGATCCCCGAACAGTTGGGTGACGGAGCGGGTGGAGGCGTCGCGGTTGCGGCCGGGCGACGTGATCGAGATCTGCCCCGGCGAGGTGGTGCCCGCCGACGGCAGGCTCGTCGAGGCTTCGGGGGTCGAGGTCGACGAATCCTCGCTCACCGGGGAATCGCTGCCGGTGAGCAAGCAGACGTCGCCGACCCCGGGCGCACCGATCGGCGAACGTGCCTGCATGGTGTTCGCGGGCACCACAATCCTCACCGGCACGGCGACGGCGATCGTCACCGCCGTCGGCGACGCCACGGAAGCGGGACGTGCCGGTGCGATCACCCCGGCGAGTGCGGCGCATGTCGGTCTGCAGGCGCAGCTCAGAAGCCTCACCGACCGGGTGCTGCCCGTCAGCGTCGGGGGCGGGGCGCTGGTGACCGCCGTCGGATTCCTGCGCGGCACCGGACTGCGGCAGGCCGTCACCAGTGGTGTCGCGGTCGCGGTGGCCGCGGTTCCGGAGGGGCTGCCGCTCGTCGCGACCCTGGCACAGCAGGCCGCGGCACGCAGACTGACGAGATCGGGCGCGCTGGTGCGGGCGCCGCGGTCCGTGGAGGCGCTCGGCCGCGTCGACGTGGTGTGCTTCGACAAGACGGGCACCCTCAGCGAGAACCGCCTACGGGTGGTCTCCGCCGTTCCGCAGCCGGGTTTCGACCGCGACGACGTGCTCGCGTGCGCGGGCCGCAGCGCCGTCACCCGCGACGGCAGTCCGGCCGCGCACGCCACCGACGTCGCGATCGCCGACGCCGCAACGGACCTGCTGCCACCGGAGGGCGAGCACCGCAGTTATCTTCCGTTCCGATCCGGACGGCCCTACTCGGCCTCGCTGTCGGGGACGCACCTGTCGTTGAAGGGTGCACCGGAGGTCGTGGTCGCCGCCTGCGCCGGAATCGACGCCGACGAGGTCCACGACACCGTGCTCGGGATGGCCGCCGACGGGTTGCGCGTCATCGCCGTCGCCCGCCGGACCGTCACGACATTCCAATCGCGACGCGCGGCCGACGACGCCGACGTACTCGACGAACTGTGCGGCGGCGGGCTGCAACTCGTCGGACTACTCGGGCTGGCCGACACCCCGCGCCCCGAGGCGGCCGGACTGCTTCCCGACCTCGAACGCCTCCAGGTCGGGGTCCGGCTGATCACGGGCGACCATCCCGTCACGGCCACCGCCATCACGCGAGAGCTGGGACTGCCCGTGTCGTCCGAGCAGGTGATCAGCGGCACCGAATGGGACACCCTGTCGCACCGGGGGCAGGAGAACGCCGTCGAGAAGTGCGTCGTCTTCGCCCGGATGACGCCCGAGCACAAGGTGCAGATCGTGCAGACCCTCGAACGTGTCGGTCACGTCTGCGCGATGGTCGGCGACGGTGCCAACGACGCCGCCGCGATCCGGGCCGCCAGTGTGGGGATCGGCGTCAGCTCGCGCGGTAGCGACCCCGCCCGCAGCGCCGCGGACGTGGTGCTCCTCGACGGCCGCGTCGACGCGTTGCGCGACGCCCTCGATGAAGGCCGCCAGCTGTGGCGGCGGGTCCAGGCCGGGGTGGCGGTGCTGCTCGGCGGGAACGCCGGGGAGGTGGCGTTCGCCCTGATCGGCAGCGCGATCGCCGGACGGTCACCGCTCACCGCGCGTCAGCTTCTGCTGGTGAACGTGCTCACCGACGCTTTGCCGGCAGCCGCACTCGCGGTGAGCCCGCCCAACGAACAGACCCGGGGAGAGGGCCGCGGACCGGACAGTGCGGCGCTGTGGCGGACCGTCGCGATCCGCGGCGCCGCCACCGCGGCAGGCGCGACGACGGCGTGGGCGCTGGCGAGCGTGACCGGCAGGCAACGCCGGGCGTCGACGGTCGGGCTGGTCGCGCTGGTCGGAACGCAGCTGGGGCAGACGCTCATCGATTCGCGCAGCCCGCTCGTCGTCCTCACCGCGGGTGGGTCACTCGCCGCGCTCACCGTGATGGTCAGTACGCCCGGGGTCAGTCAGCTCCTGGGATGCACCCCGCTCGGACCGATCGGGTGGGCCCAGGCGCTGGGGTGCGCGGGTGCGGCGACCGCGGCAGCCGCGTTCGCACCGGGACTGGTGGAGAAGCTTGCGGGCGATCAGTCGACGATCTCGATCACGCCCGCCCGCAGCAGCACGGCGTACACCTCCCGGAGCGGTGGGGTGAGTACCCGGGTGACCACCCCGGTCAACGGGTCCGCGGCGCCGGAGAAAACACCGGCAGCGGTCTGGGCGACGGCACTCAGCACACCCGACACGGTTCACGGTCAAGGTGGCTGACCGGAAAACGGCACGCACAAGGGAGACGAACTATGGCCCAACGAACGTCGGAGGCGCAGTCGCACAGCGATGCCGTCCAGCGGGTGCAGGCGGCCCACAGCTTCGCCGTGCAGCTGCCGATCCTCGGCAGGGTGCCGCTGCCGCGCCCCGAGCAGCTGGCATTCTTCGCGGCGATCGGCCTGCTCGCCGCCGTCGAAATCATCGAATGGCCGGTTGCGCTGACCATCGCAGCAGGACACGTGCTGATCACCGATCAGCACAACCGGGCCGTCCAGGAGATCGGGGAGGCGCTGGAAGGCGTGTGACGCGGAATCCGGCTCAGGCGGGCGGGCAGGCCGGCGACGTCAACTGCGCGATCGCCACGATCGAGCAGGCCGTCGCCTTCGACAGTTTCCACGTCCCGTTCTCGCCGGGCACGAAGATGGCGGGCAGGGTGTTCTGCTGCACCTGGCCGTTGATCGTCAACTGCAGCTGCGCGCTGGCGCTGCCGTCGCCGTTGTCGATGACCGGGTCCAGCACCTGAACCTGCGCACCCGCCTGCTGAGCGGCGGCCGCGACCTGGTTGAACAGGTTCGGATCCTGCTCCGAACCCTCCACCATGGCGATCTTCTGGTCGAGCGGAGTGGCCGGGTCGAGGCCCTTCGCCAGCAGGGCGTTGAGGTCGGCGGCTGTCGGCAGAACGAGGTCGGCCGTCGTTTCGGTCGCCGACGTGGTGGTGGACGTGGTGGTCCCGCTCGAGCCGGACGACTCGTCGGAACCACAGGAGGACATCGTGAGGGCTGCGGCGATCGCTACCGCGGCAACCGTGATCTTGCGGATCGTCAACTCAGTTACCTCTTCGTATCTCGGTGCGCAGGTCGTTCGGTCTCACATCGAGTCTGAAGGTTTGCGGAGCGTCGCGCCGTCGAAGCCAGAGAATTCTCAGACTTCGCCCGAA
Source organism: Rhodococcus sp. ACS1 (assembly GCF_002300155.1). Lineage (NCBI taxonomy): Bacteria > Bacillati > Actinomycetota > Actinomycetes > Mycobacteriales > Nocardiaceae > Rhodococcus > Rhodococcus sp. ACS1. Next base: position 1,792,254 of record NZ_NSDZ01000004.1, read on the forward strand.
TTCATGCCGCCGTGCCGAACGCGCCGCGGTACGGCGTGGCGTGGCTCCACTGCAGGGCCGCAACGGTGACGTCGGACGCGGGAAGGTCGTCGTGATGGGTCTGGATGAACGCGATCAACGCGCGGGCGGTGCGGGCGAGGGCAACCTTGTGCTGCCGGGACGTCTCCGCGAGTTCGGTGAACGCGTCGTTCTCGGAGCAGCCGCGGAAGGCGATGAGGATGCCGACAGCGATGTCGACCGCCGTGCGGGTGGAGTAGCTGGGCGTCGTCATGAATGTTCTCCCAACCTGCGTCGGAACGGGTACCACTCCATCTTCCCGCACCGGGTACGACGTCGAAAGAGTTCGAATCGCCCGGTGTATTAGTCGTCCGAGTTCTTCACCGAGGTTTTCCCTTACGGTAGGGGCATGGCTACCGTCTGGACGATCCCGATCGACATCACTTCTCGCTGGCTCGACAATGCCGAGGTCCAGACCTTCCTCGCGTCCAACGACCTGGACAACGCGTCCCCCGACCCGCGGGTGCGGTTCGCGCAGTTCGCGGACGTCACGAAGTCCCTCGAACGGCACATCGGGCACACCTTCTCCTCCGTGCAGGGCGCCGCCACCGCACTGTTCGACGGCATCGACGGCGGTACTCCCGTCGCGTTGAAACTGGCGGCGCTGCGCCTGATCCTCAAAGAGGTGTATCAGACCCGCCATGCGCCGCAGCCGTTCCCGAAGCGGGTGGGTGAGGAACTCGGCACCTACGTCTACGCGCTCCTCGACCCCCGCAACAGGTCGGTGTTCTACGTCGGCTCCGGACGGGGCACCCGGGTGTACGGCTACGTGTGGGAGGCGCTCGCGGAGAACGAGCACCGGCAGACGCTCGAGGATCCGGAGACCGACGGCGCCGAGGTGAAGGCGGCGACGATCGCCCGCATCCGGGAGATCTACGACTCCGGCCACGAGGTCGAGCACTACATCGTGGCGCATCGCGTCGCGGACACCGGTGGCGTCGCCGACGCGGTGCGGGGTGGAGTCGTGGGAGCGCTGGGGCTCGTCGAGGGCGCCGAGCTCGGCAACCTCGCCGGCGGCGCGGGCGAGCAGCGGGCCGTACCCGTCGACGACCTCGTGTTGCAGTACGCAGCAGAACCCGTGCCGAACCTGCCCACTCCGTGCGTCGTCCTCGAGGTGCCCGCCGCGTCCCGGCGCGGCGTGACGTCGGAGGAGGTGTACGAACTGTCCCGCGGTGCCTGGGCGGCGGGCGCCGCCGTCCGCAACACCGACGACATCCCCGTGATCGTGTTCGCGGACAACATCGTTCGGGCCGCGTACCGCGCCAGGTCCTGGTCGTCGGTGGCACGACCCGGCGATGCGGCGCTGTGGCGGTTCACGGGCGAGTCCGACACCGAACTGGAGAGCCAATTCGTGAACAAGCGGATCGTCCCCGCCAAGGTCGGCCTGAAGAAGTGGCCCACCCACGGCTGGGTCCCGCACCTCACCCAGGCCCGCCCCGGCCGCTGACGTGAGCGGCAAAGCGTGCCCCGGCACACTTTGCCGCTCACCTGCGGAGTGGGCCTCCCGAGTCGGTGGGGTGTGGTAAGTCTGAGCCGACCGGAGTTGGGGAGCGAAGGGAGGCCACGTGCTCGTACTGCATCGCGCCGAGCGTTCCACCACTCTCGCGTCGGCTCTCGGCGACGTGCTCGCGACCCCGCTGTCCGATCCGTTCGCCCGTGAGGTCGTCGCCGTCCCGGCGAAGGGTGTGGAGCGCTGGCTCACCCAGCGACTCTCGACCGCGCTCGGTGCCCGGCCCGGCGTCGGCGACGGGGTGGCCGCGAACATCGACTTCCCGTCACCCGCCCGGCTCGTGGACGAGTGCCTCGCCGCCGCCACCGGAGTGTCCGCCGACGACGACCCGTGGCATTCGTCCCGGGTGCTGTGGGCGCTGCTCCGTGTCGTCGACGACTGCCTCGGCGAGCCCTGGTGCGCCGTCCTCGCGAAACACCTCGGGCACGGCCGCCCCGACGGCGACCCGGACGATCACCGGCCCGGCAGGCGCTACGCCACCGCCTCGCACCTGACCGAACTGTTCCGCAGTTACGCCGCGCAGCGGCCGGCGATGCTGGTCGACTGGGCGGCAGGCCGGGACACCGACGGTGCGAGCGGCCCACTCGACGACGACCTGCTCTGGCAAGCCGAATTGTGGCGGCGGCTGCGTGCGAGGATCGGCGGCCCCGCGCCCGCCGAGCGCCTCGACTCCGCGTGCGCCCGGTTGCGTGAGGAACCGGGCCGCGTCGAACTGCCCGGCAGGCTGTCGCTGTTCGGCCCGACCCGCCTCGCGACCGATCAGATCGCCGTTCTCGCCGCCCTTTCCGTCAATCGTGATGTGCACCTGTGGCTTCCGCATCCGAGTCCCGCGTTGTGGTCGTCGTTGTCGACGGCGGACGGCGTCCTCGCGCGCGCCGACGACCACACCGCCCTGTCCGTCGCCCACCCGCTGCTGTCGAGCCTGGCGCGGGACGTCCGCGAACTCGAGTCGAGACTGACCCGCCTCGACGTCGAGGACCTCCACCACGCGGGACCCCCGCCGTCGGACTCTCTGCTGGGGTGCCTGCAGGCGGATGTCCGGGACGACCGGGCGCCGGCGCTCGCCGAGTGCACCGCCGACGCGTCCGTGCAGGTCCACGCGTGCCACGGGCCTGCCCGTCAGGTGGAGGTCCTGCGCGAATGCCTCCTGCATCTCTTCGAGGACGATCCGACTCTCGAACCGCGTGACGTGCTCGTCATGTGCCCCGACGTCGAGTCGTACGCGCCGCTGATCCGGGCCGCGTTCGGGCAGGACGTGCTCGGGCACCCCGGTCACCGTCTGCGGGTCCGCCTCGCTGATCGGGCCCTGCACCAGACCAACCCGGTGCTCGCCGTGGTGTCCGGCCTCCTCGAACTCGCCGACGCGAGGGTGACGGCGAGTCAGATTCTCGACCTGTCGGCGGCCGCCCCGGTGCGCAGGCGGTTCCGGTTCGGCGACGACGACCTCGAACGGATCCGGGAGTGGGTGTCCGCGACGGGTGCCCGCTGGGGAATCGGGCCGCGACAGCGCGCGGCGTTCGGTCTCGGTGACTTCCCTCAGAACACGTTCACCACCGCACTCGACCGCATCCTGCTCGGCGCCGCGGCAGACGAGTCCGCGGGCGAATGGCTCGCCCTGGCTCTTCCGCTCGACGACGTCGACAGCAACGACATCGACCTCACCGGGAGGCTGGCCGAGTTCGTCGACCGCCTCGACGTCGCGCTGCGCGGGCTCGCCGGGCCGCAGTCGGTCGCGGACTGGTCGAGCGCGCTCACCCGGGCGCTGGACCTGCTCGTCGACGTCGGCGCCGCCGACACGTGGCAACTGGCGCAGGCCGGAAGGGAACTGGGGGCGGCGACGGAGCACGGCGGCGACACGGTCCTGCGACTGTCGGACGTGCGCGCCATGCTCGCCACCCGGCTCGCGGGACGACCCACCCGCGCGAATTTCCGCACCGGGGAGCTGACGGTGTGCACGATGGTGCCGATGCGCTCGGTGCCGCACCGCGTCGTCGTCCTCCTGGGGCTCGACGACGAGGTGTTCCCGCGGGGCGTGAGTGTGGACGGAGACGACGTGCTGGCCCGAAATCCTCTTCTCGGCGAACGTGATCCGCGCAGCGAGGACCGGCAGTTGCTGCTCGACGCCGTCATGTCCGCCAGTGAGAAGCTCCTGCTGTTCTACACGGGCGCCGACCCCGTCACCGGCATGTCCCGGCCTCCTGCGATCCCGCTGTCCGAACTGCTCGACGCGGTCGCGGCCACCGTCGGGAGCGATGCCCTCCCCGGCATCGTGACCCGGCATCCGTTGCAGCCGTTCGACGCCCGCAACTTCCGGCCCGAGCGTCCGTTCAGTTTCGACCGGGCGGCGCTGGCCGGTGCCCGCGCCGCGCAGCACCCACCCGAACCGGAACCCGCGTTCCTGCGGTCGCCGCTGGTGCCGCCGACGCCGGGGGACGTCGATCTCGCGGAACTCGTCGCGTTCCTGGTGCACCCGACGCAGGCGTTCCTGCGGCAACGGCTCGGGTTGCGGGTCCCCGACGTGGACGAGGACCTCGCCGACGCATTGGACGTGGCGCCCGATCCGCTCGCCCGCTGGGACCTCGGCCAGAGGATGCTCGTCGCGCGCCTGTCGGGAACCGAACCGGCCGACTTCCGCGCCGCCGAGTGGCGCCGGGGCACGTTGCCGCCGTTCAAGTTGGGGGAGGCGGTGCTCGGCGACATCGAGCACGCGGTCGAATCGCTCGTCGCGGTCAGCGGGTCCGTACACGTCGGACGCGCGGAGACCGTCGACGTCGACGTCGATCTCGGCAACGGACGGCGCCTCACCGGCACCGTGGGGGGTGTGCACGGATCGGTGATCGCGAGCACCACGTATTCGAGGCTGGGTCCGAAACACCGCCTCACCGCGTGGGCCCAGTTGCTGGCGGTCGCGGCCTCCGACCGCGACGGCGACACCGACTGGACGGCCGTGACGACCGGCCGCGGCTCGTACAGCCGCCCGGCGTGGCGCTCGACTCTGACGGCGCCGGAGAACGCGCTGGAGGAACTCGTGCGACTGGTCGAACTGCGCGATCTCGGGTTGCACGCGCCGTTGCCGATCGCCACGGGCGCGTCGGCTGCCTACGCCGAGCGACGGTTCGGCGGCAGCAGCATGGAGGACGCGATCGAGGCGGCCCGGAAGGAATGGAGCAGTGATTTCGGTGACGCACGCGACCGCCACATCACGTACGTGTACGGGGCTTCGCCCGGCATCGACGTCCTCGGCGACGCGGTGACGATCGAGAACTACGCCCGGCAACTGTGGGCGCCACTGCTCGCTGCGGAGACGGTGGCGCAGCCGTGACCGGCGCGCGAGGCTTCGACCTGCTCGGTCCGCTGCCGGAGGGCACGACGGTGCTCGAGGCGAGCGCCGGTACCGGCAAGACGTACGCGATCGTCGGGCTGGCCGCCCGCTTCGTCGCCGAGGGCGGTGTCGACTTGTCGCAGTTGTTGCTGGTGACGTTCAGCCGCGCGGCGACGCAGGAATTGCGGCAACGCACCCGTGAGCGATTCGGTTCCGCCGCAGCCGCATTGGCCGACCCCGCGACCGCGCGGCTGAGCGCGGACCACGTGATCCGGCACCTCGCCGAGGCCGAAGCCGACGAGGTGACGCTCCGGCGCAGGCGCCTGCTGCAGGCACTGTCGGATTTCGACGCCGCCACCATCGTCACCACCCACAGCTTCTGCCAGCGCATGCTCGACGGCCTCGGGATCGCGGGCGAACGCGACCCCGACACGGTGCTCGTCGAGGCCGCCGACGACCTCACGACGGAGGTGATCGCCGACCTGTACCTCCGGGCGTACGGTCGTGCCGACTCCGCGCCCTTCACACCCGCGGAGGCCACCACCGCTGCCCGCGCCGCCATCTTCGACCCGCAGGCCGTGCTCGCCCCGGAGGATGCGCGGGGCACCCCGGCCGGAGATCGGGTCGCGCTCGCCGAGGCGGTCCGCGCCGAAGTCGAGCGCCGCAAACGCGCGGTGGGGCTGCGGGACTTCGACGATCTGCCCATGCTCCTCCACCGCGTCCTCAGCGATCCCGAGCACGGTGCGGCGGCCTGCAGGCGGGTCCGCGAACGCTACAGCGTCGTGCTCGTCGACGAGTTCCAGGACACCGACCCCCTGCAATGGGACATCCTGCGCCGAACGTTCCACGACAGCGGAACGCTGGTGCTCGTCGGCGACCCGAAGCAGGCGATCTACGCGTTCCGCGGCGCCGAGGTGCTCAGCTACCTGGACGCGGTGCGCTCCGCCGACCGGCACCAGGAATTGACCACCAACTGGCGAAGCGATCAGGAACTCCTCGACGGCCTCGACTATCTGCACGGCGGCGCCGCACTCGGGCATCCTGAGATCGTGGTGCACCGCGTCGACGGTGCGAGGCCGAAGTCGCGCCTGACGGGCTCTGTGCCACTGCGACTGCGATACCTGCCGCGGACCGGCGCCGGGCCGATCAACAAGTCGGGATATCCGGCGGTGGGGCCGCTCCGGAAGAGGATCGCCGCAGACCTCGCCGCCGACGTCGTGGCCCTCCTCGACGGCGGCGCGACACTCGACGTGGGGGGGAGCGTCCGACTCGTCGAGCCCGGCGACATCGCGGTCCTGGTGCGCACCAACGCCCAGATCACCCTGGTCCACGACGCCCTCGACCGCGCCGGGGTGCCGTCCGTCCTCGCCGGCGGGGCCAGCGTCTTCACCACTCCCGCTGCGCAGCACTGGCTCTGGATCCTGCAGGCCATCGAGCAGCCGCACCGCGCCGACCGGGTGCGGCTGGCCGCGCTCACCCCACTGCTCGGCCACACGGCCGAGGAACTCGACGCCCGCGGCGACGACATCGTCGCGGAGGTCGGCGGTCAGCTGAGGGAGCTCGGCTCGGTGTTCGCGCAGTCCGGTTTCGCGGCGCTGTTCGAACGATTGTCCGCGGTCGGCGCGCTGGAGGCGAGACTGCTCCGGCTGGCGGTGGGCGAGCGGGCGCTGACCGATCTGCGGCACGTGGCGCAGTTGCTCAACGGTGCCGCCGTCGAGCAGTCGCTCGGCCTGACGGCGGTCACCCGCTGGCTCACCGAACGCATGAAGGATCCGACCTCGGGCGGGGTGGACCGCAGCCGACGGCTCGACAGCGACGCCGCGGCGGTGCAGATCGCGACCGTCCACGCCAGCAAAGGCCTCGAATTCCCGCTCGTCTACCTGCCGTACGCGTGGGACGCCGCCACGATCTCGAAACCGAGCAAACTGCTTCTGCACGACGACAACGGGCGCCGCGTCCTCGACGTCGGCGGCCCGGGCAGCCCCGGCTACGCCGACCGCAGGAACCGGCACGACGCCGAAGAGGCGGGGGAGGAGTTGCGGCTGCTGTACGTCGCGGTCACCCGGGCGATGTGCGGGCTCGTGATGTGGTGGGCGCCGGCGTTCACCACGGCAGGCGCGCCGCTGCACCGGATGATCCTGGGTCGGCAGTCCGGGCAGCGGGACGTCCCGCAGAAGGTCACCGTCCCCGAGGATCCTATTGTCGCGGAACGGTTGTCCGACTGGGGCACGGCGGCGCCGGAGACGGTGACCGTCGAGGCGGTGGGTTCCGAACCCATCCCGCGCGTCGGCTGGACACCGCAGCGTGAGGTCAGCGGAGACCTCGAGGCCGCGCGCTTCCGTCGGCTGCTGGACACGCGGTGGCGTCGCACGTCGTATTCGGCGCTGACGGCGTCCGCACACGACGCGCCTGCCGTCGGCAGTGAAGCGGAGGTCGAGGAGAAGACGGACGAGCCGGACGAGCCGCCGCTGCACGCGCCGGACGACGTCACCGCGGGATTGCCGTCGACGATGAACGAACTGCCGGGCGGCGCGACATTCGGCACGCTTGTCCACGCCGTCTTCGAGATCGTCGACACCGCGGCACCCGATCTGGACGACGAAGTCCTGCGATGCTGCCGCGACGTGATCGCGTCGACCCTGTCGGACGTCGATCCGGCCCAGCTCGCCGCGGCACTGGTACCGGTGCTGCGTACTCCGCTCGGCGCAGGGGCACTCGCCGACCTGGCACCCGCAGACCTGCTGGCGGAACTCGACTTCGAACTGCCCCTCGCCGGCGGCGACACGCCCTCGCTCACCGTGATGCTCGACGGCGTCGGCAGACTGCTGCGCACCCACCTTCCCGACGACGATTCGCTGCGGTCGTACGCCGACGCCGTGCAGACACTCGAACCGACACCGCTGCGCGGATACCTCACCGGCAGCATCGACGCGGTGCTGCGACTGCCCGGACCGCGGTACGTCGTGGTCGACTACAAGACCAACCGTCTCGCGCAGGGCGACCTGACCACCGCGCACTACACCCGCGAGAGGATGGCCGCGGAAATGCTGCGGGCGCACTATCCACTGCAGGCCCTGCTGTATTCCGTTGCGCTGCATCGCTACCTGCGCTGGCGGCAGCCGAACTACGATCCGGCGGTGCACCTCGGCGGTGTGCAGTACCTGTTCGTCCGCGGGATGGTCGGGCCCGGCACGCCACCGGGCTGCGGAGTCTTCGACTGGGCACCGCCCGCCGCGCTGATCACCGAGCTGTCCGACCTGCTGTCCGGGTCGGCCTCCACGCCGGAGGCGGCGCGATGACCGAGGTGCAGGTGGCGCAGCGCGGCAAGGGCATGCTGCGGATCTTCAACGAGGCCGGGGTCCTGGCCGCCGCGGACGTGCACGTCGCGCTGCGGTTGTCGGCGCTCGGCGGCGAATCCTCGGAAGACGTCGTGCTGGCGACGGCGCTGGCGGTGCGTGCGGTCCGGTCCGGTTCGGTGTGCCTGGACCTGACGCGGTTCCGGGAAGTCACCGTCGACGAGGAATCCGAGGTCGATCTCGACGCCCTGCCCTGGCCGGACGACGACACCGTCGTCGCGGCACTGCGCCGGAGCCCGCTGGTCACGGGTGGTCCCGCGGGACCGCTCCGACCGCTGCGGCTCGTCGACACGGCCGAGGGCGGGCTGCTCTACCTCGACCGGTACTTCCGGCAGGAGGCGACCATGCGGCGGGTTCTCGACCAGCGCGCCGTTGGGTATCCCGTCGTCGACGAGCAGTCGCTGCGGGACGGGCTGGACGCGTTGTTCCGCGACCAGCACGACGACACGGCGCCGGCTCCGTCGCCGGATCGGCAACGGATCGCGGCCGCGGTCGCGGCCACGCAATGGACGTCGGTGGTGGTCGGCGGACCCGGAACGGGCAAGACCCACACCGTCGCCCGGGTGCTGGCGTTGCTGACCAGGCAGCCCGGGCCGGGACGGCGTATCGCGCTCGCCGCACCCACCGGGAAGGCCGCGGCGCGGTTGCAGGAATCGGTGCGCGAGCAGGCCGACGCACTCGGATTGCCGCGCGAACTGAAAGCGATGACGCTGCATCGGCTGCTGGGCTGGCAGCGTGGACGCGGCAGCCGCTTCCGTTACAACGCGAACAACCACCTGCCCTACGACGTGATCGTGGTCGACGAGACGTCGATGGTGTCGCTGACGATGATGTGCCGGCTCCTCGAGGCCGTCCGCCCGGACACACAGTTGGTGCTCGTCGGGGACCCGGATCAGCTGACGTCCGTCGACGCGGGCGCGGTCCTGGCCGATCTCGTCGCCCGGCCGGTGTCGGGCACCGAGAATCCGGTGCTCGCCAGGATCGTCGGCGACGACCTCGACGCCGCCGACGATCCACTCGAAGCCGCCCTGAGTGCGGGCGAACGGGACAGGTTGCGGGGCGGAGTGGTCCGGCTCAGCCGCGGGCGGCGCTTCGGCGGCGCTATTGCCCAGCTTGCCGTCGCGGTGCGGGATGGCGAGCCGGACGAGGTCGTGGAGATCCTGTCGCGCGGTGCCCCGGAGGTGTCGTTCCATGGTCCCGAAGATCTGGACGCACTGCGGACGGACGTGGTGGCGACGGCTGCCGCGGTCACGGGGTCCGCGGAATCCGGCGATGTCATTGCTGCACTGCAGCATTCGGAGAAACACCGGCTGTTGTGCGCGCACCGGGAAGGTCCGTACGGCGTGCAGCGGTGGGCGCGGCAGGCGATGGAGTGGATCGGGGAGTCGACGGGGCAGCGACTGGACCCGGATCGCTGGTATCCGGGCCAGCCGCTGATGGTGACCGCCAATGATCACGAAACGAAGATCTACAACGGCGACACCGGGGTGATCGTGCGTCGGGACGACGATGAGCTGTTCGCCGCATTCGTTCGGGGCAGCGAACCGTTCCTGTTGCATCCGACGCATCTGTCCGCGGTGCAGACGGTGTACGCGATGACGATTCACCGCAGCCAGGGCAGCCAGTACGACACCGTGACCGTGGTGCTGCCCGGCGCGGCGTCGTCGCTGCTGACCCGCGAATTGCTGTACACCGCGATCACCCGTGCGCGAAAGCACGTGCGGATCATCGGGACCGAGGATGCGGTGCGGGCGGGAGTGCAGCGCCGGGTGCTGCGAGCGAGTGGGCTGCGGAGAGCGATTCCGTAGCCCGGCCCCGCACGGACGAGATCACGACGGCGAGCGTCGCCGACAGGAACACGACCTGCAGAAGTGTGCGGGGGATCAGCGCTTCGAACGGTCCCGTCGACAGTCCTTCCGCGGCGGCGTACACGTTCGCCGGGAACATCAGGATCAGCAGGGCGGTGAGGCACCCGGCTGCCCACGGCGCGGTGCGCCGGATCAGCAGTCCCGCGGCGCCGGCCAGTTCGAGCAGACCGGTCAGGGTCACCAGCAGGCCCGGGTTCGGCAGGGACGGCGGAACCATGGCGACGAGTTCCGCCCGCAGTCCGAAGAAGTGGGCCATCCCGGTCAGTGTGAACATGGCCGCGAGCCCACCCCGCAGGGCGACAGGCCACGGCCGGAACCGGCGCACGCCGGCCGCGCCCGCGGCGAGCAGTGCCAGAGTGACGGTGACGAGGGCGATCAAGGGTTCCATGCCAGTCTCCTGAATCGATCAGTGTTCGTGGGTGTGACCGCTGCGCGACAGCCGGTCGCGGGCGGCGCTGAACTTCCGTGCGACGGGCACACGGGTGGTGGCCCGGGCCAGGCCCATCACCGGTGTGCCGACGTAGATCGACTCGGCGCGGTCCACCGGATAGGTCTCGTGCCAGACGCCGACGGCACCGGGCGCCTTGCGGGCCCGCCGGTTGAACGCGGCCCAGGCCGGGCGGTGCTTCGCCTGACTGTCACTGGCGTAGGCGTACAACTTGTCGACGGAGTTCCAGTACTGAATCACCGTCGGTCCGCGCCCCTCGAATGTCAGGCGGTAACCCAGCAGACCCGAATCGGGGTCCTCCGAGAGTTCGCGCAGCATCTTCGGCATCGCGACGAGAGTGGGCAACCACAGGTCGGGCCGCCACGGCCGGTTGATGGTCATCCCGATCAGGAAGACCACCAGTTCGCCGTCGTAGTGGTGCGTCGAACGGGTGGGTTCGATCGTCGTCATCTGGCGCCTCCCAAGGTTGGATATTGGAACTATCTAATAATGGATAGTGTCAGTATCCAATGTCAAGGGTGCGGGCACACGAAAACCCGGACCGCGCAGAGCGCGACCCGGGTGGATGGTGCGGAGTGGATTACGGCAACGGGACCTGCGGTGTCACCGGCACGACCGCGGCGAGCGCGCGCTCGTGGGCGTCGGTGGACCATTCGGGTTCGGTCGTGATGTTCAGGTCCCCGACGATCGTGCCGAAGAGGTCGATGTCCGTGCTGTACAGGATCACCGCGTTGCGCTGCGAGTCCGTGAAGTTCGTGCCGGTGATGTTCGCGTCACTCAGGTCGGCGTGCGACAGATCCGCGGCCGCGAAGTTGGTGCCGGTGAGATTCGCCCGCTTCAAGTTCGCGCCCGCCAGGTCGGCGAAGCTCAGGTTCAGGCCCGCCAGGTTCGCGGAACTCAGATCGGCGCCCGGGCAGGTCGTGCGGTCCTCGGGGCTCGGATTCGCCACGATCCTGCAGCCGTTGATCTCGGTGAGAACGTCCGCCCCGGCCGTGCCTGCGCCCGCAGAAAGTGCGGCACCTCCGGCCAGCGCGACCGCGCCCAGCGCCCTGAAAATTGTCCTGCCCATGCCGGACCGCCCCCTCGCGTAGAACCTCAACCGTCATCGCCGAACTTAGTGCCGGCCGCCCTGCGCCGCACGGGGAACGGCGACACCGGCACGTTGAAGCGTAGACGGGTGGAGCGGTCGGTGATCGGCTACTCGCAGGCGATGCCGTCGTTGTCGCGGTCGAGGTGCGACGCGTAGCCGTCCTGTCCGCGGTAGATCGGAGCGGCGCCGGCGTTGCGGGCCTCGGTGCAGTTCTTGTAGCCCGCCCGCGGTGCGGGGGCCTGCGGTGCCGGAGCCACCTGCGGCGCGGGGGCTGCCTGCGGAGCCGGTGCGACCTGCGGTGCGGGAGCGGGTGCTGCCGGAGCGGCGGGTGCGGGCGGCAGGAGTGGGTTCACGGCGTCGGCCGATCCGCTCGGAATCAGGGACGCGATCTCCGGGGGAAGGAGATCGAAGATTGTCGCCGCCTGCGCGGAAGGTGCGGCCGCCATCGATATGGCGGCACAGCCGAGGATGCCGAGAACTAGCCGTCGAGCCTTCATATTTACCTCGTTCAGGGGTGGGGCAGGGCTTCCGCGGAATGGTCGAGAAATGCCACGGCGGCCAACTCATTCGGTGTAGTGGGAATAGTAGCCAACGGGTAACGAACTACGAAAGTCGTTGAAGCGCAATGTTCCTCTGTGTCATTCACGCGAATGACACAACCCTCGACCTGTACTTGAACAGAAAACTACCGAGAAGTTCGGATCAAGCACGATATGAGCCGGAGATATCCGTGTCGTCGATCAGAACGGTGAGAAACGCGCTCTATAGTCGCTCTGTGCTGTCATCTGCCTCCTCGACCATGACCCGGCCGGTGCGATTGCCGACAGGGCACCGCTGGCTTGTCGTAGACGTCGAGACCTCCGGTCTTCGTTCGTTCACGCACAGAGTGCTCAGCGTCGCGGCGTTGGCATTGCGTGAAGACGGTTCGGTGGAGCGAGAATTGGTGACTCTGCTCAACCCGGGCTGCGACCCGGGGCCGGTTCATATCCACAATCTCACGCCACAGCGTCTGGCGGGGGCACCTCGCTTCGAAGAGGTCGCGAAAGATCTGCTGGAGCTTCTCGACGGTCGGACGCTGGTCGCGCACAACGCGTCGTTCGATTACGGCTTCCTCGATGCCGAGATACGGCGGGCGGGGATGACGATGCCGACGCGGCAGCGGCTCTGCACCCTTGCTCTGTCGCGACGCCTCGAGATCGACGTCCCCAACCACAAGTTGTCCACTCTGGCTGCGCACTGGAAGGTTCGTCAGAACCGGGCACACGACGCCTACGACGATGCCCTCGTGCTGACGGAGGTCTTCGCGCACAGCGCCTCGCTGGCAGAGTCTCTCCGACTGCCTCTGCCTGTCGTCGGCTGCGCCGATCGGCGGGCGGTGTACCCGGATCGGATTCCGCGCGTGGAGTCTCCGTGGCGGAATCCGGGTCGACTCGACCCCGGGACCGGACTGGTCCAGGGCATGAAACTGGTCATCAGTGGCAGTACGGATGTTCCCCGTCTTGCGCTCGCCGCACGGCTGGCAGCCGCCGGCCTGGACGTCATGAATTCGGTCAGCCGCCAGACGAGTGTCGTCGTCTGCAACGATCCGCATTCGTCGAGTGCAAAGGCGCGGCGCGCCGTGGCGGACGGGATCCCGGTCCTGACCGAGTCGCAACTCGGCGAGATGTTGCAACATGTGATGCCGGGTGAGCCGAAGGCGGCCGCCACACCGTCCGAAGGCCGGAAGTATCGACCTCCGGAAACTGTCGCCTCCGAGAAACCCTGGCACGGAAGGAGAGTACTCATCGTCGGTGGCTCGCATTCGGACTCCGTTCTGATGCGCTCCCGAATCGTGCAGCTGGGTGCCAAGCCGTCGGTCAATCTCTCCGCGGGAGTCACCGATGTCCTCGTTCTCGATGGTGGCGAACTCGATCCCCGCATGGACCGAGTCTCGGCACGTCAGCTGCCGCTGCTCACCGCCACCGATGTGAACACCGCACTCGACCCGGCGGCACCACGCGACGAGGTGCCGCAAGTCGAGGCGGTGGCGTCCCTCGAACCGATCCGACCACAATGGGTTGCGCCGTTGCTCGCTCGCGGAGAGGTGATCGACCTGCCGCCGCAGACGACGTCGCTGACGGTCAACGCGTCGTGGCGCGCCCATGTCGAGGGCGACGCGTTCGACGTGGATGTGGTTGCGCTTCTTCTCGGCGAAGACGGCCGAGTCGGTTGCGACGAGGACTTCCTCTTCTACAACTCGCCGACGAGCGCGGACGGCACTGTGGAATTGTCCTGCGACGGCAGCAGCGAGCAGGGAGTTCGGATCGAATTGACTGCCCTGCACTCCGACTACCAGTGCGTGTCCGTATCCGCGGCGATCGGAGGCGATCGTACTTTCGGCGAACTAGGTCCGATCTCGGTGACCGTGGATGCTCCGGACCACACAATCGCACCGTTCGTACTGGACGCCGGCACGACCGAACGGACGATGCATTTCGCCGAGATCTACCGACGCGCCGGGCGGTGGCGCCTCCGCGCGGTGGGTCAGGGGTATGAATACGACCTCGCGACGCTCGCCACCGAGTACGGGGTGATGGTCGACGATTGAGGATCCCTCACCGTTCGGACCGGAGTGTGGCGCGGGCCGGGGGCGTCCGTCGGATTTGCACGTCGGGGAAGGTGGGGATCTCGAATCGGGTGTGGGTGAAGGGTTCGGTGCAGACGCGCTGGGCGTGTGCCGCGATCTCGCCGAGGGTGGTCACCCACATTCCGTCCATTGCCTTGACGTTCTCGACGAGCCGTTCCAGTGCTGCTGCTTTGGAGGGCCGTCCGGAGATGAACGGGTGGTTCGTGAGGACGAAGCACCCGCCTTCGGCGTGCTGGGCCTCCGCTTCCAGGGTCCACATCTCGAGGACCTTGGCGGGACTTTCGATGACGCCGCTGCCGGTGACACCCGGGTAGAACGCGTATTGTTCCCAGTCGTCGAGTGCCCAGTCGACGGGAATTTCGATCAGGGTCCGTCCCGATTCCGGGCTGGTCGCCATCAGGTAGGGTTCGTCGCCGTCGAGCAGGCTGGAGTCGTAGACGAAACCTCGTTCGGCGAGGAGTTCGGGTGTGTGCCAGTTCATTTCCCACCAGGGTGCGCGATAGCCGACGGGGCGGATGCCCGCGACCTCTTCGAGCGCGTCGAGTCCCCGGTCGAGGTAGCGTGCCTCGGTGGCCGCGTCGAGGCCCTTCATGGGTTCGTGCAGATACCCGTGGTGTCCGACCTCGTGGCCGCCGTCGATGATGGCGCGAACCGTGTCGGGATAACACTCGGCGGTGAATCCCGGCACGAAGAACGTCGCATGCACGCCCTGGCGCTCGAGCAGTCGCAGAATGCGGGGGACGCCGACGCGGGGCCCGTAGGACTGGTGGCTCATCAGCGACATTCGGTTCGCCGAGGTGGGATCGTGGGCGAGGACGCAGGATTCGGCATCGACGTCGAAAGTGAAGGCGGCGGCTGCGGTGTGGCCCTGCGGCCATGTGAAGTCGTTGTTCACGAGTGCTCCTGGTGTTAGGGGGTCAGTTGCCGGTGAGGACGTCGAGGGAGTCGGTGGTCGCGGCCGATCGTGTCGGGGATTGACCGGTGATGCGGTAAGGGCGGTGCGCGCGGGGGCCGAGGACTGCGTAGAGGGCGGCGGCGACTCCGCCACCTGCCAGCCAGGACAGGTCGAGCCCGCCGAGGGCGCGTGCCACGAAGCCCTGTGTGAGGCTCGTGGCGCCGTACATGAACAGCCACGTCGCGGCGATTCCGGCGACGAAGCATCCCATCGTGGTCCAGTTGACGTCGGGCAGTCGGCGAGATCCGATCGGGTCGAAGAGCCGGCGTGCGTCGATCTGTCGTTTCTCGACCCGGAAGTAGTGGACGAGCATGATGCCTGCCCAGCTCGCAATCCAGGCCACGATCGCCGCCAGCCACGTCTCCAGCACGGTGGCCAGGCTCGATTGGAAGATGAAGAAGACGACCACGACCAGGGCGAACATGCCGACCAGCAGGTTCAGCTTCCGGCGGTGCACCTTGATGTCGAGGGCCTGCGCGGCGACCGAGAACGTGTAGATGTTGAGGATGTTGGTGGCGATCGGCCCGTGAATGACGAGGAACAGCACCGGCAGCGCCAGCGCGCCGAAGTTCGACACGATCAGCTCACCCGGATCCACGGAACCGTTGGTCGTGGCGAGGCTCGCGCCGAGCACTCCGAGCCACACCACGGGAACGAACTGACCGAGGGTGCTGGTCAGGTACAGCTTGCGCCGCGACACCGTCCGGCTCACGAACCGTGAGTAGTCGCAGGCGTAGGTGAACCACGTGATTCCCCAGCCGATTCCGATCACGGTCATCACCGTCGACATGGCCGCGATCCGGGCGCCGCCGTGCAGGACTTCACCGGTGGGCCCGGCATACGACCAGTCGATGTCGAGGTGGAACCAGGCGACGACGGACATCAGAACCAGTACCGCCAGCGTCGGGGGAACGGTCCAGCGCTCGAATGCGGCGATGACGCGGTACCCGAACCATGCGATGGTCACCTGGATCGTCATGATGACCGCTCCGACGAGGACCTTCGCTGCCAGGTTCCGCTCGTGCGGGTCGACGAGGTCCAACTTGCCGAGCAGTGCCATGACCAGGTCGAGGACGATCCAGGTGTTCACGGCGCACCACCCGACCGCCAGGCAGGCCTGGATTGCGGCCGGCAGATACGCGCCGCGCCGGCCGAACGCCGCCCGCGACAACACCATGCCGGTGACGCCGGTACGCTGGCCGAGGAGAACGAAAACGCCGAAAAGTGCCATGCCGACGATGTTTCCGGCGACAAGAACGATGAGCGTGTCGCGGAGACCGAGTCCGAGACCGATGCCGAGAGCGCCGAGAACCCAGTTGATGGGCGCGATATTCGCCCCCGCCCAGATCCAGAACTGGCCGGAGACACGCGTCGTGCGTGCTTCCTCGGGGATGGGTTGCAGTACTTCTTCGAAGTCGTGGATGTGAGGACTGTCGGTGGGAATGTTCTTGACCATCGGACTCCCTTTGTGAGGCCATGTGGGCTTCCCATCTTCCGGTGCGTGACCCACATCACACCATTTACACTTTGCCAATAAAATCGGGTTGTCAACGAACGGAATGTCATGTCGCTGTCGTTAGCCGACGTCCTCGCGCACCCGAGCCTGGCTGCCGGACGCCCCGTCGTTCGCGTCGGCGCCCAGCTTCTGACGCAACCGGTGCGCTGGGTGCATTCGAGCGAAGTCATCGACATCGCGCACCTTCTTCGCGGCGGCGAACTGCTGCTGACCGCAGGGTTCGCGCTCGCGTCCGCCGATCCGGACCGACTGCGGCGTTACGTGCGTGAATTGTCGGCTCGCCGCGTCGCCGGAGTGGCCATCGAGACCGGGACGCAACTGCCGCGGATCCCCGCAGAACTGATCGAGGAGGCGTCGGCGGCGGGGTTGCCGGTGGTGGAGTTGCGGGGGGTCGTGCCGTTCGTCGAGGTGGCCGAGGCGATCAACGGCCTGCTGGTCAACGAATCGGTGCAGCGACTGCGTCGTGGTGACGCCGTCGCGCACGCGTTGTCGGAGGAACTGGCGCGCGGTGGCGGTCCCGACGAGTTGCTTGCGGTGCTCGCGCGACTCCTGCCCGGCGACGTAACCCTGCTCGACGCGGCCGGCGACGTGATCGCGGCCCTCGGGAACGGGATCGCCGCTCCCGCTGCAGATTCGGGGCTGTTCTCGGTACCGGTGGCGGTTCAAGGTGTCGGCGTCGCGACGCTCGTGGTGTCTCCGGACGACCCGGCCGATCACGTCACCGCGGAGGCGATCGTCGAGCGAGCGCCGGCAGCGCTGGCGATCTCGCTCCTGCGATCCTTTCCGCCGTCGGCCGCGGTCCGCGCCGCGCAGGCGTTGCTGCGGATCGCCGGCCAGCCGAATCCTGCGCCCGAGCGTCTCGTTGCGGCGGCCCGCGCGGCGGGGCTGGCCGACGGGGTGTCGTACGTCGGGGTCGTCGGCCGTTCGGTCGACGGTCCGGTGGCTCTCGCCGCTGTCGATGCGACGCTGCATCGGTACTCGGCCGGAACGGTGTCGTCCGTGGCCGGCGACGAGTTGCACGCGATCGTCGTTGTCCGGGCCGACGACCGGTCCGGGTCGTGCGCTGCGCTGGTCGCGTCGTTGCGCACGACGTCCCGGGCGGAGCAGGCTCGGGTGGCGGTGGGGCCGGTGGTCACCGGTCTGACCGGATTGCCCGGGACGCTGGCGGAGGCGCGGTTCGTGCTCGACCTCGCGGGCGATCTGGGCATCGCCGACACCGCGGTGGTCGCCGCGGACCTCGTTCTCGAACGCCTGGTCCGGCGGATCGACGATCCTGCGTTGCTGGCCGCGTTCGTCCGGGAAGTTCTCGGGCCGCTGCTCGCGGTGGGTGTGGAACGTGGTCGCCGCCTGATCGACACGTTGGACGTCTACCTGCAGTGCGGGTGCAACAAGACCGAGGCGGCGGCCCGGCTGCACGTGCAGCGCCAGACGCTGTACCAGCGGCTCGAGCAGATCTTCGCGCTGCTCGGCGAGGATCCGACGGGTTCGCCGCGGCTCGCTGCCCTGCACCTCGCGACGCGCCTCTACCTCGGTGGTGTGGTCGACTCGAACTGACAGTCTGCGGGGTTGCGGAACCCACGCAGCGGATCGTCTGTTGCAACAGGGTTGCATTCTCGTGAACTTCACCGGGAATCGCGCACGGAGGTGGCTCGATCTCCGATTTGACGCGTTTACTGCGGTTTCAGGTCCGATTCATCCTCGACAACCCCGATTCGATTGCAATGGCGACGTGATCCGTTGACATGTGACGGTGCGCACAATATCGTCACTAATCGAATTGCAGTTGCACTGACAGCAACAAATGCCATTCGTCGCAGTCGGCAGGCGCCGACGCCCCGAGAAGGAGTGGGCATGGCCCAAAACCTCAATTCCCCCTCAGCTGCGCAGCAAACGGACGAGGCCGGCGCGGTGAACCCCTCGCCCCGAGTGCTCCGGCGCGTCGTCGCTGCGAGCTTCGTCGGCAACTTCGTCGAATGGTTCGACTACGCCGTATACGGTTACCTCGCAACGGTTATCGCGGTGGTCTTCTTCCCCGAGGCCGCGCCCACGACGGGCCTGCTGGCCACGTTCGCCGTCTTCGCTATCTCGTTCGTCATCCGCCCGATCGGCGGCCTGGTCTGGGGTCACTTCGGGGACAAGATCGGCCGCCGCACCGCGCTGTCGCTGTCGATCCTCATCATGTCGGCGTCGACGTTCTGCATCGGCCTGATCCCCGGCTTCGATCAGATCGGGTACGTCGCGCCGGTCCTGCTGCTACTCGTCCGCATGGTGCAGGGATTCTCGGCCGCCGGCGAGTACGCGGGCGCCTCGGCGTTCCTCGCCGAATACGCCCCGGACCGCAAGCGCGGCCTCTTCACCAGTGTCGTGCCCGCGTCCACGGCCGCCGGACTGCTGTTCGGATCGCTGATCGCGGCACTGCTCACCGCGGTGCTCTCGACGGAACAGATCAACGGGTGGGGCTGGCGGCTGCCGTTCCTGCTCGCGGCGCCGATGGGTCTGATCGGCCGTTACATCCGGTTGAAGCTCGAGGACACCCCGAAGTTCCAGGAAATGGAACAGAAAGTGGAGGCCAACGCGCCGCTGTCGATCCTGTTCACCCATCATCGACGTGCGATCGTCATCGCGTTCGGGGTCACGTGCCTCAACGCGGTCGGCTTCTACCTGATTCTCAGCTACATGCCGACCTACCTGTCGGAGGTGTTGAACGTCGGGCACACGGCCTCGTTCGTCGCCGCGTCGATCGCCCTCGCCTGCTACATCGTCTTCATCTTCGGGATGGGTGCGCTCTCGGATCGATTCGGCCGCAAGCGAGTTCTCATAGGCGCGTCGATCTGCTTCGCCGTGTTCACCGTCCCGTTGTTCAGCGTGCTCGGGGCCGTCGGGATCGTGGGTGTCGTCGTCATCCAGATCGTGCTGTGCGCGTTCCTCACCATGAACGACGGCACCCTCCCGACCTTCCTGTCCGAGATCTTCCCCACCCAGGTCCGCTACAGCGGGTTCGCCTTCAGCTTCAACACCGCCAATGCCC
The DNA here is from genome assembly GCF_002300155.1 of Rhodococcus sp. ACS1. Lineage (NCBI taxonomy): Bacteria > Bacillati > Actinomycetota > Actinomycetes > Mycobacteriales > Nocardiaceae > Rhodococcus > Rhodococcus sp. ACS1. The sequence continues at coordinate 1,812,030 of NZ_NSDZ01000004.1, forward strand.
TGTTCGGCGGCACCGCGCCGTTCGTCGCCACCCTACTGATCGAGATCACCGGCAGCCCACTGGCGCCCGCCTGGTATCTCGTCGCCGCAGCCCTCGTCGCGATGGGCTCGATGCTTATGGCCCGCGAAACCTCCCGTAGACCCCTGGCCGACGTCTGACCACCCGTACCTCCCACAGAAATGCGGCATCACGCGATGCCGCCGGCAATTCGAAAGGAACATCATGAACTTGGAGCGCATCAAGAGCATCCCGAACGGCGAGAAGGTCGTTCCCACGTTCTCCCCGGTGGAAATGGACCGCAGGCTCGTCGCGCTGCGTAAGCACATGGCGGACAACGGGGTCGGCGCCGTGCTGTTCACCAGCTACCACAACATCAACTACTACTCCGACTTCCTCTACACCGCGTTCGGCCGCCCCTACGCCCTCGTCGTCACCCAGGACAGCTCGACCACCGTGTCCGCCAACATCGACGCCGGCATGCCGTGGCGGCGCACGTTCGGCGAGAACGTCGTCTACACCGACTGGCGACGCGACAACTTCGAGTACGCAGTGCAGCAGGTGCTGGCGAACCAGGGTATCTCGCGCGGCACGCTCGGTGTCGAGGACGACCACCTCACCCCAGACCTGCGGTCCCGCGTCGCCGCGGTCCTGCCGGGAATGACGTTCACCGATGTCGCCAAGGCCACGATGCGGCACCGCATGGTGAAGTCGCCCGAGGAGATCGAACTGATCAAACACGGCGCCCGGATCGGCGACCTCGGCGGCGAGGCGATCCGCGACGCCGTCACGGAGGGCGTCCCGGAGTACGAGGTGGCGATTGCCGGGTCGAACGCGATGATCCGGGAGATCGCGGCCACCTTCCCGCACGCCGAACTGCGCGACACGTGGGTGTGGTTCCAGTCGGGTGTCAACACCGACGGTGCCCACAACTGGGCCACCAGCCGTCGCGTCGAGCGCGGAGACATCCTGTCGCTGAACTGTTTTCCGATGATCGCCGGCTACTACACGGCGCTCGAGCGCACGCTGTTCTACGGTGAGCCGTCGGCGGAACATCTGCGACTGTGGGAGGTCAACGTCAAGGTCCATCGCCGCGGCCTCGAGCTCATCAAGCCGGGCGCGGTCTGCAAGGACATCGCGGCCGAGCTGAACGAGATCTACGAGGCCGAGGGTCTGCTGCCGAACCGCACGTTCGGATACGGGCACTCCTTCGGCGTGCTCTCGCACTACTACGGGCGCGAGGCGGGCCTCGAGCTGCGCGAGGACATCGACACCGTCCTCGAACCTGGCATGGTCGTGTCGATGGAACCGATGATCATGGTTCCCGAGGGAATGCCTGGTGCCGGTGGCTACCGCGAACACGACATCCTGGTCGTCGGCGAGGACGACGCGGAGAACATCACCCGGTTCCCGTTCGGACCCGAACACAACATCCTCGGCGTCTGACCGGTACGCCGACCCTGCCGCAGGTGTGGCAGGGTCGGCAGAAGTACCAGCCGAGTCGAAGGAGCGCAGCGGACATGAGTGTGGACGACGTCGATCAGCTCGGCGATCAGAACGGTGACACGAAGCCGTCGCCGTCGGTTCTGCTCAACGGGCTGCGCGTTCTGGAGGCGTTCTCGATCACCGAACCGGTGCTCGGCGTCACCGAGATCGCGCGGAAGGTCGATCTGCACAAGAGCAGTGTGTCCCGGATGCTCGCGACCCTCGAGAAAGCGGGATACGTCGAACGGGAGGAGGGGACCGGGCGGTACCGGCTCGGTCTCGGCGTGATCGGCCTGGCCGGGCCGTTGCTGGCGAACCTCGACGTTCGGCGGGTGGCGCTGCCCGAACTCGAAGGCCTGACGCGGCGGACCGAGGAGACGAGTGCCCTGATGGTGTGGAACGGCCACGAATCCGTCGTCGTCGAACAGGTTCCGAGTCCCAAGCAGGTCAAGCACACGGCCGCGGTCGGCACGCGATACGACACGTATGCGAGTTCGTCGATCCAGGTCTTCCTGTCCGACATGCCGCGCGCCGAGGTGGAGCGGCTGTTCGAACGGCGGCTGCTGCTGGGGCCCGACGACGGCGACTCGGTGAGCGAGTACCTCGACGAACTGGGCGAGATCCGTGATCGCGGGTACGCCGTCAACGACGGCCGGACGTCGATCGAGGAGGTCGGCATCTCGGCGCCGGTTCACGACCACCGCGGCGTCCTCGTCGGCGCGGTGATGCTGTCCGCACCCCGTTTCCGGGTTCCCCACACCATGCTCGACTCGCTCGGCCGCACCGTCGCCGAGTCGGCCCGCACGGTGTCCGCGCGGCTCGGTGCACCTGCCGCGACGCGCGACTGACGACCCGATCTCCGGGTGTCCCCGCGGACTATCCTGGGTGGAGCGTGTCGGAGGTGGTGCAGGCCGATGGCGAACGACGATCCGTGGGCAACCCAGCGTCAGCCGGAGATCACGTCCGAGCTGGCAGCGGCAGGGTTCGACGATGCCGTGGAAATCGGCCGCGGCGGGTTCGGGGTCGTGTATCGCTGCCTGCAGGAAGATCTCGAGCGCACGGTCGCCGTCAAAGTCCTGACGTCGAACCTCGATCCCGACAACGTGACGAGGTTCGTGCGGGAGCAACGGGCGATGGGCCGGACGTCCGGGCACCCGAACATCGTCGCGGTCTACCAGGTCGGGGTCACCCGGAGCGGTCGCCCGTTTCTCGTCATGCCGTACCACTCGTTCGGTTCCCTCGACGCGCAGATCCGTCGTTCGGGCCCTCTCGGGTGGCAGGAGGTGCTGCGGCTCGGGATCAAGATCTCCGGCGCCCTCGAGACCGCGCACCGCGGTGGGATGCTGCACCGCGACGTCAAACCGGCGAACATCCTGCTCACCGAATACGACGAACCGCAGTTGACCGACTTCGGTATCGCCCGCGTCTCGGGTGGATTCGAGACGACGGCAGGGTCCATCACCGGCTCACCGGCGTTCACTGCGCCCGAGGTACTCGAAGGCAGGCCGCCGACGGTCGAGTCGGACGTCTACAGCCTCGGGTCCACGCTGTTCTGCGCGCTGACCGGTCATGCCGCGTACGAGCGCCGCAGCGGTGAACAGGTCGTCGGTCAGTTCCTGCGGATCTCCACGCAGGCGGTCCCCGACCTGCGGGACGCCGGAATCCCCGACGACGTGTGCAGCGCAGTCGAACATGCCATGGCCCGCGCGGTCGAGGACAGGCCGGGCGGTGCCGCCGACTTCGGCAACGAGCTCCGCGCCGTCGAGCGTCGCAACGGTGTGGCCGTCGACGACATGTACATCCCGATTCAGCGGGCGCCCGAGCAGCCGCACGATCATGCGGGCGAGTCCACCCCGTCCCGGCGCCCCGGGCTCCCATACAACGTGCGGACGCCGCCGACCCCGCCCGCGCCGGTGACGAAGTTCCGCCCACCCACGACTACCCGGCAGCTCGTGCCTCGCCGCCGGCTGCTCGCCGCTTTGCGCGCGGGACGGGACCGCAGGCTGACACTCGTCCACGCGCCTGCCGGGTTCGGCAAGAGCAGTCTCGTCGCCCAGTGGCGCGACGACCTGGTCGAGGCCGGGACCGCGGTCGCGTGGCTGACCGTGGACCGGGACGACAACAACGTGGTGTGGTTCCTCTCCCATCTGGTCGAGGCGATCCGGCGGGTCCGCCCGGACGTCGTCACCGACCTGGGGCAATCCCTGGAAGAGCACGGGGACGCGGTCGAACGGTTCGTCCTCACGTCGCTGATCAACCGGCTTCACGACAGCGCGGAGGCGCTCGTAGTCGTGATCGACGACTGGCATCGCATCTCCGACTCCGGGCCGATCGAGGCGATGACGTTCCTGCTCGACAACGGCTGTCACCACCTGAAGATCGTCGTCGCGAGCAGGAACAGGTCGGGGCTGCCCCTGAGCCGGATGCGGGTGCTCGACGAACTCAACGAAATAGCCTCCGAAGACCTGTGTTTCGACTTCGGTGAATCACAGAACTTCCTGGCGGACCGGGTGCAGGTTCCGCTGAAGGACACCGAGATCGAGCAACTCCGGGAATCGACCGACGGCTGGATCGCGGCACTGCAGCTGGCCTCACTGTCGTTGCGCGAAGCCGGGAGTCCGGAGAACCTGATCGAACAGCTGCGGACGGGGACCGACGCCATCGGTGAGTATCTCGCCGAGAACGTGCTCGACGCTCTCGAGCCGAACATGCTCGACTTCATGCTCACCACCTCGGTCCCCGACAAGGTGTGCGGCGACCTGGCGTCGGCGCTGGGCGGTGTGCGGGACGGGCAGGCGAGACTCGAGCAGGTCGCCGCACGCGATCTGTTCCTCGGCAGGACGGGGGACGACCGTCAGTGGTATCGCTACCATCACCTGTTCGCCCAGATCCTTCATCAGCGCCTCGAGCGGGATCACCCCGGGCGCATCACCGATCTGCACCGCCGGGCGTACGACTGGTTCCGGGAGCGGCACCTGCTGGGCGAGGCCGTCGACCACATCCTCGCGGCCGGTGAACCGCAGCGAGCGGTGGAACTGCTCGAGGAGGACGACCTCTACCTCCTCGATCGGTCGCAGATGTCGACGCTGCTCGGCCTGATCGGGAAACTGCCCGCCGACCTGGTGGCCGCCAGCCCGCGGCTGCAGCTCACCATCGGATGGGCGAACTGCGAACTCCAGCGACTCGAACTCGCGCAGGCCGCCCGAACCCGCGCACTCGAGCAGATCGACGCCGGGGAGATGTCCGAGAGCGCCGCCCAGCTCCGGGTGGAAGCGGATGTCCTGCAGGCCGACATCGAGGCGACCGCCGACCGCATCGAGGGTGTGCGCGAGCTCGTCGCCGAGTGCCTCGCCCGTCCCACGGAGTATCACCCCTTCGTGGTGTCGATGGCCGCTCTCATCGAGACGTTCGTGGACACGTGTGAATTCCGGTTCGAGGACGCGTACCGCAGGCAGAGCTGGGCGGCCCCGTACCACCGGCAGAACACGGGGCCGTACTCCGTCGCGTACGGGTACTGTTTTGCCGGGCTCGCGAAGTTCGAACAGCTCGACGTCGGCGGTGCCATGGAGCTGTACCGCAAGGCGTGCCGGCTGGTCCGGGAGGCGGAGAATACGCAGTCGCAGCATGCGCGGCTCACGCGTACGCTTCTCGCCGAAGTCCACTACGAGCAGGGCCGGATCGACGAAGCGGACGAGTTGCTCAACGAGACGTTCGACCCCGCCGCGCTCGGTGGCGCAGCGGATTTCATGATCCGGCACTACTGCCTCAGGGCGCGGATCATGGCGTTGCGTGGCGATCCCGGCGCCGCGGCACGACAGCTCGACGAGGGGGTTCGGACTGCCGAGACGTTCTCCCTGCCTCGTCTGCGGGCCGCCGTCGACAACGAGCGGGTGCGGATCGGGCTGCCCCCGGCGCCCGGGTTCGTGCCCGTCACGCGCGAGACCCGGCGTACCCCGACGGACGGGCTCGACCTGGCGACGGCGCAGCTCGAGGAAGAGGCGGCCATCATGTTGCTCGAGGCGCAGGGCGATTCGGCGGCCGCGGATCGGGCGTGCGAGTGGGCGAACGACTGGGTGCGGCAACTCGACGGCACCGGGCGGCGCCGGGCCGGGCTGCAGGCGGTCCGGTTGCTGGTGTCGTGTCTCTGGGCGGCCGGACGTCGCGAGGAGGCGCAGGCGACGCTTCTTCCCGCGGCAGTGGAGTGCGCTCGGCACGAACTGATCCGATTCCTACCCGACGGCGGCCCGAACGTCGTCGCAGCGCTGTCGGCGCTGCGGGAGAGCGGTCATCAGGGCCTGCCGCGGACGTTCACCGATGCAGTGCTCGCGGCAGTCCACTAGCGCCCTCCGGCGAACAGAGGCGCCACGGTTCCAGCAGGGTTTCGTAGTGTGCCCTGGTGAAATCGTGTGTTCCGACGAGATCCGACACCGCGTGCGCAGCCGCCGCGTCGCGCACGGCGGTCGCGAGATCGGCACGCATCCGCTCGTCCTCGCGCAGGGTCACCCCGTCCATGTAGTGGCGTTCCCACGCGGCGTCCTGGGCGCGGTACCAGGACCTGATCCGGCCGGCTTCCGACGCCGCGTCTCGTGCGCAGATCCAGGCGCCGAGCCGCCGGCGGCCGTCGACGGCGCTGCTCGTCCGCGTCAGTGCTCCGAACTGTTCGTCGACGAGTGCTGCCGCATCGACGGCGTGCCGCACGACGTCCTCCCAGTTCGGACCGAAGGCCTGTTCGCATTCGTCCTCGGTCACGGTGAACGAGTCGAGGGCGGACAGCGCGTCGTCCAGCACATCGAGGCGGAGAAGGTACGAGTCCGGCAGGGCGCTTCGGCTCAGTAACTGGAATGCCACGAACGCGTCGCCGCGCACCGGCGCGCAATGCACGAGAATGTCGAGCACCGACAGTCGGGTTTCCGGCGCGTACGCGCCGCGCGCCGGAACCGGGTGCTGCCGGATGAAATGAGCGGCGCGGGCCGGGAGAAGTCGAAGTTCGTCTGTGATCATGTCAGCACTCGACGTAGTTGACGGGGACGTTGACGGCGAGACCGCCGGTGGACGTCTCCTTGTACTTCGACAGCATGTCAGCGCCGGTCGAGCGCATCGTCTCGATCACCTGGTCCAGGCTTACGCGGTGGGTCCCGTCGCCGCGCAGGGCCATCCGGGCGGCGTTGATGGCCTTGCCTGCCGAGATCGCGTTCCGTTCGATGCACGGAATCTGGACGAGGCCTTCGATGGGGTCGCAGGTGAGGCCGAGGCTGTGTTCCATGGCGATCTCCGCGGCGTTCTCCACCTGTTCCGGTGTGCCGCCGAGGATCTCGGCCAGTCCTGCGGCGGCCATCGACGCCGCCGAGCCCACCTCGCCCTGGCAGCCGACTTCGGCGCCCGAGATCGACGCCCGCTCCTTGTACAGGGATCCGACCGCGCCGGCCGCGAGGAGGAACCGGACCGCGGTCTCGTCGGGGTCGGCCCGGCCGGCGGGCGTGTAGTGGACGGCGTAGTGCAGGACGGCGGGGATGATGCCCGCGGCGCCGTTGGTGGGGGCGGTGACGATGCGCCCACCCGAGGCGTTCTCCTCGTTGACCGCGAGCGCGACGAGGTTGACCCAGTCCTCCGCGAACGCGGGATCACGATGGGGGTCTTCCTGATCGAGCCGGAGATACCAGTCACGGGCGCGCCGCCGGACGCGCAGCGCACCGGGAAGGAGTCCGTCGCGGGAGATGCCGCGTCGCTCGCACTCGACCATGACGTCGCGGATGTGGAGCAGCCGGTCGCGGATCTCCGCGGCCGCGCGGGTTTCGCTTTCGAACTCGAGCATGACCTGGCTGACGCGGCATCCGTGCCGCGCGCAGATGTCGAGGAGTTCCTTCGCGGACCCGAACGACGACCCGCTCGCCGGCGTCGGCCGGTGTTCCGTGCTCTCGGCTTCGGTGACCACGAACCCGCCACCGATCGAGAAGTACGTCTCCCGATGGATTTCCACGTTCCCGGCCGCATAGGCCGTCACCGTCATCCCGTTCGGGTGGAACGGCAGGATCGTCAGCGGATGAAGCACGATCTCGTCCTCGGCCAGCGCGATGTGGTGCGAACCGCCGAGCGCGATGCGCCGCGTGGTCCGCATCGCCTCGAGTCGCTGCTCCATCTCCTCGGTTTCGATCGTCTCGGGCCGATACCCCTCGAGGCCGAGCAGGACTGCGGACATCGTCCCGTGGCCGGCGCCGGTCGCGGCGAGCGAGCCGTACAGGTCGACGCGGACGCCGGTGACGTCCTCGAACGCGCCGAGCGTGTGCAGGTCGGACACGAAACGCGCGGCCGCGCGCATGGGTCCGACGGTATGAGAACTCGAGGGGCCGACACCGACGGAGAACAGGTCGAACACGCTGATGGTCACAGGGTCACCGTCTCGTTGAGTTCGGTCGCGTACTGCGCGGGGGTCAGGAGGCCGTACGTGGACGACGACGGCACCGGCAGGATGGCGAACAACCATCCGGCGTGGAACGGATCTTCGGCGACGAGCGCCGGATCAGCGGTGGCGTCGCGGTTCGTCATCGTGATCAGACCGCCGATCGGGGCGTACACCGTGATGGCCGTCCGCGCCGACGACCAGATCACAGCGCAGGGGGAACCCGCGTCGACAGTGCTTCGCACGGCAGGCAGGTCCACTCCGACCACGTCGATGTCGTCGAGTGCGCGGTCGGTGACGCCTGCGCGCAAGGGGAAATCGGAAAAGTTCGCACCCGGCGTCAGCGCCACCCAGCTGTGTGTGGCCGTATACCGTCGGTCCGAGGGAATCTTACGAGCTCTCATGCCTTTTCCTTTGACAGTCGGGCCTTGCGGTCGCGGACCACTCGTCTGCGATCCAACAGATTCGAAATTGATATATCAGTCAGTGCAATAACGGTAGGTCAGTATGCGACATGGGTCAAGAGGGGATCGGGAAAACGTTGGGAAATGTGGCGGCTACGGCCGGAGCGTCGCGGGCAGCACACCTTTGAGAGAACTCATCACGACGAGGGCATCGGCACCCCGGAGGTCGCTCGGCGTCAGCATGTGCTCGTGCATCAACCCGCGGTCCAGCTGCCACGACCGCTCGACACCCGGCAGACATCCCGACGACAACGGCGGCGTCCACCAGGCGCCGTCGATCCGGGCGGCGAGGTTCGCGATCGTGGTCTCGGTGACATGCCCGAATTCGTTGACCAGCACGACGTCGTCGGCATCGGGATTGCGGTGACGCCTGCGGTCGTACCGCTCGCGCAACGTCGTCTTGTGCCCGAGGAGGATGTCGAGGGAATCGACGGGCTCGTCGTCGAGGACGAGGGATACACAGGCAGGCGCGACCGGGGGAGCGAAGACGTCGACGTCCACGCCGCCGTCGCGGTGCAGGCGCACCCGGACCCGGGCCGCTCCGGCGCACGACAGCTGGTGCGCGAGGTGGCGCCGGACCTCTCGTTCCCCGAACTCGTACCCGAGGACCGCCGCGGAACGGGCCAGACGCGACAGGTGACGGTCGAGATGCCGCAAGCCCGTGCGGGGATCGTGATACATCGTCTCCATCAGCTGAACCTCAGCTGTGTCGATCGTCGCGAGCCCCACTGCGGCGGACACGGAAGTGTTCACAGGGCGGAGTCTCGATTCGGCGCGTGACTGGAGGTGGCGGGACCACGATATACGAGTGCGCGGAGCACCGCGACGGCGTCGACCGTCTCCGCGACGTCGTGGACGCGGAGGATGGCGGCGCCGTTCTGGGCGGCGATGAGGGCTGCAGCGACGGATGCGGCCTGGCGGTGGTCGACGTCGCGGCCGGTGATGGCGCCGAGCATGCCTTTGCGGGAGAGTCCGGCCATGACGGGGAGGCCGATCTCGGTGATCTGCCGGAGTTCGCTGAGTAGTTGAAGGTTGTGGGTGAGGGTTTTGCCGAATCCGAAGCCCGGGTCGAGCAGGATGTGCTCGGACGGGATGCCGGCGGTCAGACACGCCTCGATCCGGGTGAGGAGGAAGCGTCGGACCTCGTGTACGACGTTCCGGTATCGGGGTGCGTGCTGCATGGTGGTGGGGTCGCCGAGCATGTGCATGAGGCAGACCGGGACCTGCAGGTCGGCGGCGGTGTGCAGGGCGCCGGGGAGCTGGAGGGCGCGGACGTCGTTGATGAGGGTGGCGCCGGCGGCGACGGCGGCGCGCATCACCTCGGGGCGGGAGGTGTCGACGGAGATGGGGACCGTGGTGTGCCGGGCGAGTGCCTCGATGACGGGGATGACGCGGGCGATTTCGTCGGCGACCGGTGGTGGGGTGGATCCGGGGCGGGTGGATTCGCCTCCGATGTCGAGGAGGTCGGCGCCGTCGGCGACGAGTGACAGTGCGTGGTCGATGGCGTGGTGGTGGTCGGTGTAACGGCCGCCGTCGGAGAAGGAGTCGGGGGTGACGTTGACGATGCCGCAGACCAGGGGGGTGTGGCGGGTGAGGGCGGCGAGCAGCCGGTGGGGGCCGGTGGCGGTGAGAGTGGGGGACGGCATCGGGGTGCACCTCCTTGTGGGTGGAAATCGGCCCCGGGGGACGGCGCCATGTCGTCCCCCGGGGCCGAGGATTGCCTTCGTTGCCGCGTTTATTCGGGGCGGGTTCCGTATTCTTCGGCGGCGTCGATGAGCCACGCCGCGAGGTAGCGGGCGAAGGAGGCTCGTACCAGGATGCGGTAGTCGGTGCCGGTGTCGTCGAGTGCGGTGAGGATGACGCCGGCGAGTCCGAGCATCGTCTGCACGGCGGTTCCGGGGCGGAACACGGTGGGGTGCAGGTCGATCGAGCAGCCCTTCGCGAGGATGTCGCGGGC
>NZ_NSDZ01000040.1:0-312 GCF_002300155.1 Rhodococcus sp. ACS1
TCAGCGCAGGAAGCGATATGCGCGATGGGCGGCGCGGGCAGCCGGTACGTGCCGGATTGTCAGGCGCACCGCGGTACGGGCCGCGCTGCGTGCGGCGCGGCTCCCGATCCGGGCAATCCCCGAGGACCTGTGGTGCTGGCGCGTGGAGGTCTTCGGCGCCTTCCGCTCGTGGGGGGAGCCTTCGTCGAGTTCGGATTCCCACTGCGTCCAATCGTCACCGGGCACCCGGCGGGGTGGTTCCGGGCGGGTAGGCCTGCGGGACTGGCGCTTGCGGCGCTGCGGATCCAGCACGCGCAGTCCCGGAATCCGGGT